>JAQURY010000019.1 GCA_028715395.1 Minisyncoccota bacterium
ACGGAAGTTAAATATGATGGAGCTGCCGGATTGGAGATATTAAAAACTTGGAGGAGTTGTGTTCCTGGAGTGGTTGCATAGGCGTAACATCCCTGAACAACTACGTCTTGACCACCGGTTCCATATATTCCCTGGACATTACCTACGCTTATAGGTGAAGCAGGATTGGAAATATCAAATATTTCAAGACGGTCGCTTTCCATTGCGTATGCATATCTTCCTTGGACGTAAATGGAATAAGGAGAAGCTATTGTTGAAGCGCTTCCAATGATTGCGGGCGTATAAGGATTGGAAATATCAAAAATTTTTAAAGTTTTTGGAGTATAATTTACCACATATGCATATTTGCCGGAAACATAAAGCGAATACGGAGTGGTTCCTGTTGGGGCGTTGCCGGCATTCACGGGCATATAAGGATTTGATATATCAACAATATTTAAAAGACCAGCACTGTAATTTATTACATAAGCGTAATTTCCTTGTACGTACGGAGAAAGGAGTGAGTCATAGGCACCACCGTCCAATCTCAACATACTTATGCTTGTGGGGGCAGCGGGATTTGAAATATCAAAAATTTGAAAATTTGCCAAATCGCTAGTCGCTACATAAGCATATTTTCCTTGTACATAAAGATGCAGTGGATAAGATTGGGTATTCACAGTTGCGATTGCGCTAGCGGGTAGTTTTCCAGATACGTGCAATTTTGTAATTGGAGCAGTGTTTCCAATTCCAACTTTTCCGGCCGAAGTAATTGTCATTCTGTCGCTGCCGTCGGTTTTAATTCGCAAATCATTCGTTGAACGATAAATTTGAATATTGTTGTCTTCGCCGATTTCCAAAATAGGGGATGCTCCGCCGGCTCGTATTGTTCCGTAAACATGAAGTTTTTGCGCGGGACTGACAGTTCCAATTCCGACATTGTTGCTGGAATTTACAAAATATCCGTTTCCATTCGGAGGATTTCCTGTCGGATCAGTCCATGCCAAAACAGTCTGCGAGACCACAAAAGAAACTGCGAATAAAATAATAAATATTAAATTTTTATTTGACAGTTTATTCATAATTAATTGATTTTCATTATGTAGGCTAATTGATAGTATGGGGGAATAATTGATAACGGACTAGGGCTGCCTGCGCCGGTGTTTCCGAGAGTTCCGCTTATAGTATGGGCGTGCGCCGAACCAGCATTGGTAGTTCCTGCCTTGCTATGCGAGTGATCTCCGGCGTAATGTACGATGGTTTCGGTCCAGCAGCAGCCGTATGTTGACCAAACAATATCAAGGGCTGGTCCCGAACCCGAACCCTCGTCTTCTCTTGAATTATGCCTATGGTTGCCTTCTGTTGTTGAGGTTACGACTGAAGCTCCGTGGCCGTGCGAGCTTCCGGCGCCAGTATTTCCAGGAGCAATTGTATGTGTATGGGTTGGCAAGTTGGCGCTTGCGAGAGTGACTGTTGCGGTACCGCCGGTTCCGCCAATATTTTGAATGGTGCTGCCGTAGACAAATTTATTTCTTAAATCAGGAGTTCCATTGCTTCCATTGCATAACGCCCAATTTGTCGGGATACTGGCAACCGTGCCGGACCAGATCATAATGGATCCTACGGGCAACAAATCATTTCCGCCTTCTTTTATTTTTCCGGATACATTTAAGCTGCCGTCAACGTTTAATTTATGGTTTGCGGTTGAAGTGCCTACGCCTACATTTCCGGTTTTTAAAATCATAACGTTGTCGGTATTATTATTTGTTATTGCCAGGGCCCCATCAGTTCCTTGTTTAAAAACAGTCGGATATGTCGCCCCTTTTCTCGCCAGAGTCAAAACAGCGTCAGTTGAAGTAGAAAATATTGAAGAAGCTCCATTTACCGCCAGTCCCGAAGCTATCTGAACTCCTCCCTTAACATCCAAGTCATTGTATATTTGAGTATTTCCTTTGACAGCCAAAGTAGAAGTTTCTATTCCTCCCGTCTCAAGCTGTTGGAGATATGCGCCGCCGACATCGAAAACTTTTAAATAACCATTAGTACCTCCCCCCGTATATGCATATCTTCCTTGAACCGCAACAGAAAAATTAGATGATTCTCCGGTGCCGACGTTTCCAATATTGATAGGGGAGTAAGGATTAGAAATATCATATACGCCAAGATTTCCATAGCTAATTATATAGGCACGGTTTCCTTGAACATATAATGAATAAGGAGCAAACCCATCGCCAACGGTTGAAATTACAGATGGACTTGTTGGATTAGATACATCTATTACTTTAAAAGTTCCGCTATTGAAGGGTACTGTAGTTACATATGCATATTTTCCTTGGATATTAACGGAATAATTTCCATCGGTAGTAGAAACAGCGCCAACCAATTTGGGGGAATCAACATTAGAAATATCACATATTTTAAAATTAGCATCTGCGCTTGATAAGTAGGCGTATTTGCCCTGAACAACGATTCCGGTTGGTAAAACTACTCCGTCTGAAGAACCTCTCATTATTTGGGCATAAGGATCTGAGACATCAATTATTTGAACTTTGGTCCAATTACTTGATATATAAGCATATTTTCCCGAAACATATACTTGACTAACGCCTTGGCAAACAGGAGAAATTGAAGTTAGTACGGGCGCGTAAGGATTGGAAATATCATAAATTCTTAAACAACCATAAGCTAAATAAGCATAATTGCCTTGGACATAAATATCTGTACCGGGAGAATCAAAGGAAGATATAAGAGTGGGCGAACTAGGAGTGGAAATATCATAAATTTGCGCAGCAAGATCATTTCCTCTTGTGGCATAAATATATTTTCCTTGAACAAATAATTCCCGCACATAATTACTATTTACTGAACCGACTTCTGTTGGAGCTGATTTCCCCGCTACATACAATTGCGTGGCCGGAGTTGTTGTCCCGACTCCGACGTTGCCGTTCGCATCAATCGTCATTCTGTCGCTGCCGCCGACTTTGAAAATCAGATTATTAAGAGTTGTATCGCGATAAATTTGGAGATTATTATCTTCGCCGATTTCGAAAAGAGGGGAGGATCCGCCCGCTCGCAAAGTGCCGTTAACATGGAGTTTTTGGAGGGGCGTTGCGCCAATTCCGATATTGTTGTTTGAATAAATAATGGTGGGGGAGCCGCTAGGAGGAACGGCGGAAGGATTGGTCCAGGCAAGAGCGTTTTGAATGACTACAAAAGAGCCAATTAATAAAATAAGCGAAAAACATGCCAATGAGATGCTTTTGAAAGAAATTGATTTCTTCATTGGATTCTTAGGCTAAATTATAACATATTTACGCGCGTATATATATGTATGTAAAGATGTTAATAAGATTAAAATCGCGGATTTTATTCCAAGTAGCCGACTCTCTTGAGCCAATACTCGTTTTCCCATTCCCATAGCCGCTTGGCGCCCAAAAATGCCTGGAAATCGTTCTTCCAAAACGGAAATTCTTTAATTTCTACTTTTCCGGTGAGTTCGGTCCACTCATGCTGACCGTCAGAGCATAGCGCGAACGGTCCTTTTCTGATTTTATTGTTTCCGCCTTTCGGCCGCATTGTGGCTCCGCAGCGAAGGCAGTCTTTTGTCTGGTCTATCCGCAAAATCCAACGTGTTTCCAGGCTGGGAAATTCCGGAAGCAGCGCTTCCACATACGCCGAAGTTTGGAGATTGTAGTCGCGATAAATCGACTGGGAAGTTTTGATATCCAGGACGCCGAATTTTCCGTCAATCAGCGCAAGAGTGTCGATTGTTCCGGCATATTTGTGCTCGGGATGCATAATTCTTTTTTCCACGAAATCTTTATCTATCTGAAGATTGTTATTTTCAAAAAATTCCATAAAAGCCGTTACGGCGGGTTTTATTTCTTCCGGAATTATCGGGTTTTCTCCGACCATAAGCTTTTCAACGGCTTCATGGATTAAAGTTCCTTCGGAAGCGGATTTGGCAGTCATGGCTTTGGCGGCCGCGTAGCTGGGCATTCCGCCGTAAAACATATAAAGCGCGGGCTTGGATTTTATTTCAACGATTTTGGTGACGCGCGGATACCACAAGCCGCCTATTTCATAGCCGCAGAGTTCTTTAAACTGTTTTTCGTCTTTAAAGTAGTTCATTTGCATAACTATTATATAGAAGTTTCCCAAATTAAAACAGGGTTTACCGGATTGCTGTGAATGTCGGTCCGAAAATAATTTGTTATCATAAATGAATAACTTATTAAATCAATGCCGGAGCAACTTGCCAGCTACATAACGGATTACGGATATTTGGCGATTTTCAGTTTGGTGTTTTTGCAGGAAATCGGAATTCCGAATCCGGTGCCGAACGAATTAGTCCTGCTTTTTTCGGGATATTTGGCTTCGGTTGGAACCCTTAGTTTCCCGCTGGTGTTTTTATCCGCCGTGTCCGCCGATTTTATCGGGACAACGGTATTGTTTTTCGCTTTTTATTTTTTTGGGGAATATATTCTTGACCATAAGCCGAAATGGCTGCCGATTTCACATGCTCAAATAGCGAAGCTCGGAGAAAAAATCGCGGAAAACGACAAGTTTGAAATTTATCTCGGACGGCTTATTCCTTATATCCGCGGCTATGTTTCGGTGGCGGCCGGCTTGCTGGAAGTGAAACCGAAAGCGTTTTTGATTTCCGTAGTCGCTTCCGCGGTTACTTGGAGTGGGGGATATGTCATATTGGGAAAAATTCTCGGCCCGTATTGGGAAAAAGTGGCAGAAAAAGCGGGCTGGGTTCAGAGCGCGATTTTCTTGGTAGTGGTCGCGGTTGCGGTGATTATTTTAATAAAATATCTGCATAAAAGAAAAAAAGATGAGCCGGCAATAAAATAAAAAATCGCCCCGTTTAGGAGCGATTTTTTATTTTTAGATTCCGTAAAGCGTTTGCAATCCTTTAATGTCTCCCGGATTCAAATTTCGTTTCTTTGTTTCGCCGTTGCCGGAATATCCGTACATGGTTTCGTCCGAGCAAGCATTATAAAGATCCGACAGGCCTACGCCGTGTCCGATTTCATGTGTTGCTATGTTCATATAATCCATCAAATTGACATTGCCGGTAGCTGAAACATCTCCCCATTGATAAGCGGTGTTAAACAGAATATCAAACTGGTCTATGTATTTGCTTCTGCCGGAGAATACGCCCCAGATGCGGGTAACTGCGATAACATTCGGGTCGCTGTATGGCCCGAAAGAAATTTCGTTGATGCCATCAGCAACGCTGTCGAAATTGGCGCTGTAATCCACATTAAAATTTCCCCAGATAGTTTTACTTGTGTTGTTATCCCATTCCGCGGCGGAAATCATTGTTTGATTCAAAACATCGGCTTCCAGCATTCCGGAATTCGCAGGGTTAATCGACAAATTTTCAATTGAAGTCAATTTGGTTCCCTTGCTGATAAATCCATAGCATGTCAAAGTCGGAGTTTTTATGCTTGATCCGGGCTTTGCCGAACCATCGCGATAATGAATGAAAGTTACCGACTCCAAAGCGGGAGAATGGTCTATTGCCTGCTGCGGAACGCTGATAATCTGGCCCGAAGGCAAAACTACCGCCGCTACAGCCAATAACGTTAACTGACCGAATAAATTTTTGATTTTAAACATTTTTATTTATTTTATTTTTATCGACCTGACTTTAGGTTTTAATTGTAACATTTTTAATTATTTTTATCAGCTCGGGGAATTGCGGCTGATTGAAGTGCTTTTTATTTTTGAATATAACGGCTCTGGCGAGAGGCAGGGATTTTTGGTATTTTTTAACATCGGCAAACGGTACAACCGGGTCGTCCTGGCTTTGAAATAGAAATATCTGGCCGCCTTGATTTTGAAATTTATTCAGATTTTTAGGCAGGCGGAAATCGCCGAGAGAGTATTTGGATTTTTTGTCATCATAAGGCGCGGCTATGAGGAAAGTCGCTTTTATTTTTTTGGAAAGCTTGTTTTTGGAGAGATATTTGGCGAGGAAAATTCCGCCGAGAGAATGACCGATGAGAATAAGGTTGTTTTTCAGAAACGGTTTAAATTTATTGAAATAAATTTTCCATTCCGCGTATTTGGCGTTTATCGGACTTGGCATCTGCGGGGCAATTACCTCATATTTATTGCCGAGTTTCTTTGGAAATACGCTTTTCCAGCCTTTGGTTTTGAATCTTTTCAAATCCAATTTATAACGCTTGAGATAGGTGAGATATTGTTTATAGGAATTAAAAACTTCTCCGCCATGAATTAGGATTATTTGGGTTTTCATCTTAAATAACTATATTTTTACAATAAAACTTTTAGCGATATCGCCAAATACTTCTTTATATCCGTTCCAGATGCTTTGAAGCGTGTTAAACGAAACAACCCAAATATCTTCTCCTTGTCCTTTTATTACTACCAGTAAAACTTTGTAGTTTATTCCTTGCTGGGTTAAGTCCGCCTCCATTGCGTGGGCGGGACTATTATTTATTATTGTGTTTTGTTCATTGGAAAATACGGCGGTTGGAAATGTTTTTTTGAGTTCATTTTTAAGATCATTCAGATATGTATCCATGCTTGCTTCTTTAAGAGAGTTGTGGCTTACGGCGAAATAACTTTTGAAATTGGCTTTTTGGGCCGCGGGGTCGGTGATGTTTTCGTTGGTTTTAACAATCATTGCCGAGATTCCCGTGGGCGGCTCTATTTTTTCCCAACCTGTCGGGATATCAACAGAGAAGTCATCGGTTACTAATTTTTTTGGAGTTTGTTCGGCAACGGGACTATTTGTTTCTGCGGCGCTTTCTGTGGCTTGCGGAGCTTCCGAAGCGTTTTCGGGGGAGTTAATTGACGGCTTATTTTTGTTTATAAAATAAAAACTGACTGCCGCTAAAACGACAACTGCAACGACTGAAATAATAATTATAAGTTTGTTTTTCATGGTTTTTTATTATAATTTAGCTGCCAGACCTGGATTCGAACCAAGATACCCGCCTCCAAAGGGCGGTGTCCTACCATTAGACGATCTGGCAATTTAAAAAATACTTTCAGGAAACTGAAAGTATTTTATCACTTTTTTGATGAATTTTACAATTAATCAGCTTGCCTTCTCTGTGAACTCCTGAGGGTGTTGTTTAAAACTCTTTTCCTTAAACGGATGCTTTTCGGCGTAACTTCAACAAGTTCGTCGTCGCCGACATATTCAATGGCTAATTCAAGAGACATTTCGCGGGGCGGAATTAAGTCGTCGGTAACTGCATCGGTTTTGGCGCGGAAGTTGGTAAGCTGTTTCGCTTTGCAAACATTGGCAACAATATCTTCGGCTTTGGCATTTTGTCCAACAACCTGGCCTTCATAAACTTTTACTCCCGGACCGATAAACATTTCACCGCGTTCCTGGGTTTTCAAAAGGGCATAAGCGGTGGAAGATCCCGCCTCATGAACAATAATCGAGCCATGCGGATTGGTTTGAATATTATCAAATTTCGGCGCGTAGCCGGCAGAAAGAGTGTTGATTATCCCGAGTCCTTTCGTGTCTATCATAAATTCATTTCTGAATCCGATGAGTCCGCGGGTTGGAATATAAAAATGGAAGAAGGTGATGCCGTTTTCCATATGCATATTTTTAAGCTGGCCTTTTCTGACGCCCATTTTTTCAATAGCCAGTCCGGCGTATTTTTCAGGCACTTCTATCCAGACATCTTCGGTTGGCTCGGTGATTTTTCCATTTTCTTCTTTCATGATAACTTCGGGGCGGGAGACCTGCAGTTCATATCCTTCGCGTCTCATTGTTTCAATCAAAATAGACAAATGAAGCTCTCCGCGTCCGCTGACAATAAATTCATCGGCGGATTTTCCCGGAGTAACACGAAGGGCAACATCATTATCCAATTCTTTTTCCAAACGTTCTTTCAGATTTCTGGAAGTGCAATATTGCCCTTCTTTTCCGGCAAAAGGGGAGTTATTAACGCTGAAAATCATTTTGACGGTTGGTTCTTCAATTTTAATTGGCGGCAAGGCAACCGGATTATCGGCATCGGCAATTGTGTCACCGATATTTATATTATCTATTCCGCTGATGACGGCGATGTCTCCGGCTTCAAGCTCAGGAGTTTCTACCTTGGTAAGGCCGGAAAAAGTCATCAAAGAAGTTATTTTTGATTTAACAATTTTTCCTTCGCGGGAAATATGGGAAATTGCCTGGCCGTTTTTTATTTTACCGCTGTAAATTCTTCCAAGACCTACTCTTCCTTTGTAATTGTCATAAAAAATTGAAACAATCATTATTTGGAGAGGTCCCTCGGTATTGGCTTGCGGTTCGGGAATATATTTTATGACTTCGTCAAAAACCGGCTTAATGTCAGTCATTTTTTCCAGTTCCGGAGTCATGCCCGCAACGCCCGCGCGTCCGGCGGCATAAACGATAGGAAAGTTTAACTGTTCGTTAGTGGCGCCAAGCTCCATAAAAAGTTCAATAATTTTATCCAAAGCGTAATTTATTCTGGCGTTTGGCTTGTCTATTTTATTTATGACGACAATTATTTTATGTCCCATTGAAAGCGCTTTTTTTAAAACGAATCTTGTCTGAGGCATTGGTCCTTCCTGCGCGTCAATTAAAAGCAGCGAGCCGTCTGCCATGTTTAAAACGCGCTCAACTTCGCCACCGAAGTCGGCATGTCCCGGAGTATCAATAATATTTATTTTTGTGTCGCCGTATTGAACTGAGGCGTTCTTTGAAAATATGGTAATTCCGCGCTCTCTTTCAAGCTCGTTGGAATCCATTATCAATTCTTTTTGGTCGGCAAGTTTGCCCAGATCCGTATCGGATTGTTTCAAAAGCGCGTCAACCAAAGTTGTTTTTCCGTGGTCAACGTGGGCAATTATGGCGATATTTCTGATTTTTTTCATTGAAGAAATATTATATCAGATGAGCTTATTTTAGTCCAGACGATATATTTGACTTTAATGGGTAAATGTTATATAATGTATTTATCTTGATTTGTTAAATACAAATAGGAGGTGTTCTTTTAATGAATAAAAAGGGATTATTGCTGGTGGAAGACGACAGGGAATTCGCAGGCGAGCTTTTGGAATGTCTCGGGTCTTTGGGAATCGCGTGCCATTACGCCGAAGACGTGGCGAAGGCAAGGAATATATTCGGAGAAAATCCGAATATATCCATAATTCTCATGGACCGCGATCTGAAAGGCGGCGGAGATACTTTGGTGCTGACGCAGGAATTTCTTGCGTCGCGCAAGGTCTTTATCATCGCAATTTCAAACAGCGAACAGGGAAGGAAGGAGCTGGTGGATGCGGGCTGCTCATGCCAGTGTTCAAAGGACAAGATTTTCAATCTTTTGGACCTGATCCAGAAAAACACCGAAGAAAAAGGAGAGGCGACATGAAAAAGGTTCTGCTGGTTGAAGATGAGGTCCAGCTCCATATCATGCTTTCGCGAGGATTAAAAAAGTATGAAGTGGAAGTTCTGGCCGCAAAAACGACAGCGGAAGGGGAAATGCTTTTCGACGCCAACAGGGAGGATATCTGCCTGGTGGTGATGGACGGCGACCTGGGGCTCGACGGGGGAAATACCCTGGTGCTGGCAAGGACTATCCGCGCAAAAGGATATTCCGGATTAATGCTTGCCAATTCGGCGAGCATTGACATGCAGGCATGCCTGGGCGAGTCCGGCTGCGACGTGTGCAGCATCCAAAAACTGGATACGCTGAATGCGGTCCGCCAGCTTCTGAAGCTGCCAGTTCTTTCTTAGGGAAAACAAAAACGTCTGATGGAGGTCAGGCGTTTTTTATTTCTTAAGATTTTCTATAATCGCTATTTCCAGTGGTACTATGGCGAAAGGAGAATAACGCATTTCGCTGTAAGCGCGGATTAAGGATTTCAGCAGGGCCATGGTTTTGCTTTCATTTATAAGAGCGGCATGATTTTTTAGAATTTCAATATCATTTGTCGTGAGCTCTTTTTTATATAATTCTTCAATTCCTGGATTCAGTTTTAATGTCAGAACGCGGCGGATATAATGGATTAATTCCTTGTTCAGTTCCACGAGATTTTGGCCTTCGCGGTCAAGCTCATTCAGATAATCCAATGATTTTTCAAGGTCGTTTTTAAAAATAAGTTCGGCGAGCGCGGAAGTTTTTTTGCGCCCGACTTTGCCGGCGATTTTTTCAACGTCTTTTATCGTAATATCCTGGTCAAGCGAAGCAATTTGATCCAGAAGAGATTCTGAGTCTCTGAAGCTTCCTTCGCCCAAAGAGGCAATAAGCTCAAGGGCATCGGGAGCGATTTTTATTTTTTCTTCAGCGGCTACGCGGGTCAGTTTGCCGATGATTTTATCAAGAGAGATTTTTTGGAAATGAAAACGCTGGGTGCGGGAAGAAATAGTGGCGGGAACTTTTTCAAACTCGGTGGTGGCGAGAATTAAAATTACCTGTTTTGGCGGCTCCTCCAAAGTTTTTAAAAGCGCGTTAAAAGCTTCGCGGGTAAGCATATGCGTTTCATCTATAATGAATATTTTATATTGGAAAGAAGTCGGAGAAATTTTAACTCCTTCTTTAAGATCTCTTATTTCGTCGATTCCGCGATTTGAAGCGGCGTCGATTTCAATTACATCCAAGGCCTGGCCGGAATCAATTTGCTGGCATGCGGAACATTTATTGCAGGGCTCGCCTTTGGCGCGGAATTTTTCGTCTTTTTGGCGGTTTTCGCAGTTGGCAAGCTTGGCTATCAAACGCGCGGCAGTGGTTTTTCCGGAACCTTTCGGGCCGTAAAAAAGATAAGCATGCGCGAATTTATTCTGCGCGGCCGCGTTTTTAAGGACTTCCACTATGTGTTCCTGCCCAAGCAGTTCTTCAAAAGTTTTCGGGCGGTATTTTCTATAGATTGCCAGCATATATAAGCAAGATTATATCATTTTAACGTTGTAAATTACAAAGATTTCCTTTAAAATTACAGCGTGAGCAGAATAATGGTTTCAGGTGTCTTTTTGTTAGCCATAAGCGGCGTTTTTTTGTTAGGAACGGTAAGAAATAACATTGCTTTGACTCTGAATGGGGACGAGTTGATTCAGCCAACCGAGGCGGAAGCCGGCGAAGGAGCTGATGTTCAAGCTCCGGTGGCGGTTAATCCCAATTTGGATATTGAACCGCAGAAGCCGCTGGAAAATCCTCCGCAGATAATCAAGGCGCTTTATTCAACGGCTTGGTCGGCGAGCAGCGCGAAAAAAATAGATTATTTCATAAATTTCATGAAGGATACCGAGTTGAACGCGCTGGTTGTTGATATAAAAGATTATTCCGGGACAGTGGCTTACAGGATGGATGTGGAGGCGGTAAAAAAATACGGAGCGGATAAAAGTATCAAAATTACAAAAATAAATTCTTTGATAAAAAAGCTTCATGATAACGGAATTTACGCGATTGCGAGAATTGCGGTTTTCCAAGACCCGATTTTGGCGAAAAATCGTCCCGAAATAGCTTTACAAAGCATTGCGACGGGAAAAACTTGGGAAGACAAAAAGGGTTTGGAGTGGGTTGATCCGGCCTCGAAAGAAGCCTGGGATTACAATATTTCCATAGCTCAGGACGCTTTGAATCGGGGATTTGACGAGGTTAATTTTGATTATGTCAGATTCGCTTCCGACGGAAATATGAAGGATGCCAGATATCCGGTGTGGGACGGCAAAACTCCGAAGCACACGGTTATAAAAAACTTTTTTGAATATTTGAGAAACTCTCTCGGCACGGCGAAAATTTCTTTGGACTTGTTCGGCTTGGTTACGGTAAATCACGATGATCTGGGAATCGGACAAAAAATGGAAGACGCATTTCCATATGCCGACGCCATCGCGCCGATGGTTTATCCGTCGCATTACATGAAAGGATTTGCAGGCTATCAGAGTCCGGCGAAATATCCGTATGAAATTGTTTATAAATCAATGAGCGATGCGCAAGAAAGATTGGATAAATATCTCAATTCAACGACTACTCCGCCGACCAATGTTCCGCAACTTCGTCCGTGGCTTCAGGATTTTGATTTGGGCGCCATTTATACGGCGGATAAAATAGAGGCACAAATTCACGCTACGGAAGCAGCAGCTACATCAACTCCAATGGGCTGGATGCTATGGGATCCGGCAAATACTTATACAACAGGAGTGTTTCCGCGATAAACAATAATATGTCTTACGAATATAAAAATGATAAATTTTCCGGGCCGCTGGATAAGCTGCTTGAATTGATAGAAGAAAAGAAACTGGAAATCACAGCTTTCAGTTTGGCTGAAGTTACGGCTGATTTTTTGAGTTATTTGAAAAATCTGGCGGAAGAAACAAAGCATCCGAGTGTGATTGCCGATTTTGTGGTGGTAGCGTCGCGGCTTTTGCTGATTAAATCAAAAACATTATTGCCGTCGTTGGAATTGAGCAAGGAAGAAGAGGGGGATATCAAAGATCTGGAAACCCGCCTGAAAATATATAAAGAGTATAAAAATGCGAGCGTGCAGATTAAACAAAAATGGGACGAAAACAAGCAATTATTTTCAAGGCAGTTCCTTCAGAGTATGCCGACGGCTTTTTGTCCGCCGCCGGATTTAAGCATTAACGACCTGGAAAAATCCATTAAAAATGTCGTAAAAGAGCTCCAAACTCTTGTTCCGGAAAAGCAGTCAATCAAAAAGGTTTTAATCACCTTAAAGGGGAAAATGGAGGAGCTTTTGGAAAGGCTGCAGAAAAAAGCCAATCAAAGTTTTTGCGATATGTCCTGCCAGAAATCAAAGATAGAGGTTATAATGATTTTTCTGGCAATTTTGCATTTGTTGCGTGAAAAAATAATCCACGCGGAGCAAAAAGGCCAATTTTCTGATATTATTATTAACAAATCGGAGGCGGTAGCGGCCTCAGCCTTGCCCTATGAGACCGAAGAGGAGCAAATAAAAGAAGCTTAATATATGGAAAACGATAAAAATATTTTAGCGCAATTAGAGGCACTTTTGTTCATTTACGGGGAGCCGATAGATTTCAATAAAATCGCGAAAATCTTGAAAATTTCCGAAGATGAGGTTAAAAACAATCTTCTTTTGCTGGAACAGGAATTGGGCAGAAATGAGCGGGGATTGGTTTTAGTTCATGAAAAAGGGCGTGTTCAGCTGGCGACAAAAGCGAACATGTCTTACTTGGTGGAGGATTTAATCAAGCAGGAATATAACGAAGAGCTGACGCCGGCGGCTTTGGAAACTTTATCCATTATCGCTTATGCGCCGTCCATAACCCGCGCGGATTTGGAATATATCAGAGGAGTCAATTCAAGCTTTATTTTGCGAAGTTTGCTGATGAGGGGGCTTGTTGAGAGATCCGTTAATCCCAACAGGGGAAATGCTTACATATATAATGTAAGTTTTGATTTGTTGAAAAAAATGGGAATTTCCAAAATTGAAGAATTTCCCGATTTTGAAAAATACAGCGGACTGGTGAAGATGCTTTATCAGGAGTCAGTCAGCCAGGAAAAAATTATGAATTCGGAAAATCCGGCGGAACAAAGCGGGCCTCCGGAATCTCCGCAAGCAATCTAATAAATATGATTTCAGCCAAAAGAATTTCATTAATATCCATTGTTTTGATCGCCGCTTTTTTTGTTGTTTGGGCTAAAATAGACAATGACTTTTCAAAATTAAATTCTTTCCGCGAAAACATAAAAAATACCAGTCTGGCCATTGCCAGTGAAACGGTTTCTCCCGCTCTGGGAGAAAATTTTCAGACGAAATTGAATACATCCGGGCTTGAACTGGATGTTAAAACCGCTCTTGTAAAAGATTTGTCCTTAGACAGAGTTTTATTTGAAAAAAATACGGGAGACAGATGGCCAGTCGCGTCTTTAACTAAAATAATGACCGCGATAATAGCCGCGGAAAAAATAGGAACGGACAAACAAGTTGTTTTTACGAAAGAGATTATTGCGACTTATGGCGATACGGGCAAATTTAAGGCAGGGGAAATTTATTCCGTTGAAGACTTGATAAGGGCGATGTTTGCGGTTTCCAGCAACGATGCCGCTGTCGCCATTGCGGATTTTTACGGCAAAGATAATTTCGTCAATGAAATGCAGAAAAAAGCTGTTGATCTCGGAATGTTGCAGACCACTTTTGCCGACGCTTCGGGATTGTCCTTTTTGAACCAATCCACCGCTCAGGATATGGAAAAAATGGTGGAATATGTTTTTAAAAATCATCCGGAGTTTTTGGACATCAGCAGGCAAAAAAATGTAGAATTAAAAGAGATAGGGACAGGGAGAAAGAGGATACTGAAAAACATGAATGAATTTGCGGGAGAAGAGGACTTTTTAGGGGGAAAAACCGGCTTTATAGACTCGTCCATGGGCAATCTTATTTCCTTGTTCAAATATCGCGGCAGTGTTTTGGCCATTACGGTTTTCGGGGCGGGAGAAAGGTTTAA
>JAQURY010000031.1 GCA_028715395.1 Minisyncoccota bacterium
GGATATTTTTGAACTCCATGTGCTTCCTGCTCACCTCCACAATAGGACTGGCAACATAACTTTTTTGACCGGCAGACTGACCGGCATTGGCCTCAGCCAATATTTTGTCATACTCCTTTCTTTTTTTGGGGTCGGACAAAACCTCATAAGCCTCGGATATCTCTTTGAATTTCTCCTCGGCTTCTTTCTTTTTTTTGGCGGATGCATTCTGGGGCTGGCGGTCAGGATGAAATTGCATGACCAGCTTCCGATAGGCTTTCTTTATCTCCTCCAAGGAAGCTGTTTCCGCCACTCCCAAAACATCGTAATAACTAATCACTCCCTTCATTCTTTATACTCCAAAGATTGAACGGGTAACTTCTTGGCCATTGCCTCCATTCCCTGCCGGAAATTATTGCCCGACACCGTCAGGTTCAAATCTTTTCTTGAAACGATTTTCCCGAGAAAATTCTGGTGGGCATCTTGGGTCGAAATTGCCAGAATCTCTATTTTGTCTTTTTTCATCTGTTCCGCGGCCTGCAAGGCATGCGGGGTATTGCTTGGATAACCATCCGTGGCCACAACGACCACTCTCTGCCCTTTTTGCCTCATTAGTTTTTGGAAGGCTATCCACAGCGCCCCGGCCATGTCGGTGTTGCCGGCAGCAAAAAGCTTCTCCACACCGGAAGCAATCAAAGAAATTTGCCCGGTAAGCTCGCAGACCAAACGCGCGCCGCTATCGAATTGAATCAAACCTACCAGATAGCCCTTTCTGATAGCAGTTTGGGCGAAATCCAAAGCCCCGGCTTTGACCTGTTCCAGTTTGTCCCCCTCCATACTGCCCGAACAATCCAAAAGCAAATAAACCAAGCCCGGCCTTCTGTCGGAAGACGAAACAGCGGGAACCGAAGACTCCCTGCCCTGCAAATCTCTGATAACCGGTTTCCCGTCAGAACCAAAAGCCAAAATTTGTCTTTCCATGGTTAGGCCTCCTTTTTTGGATAGTGTTTACGGTAGTGTTTCCCAAACACTACCCGCCTGTTTTGCATTCCCTTATTTTCATTATGGTTATAAACATTTTCCGAAAACTCTATCCCCCGACTTATGTCTTATTTCTTTTACCAATCACTTTCATCCATAAATATTTCAATACTTTTTGAAGCGGTTTTTTTATAACCGGTGGAAGTAAAAATAATCCCAAACATAACAGACCCAAGATAACGAATAAAGAAAGCACGAATGCCAAATTTTGGATAAGCTCCGCGAATAAGGCAAGAATCAGGATTCCGAATAAGACCTTGGGAAAAACCAACCAATAAGGAATCGGCCCCGAGGTCTCCGATAACTCCGAACTACCGCACTTGCGGCACATCAAAGCCTCCGGCGGATTCGCCTCACGGCAGTGGCCGCATATCCTCACCCAAAAAGTCCGGCCGCAATACTGGCAATAGACGGGCTTGCCCGGATTCATTCTTTTGCAAAATGCGCAGTATTTCATCTTAGTTCTCCAAAAAAGAGGCAAGACTGCCTTGCCCCGGCCGGTGCCAGATTTTGCTCAAAATTTTCTCCGGCGTAATATCTCCCGCAACCGTCAGCCAAAACATCTTGTCGGTCTTTTGCTCAATCAATCGTTTGAGGTTCTCCAACCGGGATAAACTCGGACAAACTATCAAAACCCGGAAAAACTGGACTCCGAACTGTTTCTGGTAATGACCGTGAAGGCCGTATCGCAAATAATTGTTTATCTTCTCTCCAAATCTTTTGTGGCTTTCCGTTGACCGGTCTATTTCCAGAAAAAGGCTGAAAAATTTATCGCGGTAACCGTAGACCAAACAGGCGTCAGAATAAAATTTCTTTTGTTCCAAACACAAAGGCATTTCTTTTTCCGTCCGCCAAAAATTCAGGCTGATCGCCGGGTTATGCTTTGAAGCCATAAAAAAAGCCAACCGGAATTCGCTGATCGCAAGATAGTGAGACAAGGAACCGTCCTTTATTTGCAAAAGCTGTTTTCTTCTCTGCCGGATTTTCACCGGATCAACGCCTGCTTGCGCCGCGATTATCTCCTCTCCCCTGGACCCGACAAAATAAAGAATCCTCGCTCTTCCCTGAAAAACCGGCAGGAAGCGGCGGGAAAGATACCCGGCATCAAAAAGTTTTCGCAATCTGATGTTAATTCTGGTCTGGCAACCAAAACCTGAAAGAACTCTAATTTGCTCTTGGGTCAAAAACCGGTAGTCATGGCAAAAAGCGATCAGCTTTTTATCCCTTTCCTGCAGAATAAAAGAGTTGCATGCTCTCTGAAAAGGATTTCTTCTACCACCCATTCTGACCCTCCCAAAAATTTTCTTTATGAAAACGATAACCGCCGTTAGCGGTGTTGCCTTGCGCTTTCAACTTCCGGTGCCGCTCCTCTATTTCTTTTTTGACCTCGGCCAGCGACCGGGTGGAAAAAGAAAGTGAAGAATCTTTGAAGTCTTCCACGACTTGCGGCGCAACGTAATCCAAACGAGGAAAAGGAACTTTAATCAACCGACACGGTTTTCCCTTAACCCTTGAATATGCCTCACCGGTCTTCAGCTTGATCAAATTGTTGCAAAGTGTTTTTTTGTCCGAAGGATTAAGTACTGGTGATAAGCTAACGGCGTCGGCGTAGCTTAACCGAAAACAAAATAATGCCCCGATATTACCCAGAACGGCGTTCAAAAGAGAATTATCGATCTGGCTCAACGTCTGGTGAGCCATCGTCAAATGCAACCGGTATTTTTTGCTTTGGGCGAGCAAAACTTCCAAATCAACACCTTCTCTGGCATTGATGAAATTTTCAAATTCGTCCAAATAGAGGAAAAAATCCCGGCGTTGGTCAAGAAGAATATCCGCACGGGAAAGGCTGGCTAACCGTATTTTCGCCAACAACAAACCGCCAAGCAAAACGCTGTTTTGCAATCTTCCCATGCAAAGGTTTATTACTATCCATTTACCCGTATCCATCGCTTTGCGAAAGTCGAAAGTGCTCTTTGCCTGACCGATCATGTGCCTTACGTTGTCATCAGCTATAAAAGCCGTGACCTTGTTGAGAACCGGCTCGCGATATTGGACTTCCTGCCCCTGACTCAGCTTGTCGTAACGGTCAAGCCAATACGCTTTGATATCCGGGTTGGTCAGGTTAGCCGCCAATGATTCCCTGACTTTCCGGTCGGTCAAAAGAAGGGGTAGCTCTAACAAGGTAAGCCCATTATCAGCTAAAGTGACAAGGCAAACGCGAAACAGCTCCTCCATCCGCGGCCCGAAATCCGGCCATCTTCGCTTGAACACATCCAACATTTCTATGGCGCAAGGATAAGTCGCGATGCCGGAAGCCGTCTCCAAAGGATTATATCCGGTTATTCTTTCATTATTGAACGGCTCAACCAAAATCAAACTCCTGACCATTTCCTCTTTTTGTTTTCCTTGTTTCTTTTGCCAAAGGGAAGCCATAAAGGCCAATATCCGCTGCGTTGCGTCTCCGTGAGCATCCAGAAAACAAAAACCTTTTTTTTGCATTATGTCGTGCCGAATACATTTTTCCAGAAACGTAGTTTTGCCAGATCCACTACTGCCGAGAATATAAGAATGGCAGTTTCGCTCCTCCGGTGAAAGAAAAACGCCCTCTTCCTCCCGAGGATCGTATGGCTTGGGACTTCTCCCTAAATAAAAATCCGAAGGCGGAACTGTTTTTTTATGACCAAAGGACGAAGTTCTTCTCTTTCCGGCTTCAAAAATATTTATCGCCAATTTTTCCAAAATA
>JAQURY010000032.1 GCA_028715395.1 Minisyncoccota bacterium
ATTTTTTGAGAAAGAATTCTCGCGTCTTTTTCCGTCTTCGGCAAAAATTCATGAAGAGGCGGATCCAAAAATCTGATAGTCACCGGATATCCTTTCATCTCTCTGAATAATCCTTTGAAATCTTCTTTCTGGAACGGCAAAAGTTTCTTGAGCGCCTTCCTTCTGCTTGTCTCATCGTCAGCCACAATCATTTCCTGCATGAAAGGCAATCTGTCTTCCGCAAAAAACATGTGTTCCGTCCTGCAAAGTCCGATTCCTTCGGCGCCGAATCCGAATGCCGCCTTGGCGTCGCGCGGAATATCCGCATTGGTACGAACGCCGATTTTTCTCGTTTCATCCGCCCATTTCATAAACTGTCCGAACTCTCCGCTGAGCGTCGCCTGCGCCGTCGCCACTTTACCCAAAATCACCCTGCCCGTGCTTCCGTCTAAAGTAAGCCAATCACCCTCGCGTAATTCAACCGCTCCAATCCTCATTTTTTTCGCTTTTTCATCGATTTTCGCCGAGTCGCATCCGGCCACGCAGCACTTGCCCATTCCCCTGGCAACCACGGCCGCATGAGAAGTCATTCCTCCTCTGCCCGTCAAAATTCCTTCGGCTTCATCCATTCCATGAATGTCGTCCGGGCAAGTTTCCTCACGAACCAAAATCACCGGTTCTTTTTCGGCTTTGGCTACCGCGTCGTCAGCGGTAAAAACTATCTTTCCAACCGCCGCGCCCGGCGAAGCCGGAAGTCCTGTCGCTATAACGTTCAATTTTGCTTTCGGGTCCAGAATCGGATGCAACAATTGATTTATCTGCTCCGGATCAACTCTCATAAGCGCCTCGTCTTTATTGATTAATTTTTCCTTAACCATATCCACCGCAATTTTTACCGCCGCCTGCGCCGTTCTTTTTCCGGTTCTGGTCTGAAGCATGTATAATTTATTTTTTTCTATTGTAAATTCAAAATCCTGAATATCCCTGTAATGTTTTTCCAGCCGATTGGTAATCTGCCGCAACTGCGCGTACGCTTTAGGCATTTCATTTTTAAGATTTTCAATATGATGAGGAGTTCGAATTCCCGCCACCACGTCTTCTCCCTGCGCGTTTATCAGATATTCTCCATAAAATTTATTTTCTCCGGTAGAAGGATTTCTGGTAAAGCCCACTCCTGTTGCCGAATCGTCTCCCAAATTTCCGAATACCATCGCCTGGACGTTTACCGCCGTTCCCAAATCATCGGAAATTTTATTCAGACGCCTGTAAGTGAAGGCTCTCGGATTATTCCAGCTCTTAAAAACCGCGTCTCTCGCCATTTCTAATTGTTTATAAACATCTTGCGGAAAATCTTTTCCGATTTTTCCTTTTACCAAATTTTTATATCCGTTAATAACTATTTTTAAATCGTCTTCCTTCAAATCCGTGTCCGACTTAGCGCCAATTTTTTCTTTTCTCGCCGTCAGAATATCTTCAAATTCTCCTTTGTCTATTTCCAAAACGACATTTCCGAACATTTGGATAAATCTGCGGTACGCATCGTAAGCGAAACGCGGATTATTTGATTTTTCAATCAAACCGTTAATTGTCTGATCGTTAAGACCTAAATTCAAAATCGTGTCCATCATTCCCGGCATTGAAAACTTGGCTCCGCTCCTTACCGAAACCAAAAGCGGGTTTTTCTGGTCGCCAAACTTCTTGCCCGTGGAAACCTCAACCTTCCTTAAGGCCGTTTTCATCTGTCCGCCAAGCTCATTGGGCAATTTTCCCTTATGGGCAATAAAAAAACGGCAAACATCCGTCGTAATAGTGAAACCCGGCGGCACCGGAATTCCGTTATTGACCATTTCCGCCAAATTGGCGCCTTTTCCTCCGAGCAAGTCTTTCATCTTGCCGTTTCCGTCCGCTTTCCCGCCTCCGAAATAATAAACTGTTTTTGACATATTATTAAAATATTAATTGTATAAGTAAAGATTATACCAAATCTTGAAAATATTTAAAATTCTCGCCTGTTATGAAATTAAAATTCCTTATTTTGTAGTAAAATGAGTATATGCAAAAACAAAAGATTTATTTATTCAGAGACGCTGGAATTGTCTTATTAAGCATTGTAATCGCCGTAATTCTCTATAAAACCAAGATATTGGAGGGTGTTCTAACTTCCACGAAAGAAATCGAATTAATCGGCAGTTTTATCGCTGGAATGTTTTTTACCTCAATTTTTACTTCAGCATTAGCCACGGTCGCTTTGGCAGAAATTGCACAAGCTAATTCTGTAGTTTTAACGGCTATATTGGGAGGAGCGGGGGCTTTATTGGGCGACTACATCATCTTTCGATTTGTAAAAGATAATTTATCAAAAGATGTTGTTTTTCTTCTGCAACAAGTAAGACACAAAAGATTGATTCATATTTTCCATCTTCGTTTTTTTAGATGGTTTATTGCATTTCTGGGCGCCATTGTCATCGCCTCACCCCTGCCCGACGAACTGGGCTTAGCCATGTTGGGGCTATCCAAAATAAAAAATTCCCTGTTTGTGCCAATCTCGCTAGGATTCAACACATTGGGAATTTTAATAATCGGGCTAATAGCCAAATCTTTACTATAAAGTTATCTCGGTTGTGAGGAATTTTTTCTTTTAAGATAATCGTTTGCCTGTTTTAATATCAATTTAATATTGCGGTATTTCAATAATTTCTCCGCATCATGGTATAAAAGCCAGGCATAGCCGTCGTGTTCCAAAGACAACTTTACTTCGGCCTCCTTTGTCGTCTGAGCTAAAAAGAAAATCACTATTTTGAAGACATGCTCTCCTTCTCTCTGAAAAATAAACTTATCTGTCATTTTAAAATCCCTTTCTACCCTTAATAATCGCGGGGAAATCCCCGTTTCTTCCTGAACTTCGCGCAAAGCGGTCTGATACCCTATTTCCCCCTGCTCCATTTTCCCTTTGGGAAAATTCCAGTATCCGCCGCCGTGATAAACCAAAAGAAACTTGGTTACTAGTCTGTCTTTTCTGTCTTTCTCCTTCTTATATATTATTATTCCGGCCGATATTTCTCTGGGCATGTCATAATTCTACAATTTTTTATGAAAATAAAAAATTGTCTAGAATTATGAGCATCCCGATAACCATCGGGGTATTTGTCCCTTATTTTGTCGCGTTATAAATTGCTGAAATCTCCGCAGCAGAAAGAGCGCGGGTATAAACACGGACATCGTCTATATAGCCGCTGAAAAAGTGGTAACCGCCGCTAACGCAATGCTGAGCGCCTATACACATTCCATAATTGTAAGTAATATTTCCGCTTGCCGCAGTACTGCCGATAGAAGCTCCATTTTTATATCCTGTTAAAGTAGATCCGTCATACGTCATTGCATAAAAATACCATCCCGAACCGGAAGTCATTGACACTGTATTGGAAGAACTTGTATAAACCTGAACTGTTCCTTCCCTGATTCCATAAGAAGAGTCCCCGACATTATAGTGATATGAAACAGCTCCCTTAGAAGAAAAACTGCCATTTATCCATGCGGTTACCGTAACCGTATTAGTGGGCCTCAAGCTTGTACTTGAACCGCAAGATAAAATATCATCACTTCCATTAAACTGCCCCGCATAACTTCCAACTTTCCCGCCGGCATAATGCGTTCCCGTTCCGCCCCATGTGCCCGTGTTACTATTTCCGCTTTTATCGTACTCCGTCGCTCCGGTTCCCGCTTCAAATGTCC
>JAQURY010000033.1 GCA_028715395.1 Minisyncoccota bacterium
CAAAGATAAACGCGAAAATAAATCAATTATAAAAAGCATATAAGCCAAAATTACATTTTCGATTAAGCCGATTATTTTTGCCAGAAATATAGAAATAAATCCTAGGCCCGCCATAATAAATCCCAGTCCCATTGCGTATGGCACAACTCCCAAAATCAGAACATTGGCGAAAATTGAAGATAAAGAAAAAAATCCAAACGTGCTTATAAGCAACGGCAAAACGAATAATTGCGCCGACAATGTTTGCGCCAGATTTTCTTTCCAATTAAAGATCTCTTCTGTGTTAATGTTTAATAATTTCTTAATTGCTGGCGCCAGATAAACAATTCCCAAAAGGGCTAAAAATGACAATTGAAATCCAACATCAAAAACCAAAACATTCGGATTAAATAAAACCATCAAAAACGCGGCTATAACGATGGCGTTCCGCAAACTGTAGATGCGCTGGGCTTGCGTAGCCAAAAGCGCGATTATACCCATTATTGCCGCTCTTACCACAGACGCTTCCGCTCCAGTCATCAAAACAAATAGAACGATAATTGCCGTAGCGAAATAAAACGCCAATTGTCTTGATAAAAATCCGCCTAAAATAGACATTACCGCAATGGCAATAATTGAAATATTGTATCCCGAAAGCGCCACCAGATGAGTTGTACCGCTTTGCTTCATATTTTCGGTTAAATCCTTGGAAAAATCTTCCCGCGCGCCGATAGTTAATCCGGCCATAAACGCGGCTTTTTCCGACGGCAAAATTTGTTTAAATATGCCGATTATTTTATTTCTAAAACTTAAGAGAACGGATTTAATCGGACTGCCCTGTCCTGATTTTATCAGTTCTATTTGCGGAAAGCTGGCAATTCCTAAAACTCCTTCCTTGGCATAATAATTTGCCGATTCCGGCGGCGGTTTTTGAATGTTGCCCTTAACTTTTACCAAATCACCGTAAACAAAACTCGGATATGGTTTGGTATTTATTTTTACATTTCCGCTATACGGCAACTGTAAATTTAAAACAATGCTTTGACTGGTATCGCTTTGCTGAATTTTTGTAATGATACCGCTAAATTCGTTTGTTCCAAATGGAACATTTGCGCTGTTTTGAATTTTATTAAATTCTTGCGAATATAATGCGCCTACGATCACGAATAAAAACAAAAGCGCAAAATTGTATTTTTTATAAACGATCAAACAGGCGGAAATTAAAAAAGCCGCTAAGGCGACCATTAAAATATTATTGAATACGCTGATTATTAAAACTCCGACAAGAAAAAACGAACAAATCCAGAAAGCGATATTGTAAACGGGCATTACTAAATTATAACCCCTCCGCCCAGCATTTCCTCGGCTTTGGTGTAAAAAACTGCAGATTGCCCCTGAGCCACAAACTTTTGCGGCTTATCAAATATTATTTTATTTCCTTTTGATGCGGCGCTAAAAAGCGGCTGGCGATAACGGACCCGCATCATCACCCTTTGACCGTTTTTGGGTTTACCGCTTATCCAATTAACATCTGTGATTTCAACTTCTTTTTTATAAAGCGCCGGATTATTTTCGCCTTCTGCCACCAAAATCGCGTTTGATTTAACATCTTTTTCCGCCACGAAATACGGCTTGGCGTTATCGGCGTTTCTTTTGCCGAGCCGCAGGCCATGCCGCTGGCCGATCGTGTAAAACTGAACGCCGTCGTGCTCGCCCACTATTTCTCCTTTTGTATTTACGACAATACCCTTTTTCGGCGGGATATATTTCTCCAAAAATCCCTTCATTCCGATCTTTCCCAAAAAACAAACTCCTTGCGAATCTTTTTTCTCCGCGTTTGGCAATTTATATTTTTTCGCCAGTTTTCTAACTTCGGGCTTCACTATATCGCCAACCGGAAACAGACAATGCTTTAATTGCTTTTGCGTTAAAGTCCAGAGAAAATATGATTGATCTTTATTTTTGTCCTTGGCTTGATATAATTTTCCGTTCTTCAATTTTACATAATGCCCCGTGGCAATATAATCTGCGCCCATTTTCAACGCTTTAGCCAGAAACAAACCGAATTTTATTTCCTTATTGCACATCACATCAGGATTAGGCGTAATTCCCTTTTTATATCCGGAAATCATATATTTAACCACTTTATCCTTATATTCTTTTTCCATATCAAAAACATAAAATGGAATACCCAAAACTTCCGCGGCTTTACGCGCGTCATTTACGTCGCCTTCATAACATCCGTCAATGTTATAGCCCTTTATATAGACACCTGTAACGTCGTAATCCTGCTTCTTCAATAACGCAGCAGCAACGGACGAATCAACTCCTCCGCTCATTCCTACAAATACTTTTTTCATAATAATAAAAATATAATAAATTACCTTAAATAACAAACAAAAAAGAGGGCTTTTGTAGATCCCTCTTTTGTTTTCTTATTTTAAACTTAATTTAAATTGTTCCGTTGGGCGTTGAACTTTCACCCACTCTCCTTTCGGAATAACTTGATAGCTGCCGCCAACCGCAACGTCATAAAGCCACTTAGTCGTATTTTCCCAATCCCTGTCGCTGTCCCAGTATCCATGTCCGTACGGGAAAAACTTTTTGGCTTCCTTTTCGGTCGCGCAATTGCACTTGAAAATTACATACTTCCATTTTCCCCCGCCCGAAACCGTGTCTCCGAGAAATGCCCTGTAAATCACGTATTCGGACGGACCCTTTTCTTTGTTCTCGGACAATTCAATCAATGCGACAAAAACATGCGCTCCGCTTGCCGCGTAATCAATCTTTCTCGCAAAGCAATCCATTATTCCTCCTATTCGTTCAGGCTTGCCGAACGCGCGACTATCATCAGCTTTTCTTCCACCTTGCTTATGTCTTCGCGGACCTTTACTAGATCTCTTTCCAAGCGCTGCCTGTTTCCAAACTCGTCAATCGGACTGACAATTTCCATCGGAAAAAGCAGCTGGCCCTTCTGTTCGTATTCTTGCCGTACAGATATTTTCCTGTCTGTTGCGGGGGCAGAAATAAGAAGAATGCACTTTCTTCCAAAAGTCATACACCTTCTCTTTCTAAAAAACCGGCACTTTCCCCCACATTCGTTGTACCCCGTTCTTTCCATGGATTCGGACCATTGTTTTTCTAAGAGGTCTTTTTTCTCGCGAAGAATATCTCTTTCTTCAATTAAAACAAGATTTGCTTTTCTGAAGTCCTTCTTTCTGACAGCTGCTATGTATGGAACCATTATTGTTCTCCTTTCAATATTTAGTTGTTAAATTTAGCTGCTTAACAAAAGCATTCTATCAATAAAAAAGAATTTATAGCAAGAGATTACCCCTCCAGCTTCAAAGACAGCGCCTTGGAAACACCCTCTTCTTCCATCGTGATACCGTAAAGCACATTAGCAGATTCCATAGTGGAGCGGTTATGGGTAACTATCAAAAACTGGGTCTTTTTTGAAAAATCTTTTATCACTTCCGCAAAACGGCGGGTGTTTTTTTCATCCAGCGCCGCGTCAACCTCATCCAAAACCAAAAACGGAGGCGGACTCACCGAAATCATGGCGAATAAAGCCGCGATTGAAACCAAACTTTTTTCTCATCCCGACAGCATATCCAATCCTTTGATTTTCTTTCTCGGCAAAACAACTTCTA
>JAQURY010000002.1:0-11876 GCA_028715395.1 Minisyncoccota bacterium
TAAATGCGGCTTTTCCGCCTTTTTTCTGGGCTTGAGCCACTACATTTAAGGCCAAGGTAGTCTTACCGGATGATTCCGGGCCGTATATTTCAACTATTCTGCCCTTGGGAAGGCCGCCAACACCTAAGGCTAAATCAAGCGAAAAGGAGCCGGTTGGGATAACGTCTACATTTACTCTCTTGGTGTCGCCAAGTTTCATTATGGAGCCTTCGCCGAATTTACCCTGCAATTCCTCAATTAAATTGTCGATATTTTTTTCTTGTTTTGGAGATTCTTTTTCTTTTGTCATTAATTTATTTTATATGTTAAAACGACCGGAAGCAAATCGTTATTTCTGATAAATTATCTGATAAGTTTCAATTTTTTCCTGTCCCAGAAGTTTCTTGACTTTGAATTCAACAGTATTCATTCCCAGCTGAAGGTTGTAGTCGGTTTTGAAATTGCCGGCGGAATCGGTAATGATTTCAGTTCCATTTACGGTTAATTTGTCTTTTGGATTTATTTTTCCGGCCAGTTCAATTTTTGGTTCGGCTATGGTAATCATCGTTTCCGCGGGAGAGGTTATATCCAGCCTGGCCTGTCCGAAAAGATTTTTATAATTTAAAACAAAATAAACAGCGACTATGACGATGATTATGGAAACGGCCAGGAAAGTTTTATTTAATTTTTTAATCGCGAAACGATTGGCCGGTAGCTTATCAAATCCGCCGGAAGTTTTATGAAGCATGTCGTTTTTATAAAGAAGCCACAATTCTTCCGGATCAAAACTCATAACATCGGCGATTCTTTTTATATATCCCTTGACGTACGGAGCGGCCGGTAATTTTTCCGGTTCCATATTTCTAAGCGCGTGAATATAATGCGGAGGAACGCCGGAAAGCTGTGAAAGTTTTTCGCAGTTCATTCCGCTGTTCTCAAACATTTCTTCAAAAAACTCTTTTAGATTTTTGTGCTCTCCCATTTTAGTAGAAATATTATACACCCGTTTCTTTGTCTATGAAAACTTCGCGGGGCTTGGCTCCGTCGCCGGGGCCGACTATTCCGCGTTCTTCCATAATATCCAGCAATCTGGCGGCGCGGGCATATCCTACGGCTAGACGGCGCTGGAGCAGGGAGGCAGAGGCCTTTTGCGCTTCGCGGACCACCTGTACCGCTTCTTCATACATATCATCTTCGGCGTCTCCGGCGTAATCGTCAAAATTCACGTCGCGGCGGCCGTTTTCAATTTCAAAATTCGGAGATTCTTCTCCTTCGGAATTTTCTGCGGGAGAAATTTCATTATTGTCGCGGATAAAATCGGTAACCTTGTGCAGTTCTTCTTCGCTGATGTAGGCGCCCTGGATTCTTTTCGGCTTGGAAAGCTCGGATGAAATAAAAAGCATATCGCCGCCGCCCAAAAGCTTTTCAGCTCCCGCCGAATCCAAAATCGTTCTGGAATCAACCTGGCTGGCAACCTGAAGCGCCATTCGGGAAGTGATGTTGGCCTTGATTAGGCCGGTAATGACTTCAACGGAAGGCCTTTGAGTGGAAAGAACCAAGTGAATTCCGGTAGCGCGCGCCATTTGGGCGAGGCGGACAATGGACGACTCAACGTCGCGTCCGTATGAAGCCATAAGGTCGGCGAGTTCGTCGACAACTATCACTATATATGGAAGAGCGTCGTCGGAATTGGATTTGTTATAGCTTTTTATGTCGCGGGCGCCGGCAGCCTGAAGTTTTTCGTATCTTTTTTCCATTTCTTGGATTGCCCAGCGGAAAACTCCCAAAGATTTTTTGCCTTCGGTGATGACGGGAGAAATTAAATGAGGAATATTGTTGTAAATCGTAAGCTCAACTCTTTTCGGATCTATCATTATGAATTTTAGAGTGTCCGGAGAATTTTTATAAAGAAGCGAGGCGATGAGCGCGTGAATGGCAACCGATTTTCCGGAGCCGGTGCTGCCGGCAATCAGCAAGTGCGGCATTTTGGCGATATCGGCGATTATCGGTTCTCCGGAAACATCGCGGCCGATAATAAATCCAAGCGAGCCGGAATTAATAAATTCAGGAAAAGACATCAGACTGCCAAGGCGCACAATGGCGGCGCATTTATTCGGCACTTCAATTCCCACAAAAGATTTTCCGGGAATCGGCGCCTCAATTCTTATTGGGTGGGCGGCGAGCGCCAAAGACAAATCTTGGTTGAGCGCGGTGATGCGCGAAAGTTTTATTCCTTCGGCCGGTTTCAATGTGTAACGGGTAACTTTAGGGCCGATGGAAATTTCTCCCATTTCAACCGGAATGCCAAAACTTTCCAAAGTTCTTTTTATGATATTGGCATTTGCCCTTAAATCTCCGGAAGTCGGTTTCTCAATGTTTGATTTTAAAAGCGAAAGCGGCGGCGGAGTATAATTTTTTATTTTTCCCAGAGATTTTTTCGGAACAAAAGAATCTTTATTTTCGGCGATTTTTAATTCCGATTCATCTTTTCCTTCTTTTTTATTTTCTTGCTTTGTTTCAGACGGAAAAACTTTAGGATTTTGGATTATTATTTCCGGTTCTTCATATTCTTCCTCGTCTTCGTCTTTAGCTCTTTTGAATAATTTTAAAGGCGTGTTCAGGGTAAGCAAGAGAGACGCTATCAATAATATGCCGGCAATTACGATGGCGGCGGTATAGCCGAAGGGAATCTCAAGAGTTCCGATGATTTTTCCTACCCAGCCGCCGTTTTCGGGATAAACGATATCAATCAGCCCGAGGCCGGAAAAAATAAAAAGCGCGGCGCCGATAAAAGTTATTTTCAGGGCTCGGCCTTCTTGCTTTTTTTCTGTAAGAAAAGAACCCGCCATTATCAGAAGGATTAGGGGGATTAAATAATATCCCAGGCCGAAAAGAGCGGTTAAAGAGTTAAAAGCAAAACTTCCGGCCGGACCGGCTTTCTGGAAACGGGCAAGGATTAAAAGGGCGGAAATGCCGATAAAAACTATTCCCAAAATGCTGCGTTCGGTTTCAGGATGGATTTGAGAGCGGAATCTCTGAAATCCTCCCGATGATTTGTCTTGGTTTTTTTTGCCTTTTTTCGCCATAAATTAAAGAGATTTGTTGTTTCTATTATATAATAAAAGCAATGAAGAACGAAATTTTTAGGGCATATGACGTCAGGGGAAAATACCCTCAGGAAATCAATGAAAAAGCAGTTTTTAAAATCGCGGCGGCGCTGAGGGGATATTTCGGAGCGAAGGCCAAAATCGTGGTTGGATATGACGCGCGGACAAGCTCGCCGGCATTATATAAAGAAGTTGTTAAGGGATTGGGCGGAAAAATTATTGAGGCGGAAATGATTACCACGCCAATGCTTTATTTTTTGGTAAATAAATTGAAAGCGGACGGAGGAGTGATGGTGACGGCTTCGCACAATCCGAAAAATTATAACGGATTGAAAGTTGTTGGAGGAGGGACAAGGCCAATAAATGGGTTGGAAATCTTAAAAATTTTAAATAAATGAAATACGCGGATTTATATATTAGTTTTTTAAAAAAGTTTTTGAAATTAAAACGGCCTGTTAAAATTGTTTTTGATTGCTCCAACGGAACAACGGGATTGGTTTTAAAAAAGATTTTTCCGCGGGCGATTATCATAAATAGCAAGCCGAATGGAAATTTTCCGGCGCACGGGCCTGATCCGATGGCCAGCGGGGCGCTTAACCAGTTGCGAAAAGAAGTTTTGAGGCGACATGCGGATTTGGGAATAATCTTTGACTCGGACGGAGACAGGGTATTTTTTATGGATGACCGCGGACAGGCAATTGACGCCGAGGATTCGGGATTTGTTTTGGCAAAAAATTACAAACAGCCGTTTATTATTTCGGCCGATTGCGGATGGAGGATGAGGCAACACAAAATAATTGTTTCAAAAGTCGGAAGATATTTTGTGAAAAAGAAAATGGTCGAGAAAAAAGCTGATTTTGGAACGGAGAGGTCGGGACATTATTATTTCAAAGATTTTTATCACAGCGATTCGGGAATTTTCGCGGCAATCAGAATGATTAATTTTATTTCCGGGCTGAACGGGAAGATTTCCGGTTATTTGAGCGCATTGCCGGAGATTTACAGATTCAGCAAGAATTTCAAAGTTTCCGATAAGGAGAGGATTATGCATAAGGTTGAAAGATTTTATAGAAAAGAAAAGGCCGTAAAAATAGACGGATTGAGCGTTGAAATGAAGGGTTTTAGATTTTGCCTGCGTCCGTCAAATACGGAGAACCTAATCCGGCTGAATGCGGAGGCGGTTAATAAAGAAATTCTGGACAAAGAATTAAAAATTTTAAAAAAGTTTATAAAATAAAAAATCCCTCAATAAGGGATTTTTTAAAACAAATTTTGCAAGGGCAATCTTTCGTGCCAGTTAAATTCCACTTTGACGATATTATTGCCGTGATCCGTTGGCACGAGCAGATGTCCCTGTTTTTTTCCGAGTTCGTATAAATCTTTTGTGATTTTTACGTCGTTTAGGCAATAATTTTTTAGTTCTTCCAGATTTCCTTCTTTGTACAATTTAATCGCTTCAAGACCGTGATGGGTTTTTCCGATTTTTAAATTTGTCTGGGCGAGCTGGTCCAAGCCGATGCGGTGGCCAAGACGTGATTCAATATCGTCCAAGATATCCAAGCTTTCAATTTTTTCAAGATTGAAGTTGTAATATTTATTCAATAAAGGAATATCAAACCGATTGGAAGCAAAGCCGATTATAAGTCCGGCGTTTTGAAGAATAGGAGAGAGTTTGTCCAGTTCGTTTTCAAAAAAAGACAAATAAGAATTTGTTTTGTAGGAATAAACACCGACAAAAGACACATCCAATTTATGGAGATTTTGTTGCCCGCCCACATCGGCGAAAGCATTTTTTGTTTCTATGTCTAAAACGATTTTATCCATAATATTTATTTATTGAATATCCCGATGGCTATCGGGATGTAAGAGCGATAACGCTCTTACACATGTCTGTCGGCAACTTTTGACGCGCCATAACTATTCGGTTTTATTTTGAATTCAAAATTGTTGGCGCGGATTATTCCGGTAACTTCCTGGATCAGAGATTTGGTCGGACCTTTTTCTCCCACATCAACGTGGATTTCAAAATCAAAATTTTTCGCGCCGGACTGATGCAGCGTTTCAAGCATTTCCTTTCCCGTTTCCAGGGACAATAAAACTTCCTGGATAATTCTATCCCGCAAGGTGTGGATTTTGGTCATTTCCAGATGTCTCCAGAAATATTTTCCGCCGTTGCCCACGCGATGGACTACGATTGCCGTGACGAAATCGGCCTTATTATCCGGCCGTTTCAGGGAATCGCTTCCGATTATTATTTTGTATTTTCTTTCGGGCTTATCGTTAATAAAGTCGTTTATAGCCTTAACTATTTGGTCTTTATTCAGCTTTATTCCGAGAGAACTGTTAAACAATTTTTCCATTTGTCGTTAGATTACAGCGGTTGGAAGCAATTTACAAGGTTTCGGAATAATTCACCGAAATATCTTGAAAAGCCATATTGCGTTTGTATTATAATGATAAGATATAAGTAATTTATAAAAGCCATGAAAAACAAACTAGCCAAAAAATCAATAATTATTTTTGCGGTCGTATTAATAGCGGGAATCCTGATTTTTATTCGGGTGACTAAAGCCAATATTTTAACGGGCCTGCTCAATAAGATTTTTCCTTCCGTAAGCAATGAAATTGAAGAAGTGGCAATTCCGGCAGTTGATTCTTACGAAGCCGTAGATATCCATGAAGAAAATATAATCAAGGCAATCGAAAAAGCGGAGCCGTCGGTTGTTTCCATTATTATCACGAAAGACTTGCCGGTGGTTGAACAATGTCCGTTTAATCCTTTCAGCGATTTGCCGCAGGAATTTCAGCAATTTTTCGGAGACATGAACGGATTTACGCAGCCGTGCCAAACCGGAACAAAGAAGCAGGAGGTTGGGGGCGGAACAGGATTTGTTATTTCTCAAGACGGAATGATTTTAACTAATAAGCATGTAGTAAGCGATACCAAAGCCGAATATACGGTTTTGATGAACAATGGAAAAAAATATCCCGCAAAAATTTTAGCGACTGACCCGGTTCAGGATATAGCGATTGCTAAAATCAGCGTTACGGGGTTGAAACCGCTTAAGCTCGGGGATTCGGATTCCATTAAACTCGGACAGACGGCGATTGCAATTGGAAACGCGCTCGGAGAATTCAGAAATACGGTTACCAGCGGAATTATTTCGGGATTGGCGAGAAAAATTACCGCGGCCACTAATTTATCCGGAGGAGTGGAGCTTTTGGAAGGATTGATTCAGACGGACGCGGCAATCAATTCCGGAAACTCCGGCGGACCGCTTCTGAATTTGCGCGGAGAGGTTATCGGAATAAATGTGGCGGTTGCGTCGGGAGCGCAGAGCATCGGATTTGCAATTCCGATTAACAAAGCCAAAAAAGATATTGATTCCGTAAAATCAACCGGAAAAATTTCCGCTTCGTATTTGGGAGTGAGATACTCGATGATAACCGAGGAGATGGCCAAGCAAAATAATTTAAGCGTAACTTATGGCGCGCTGGTTAGGGGAAGCTCGGATGGCGCGGCGGTTGTGAAGGATTCTCCGGCGTATAAAGCGGGAGTCCAGGCGGAAGATATTATTCTGGAAATTAACGGAAGAAAACTGGATCAAAATAATTCTTTGGGCGCGGTTTTGCAAAGATACAATGTTGGAGAAAAAATCAGTTTAAAAATTTTGAGGAATGATAAGGAAATTACGGTAACTGTTACATTAGGAGAGAGGCCTGTTGAATAGCTTATAGTCAACGGCCTATGGCTTATGGCGCAATAAGGAATAAATTAGCACTCGGCTTGACCGAGTGCTAATTGTTATATTATGATAAGATTAAATTATGAATAAGAATTTTAATCGTTTTACAGTTAAAGCCCAGGAGGCGCTGCAGAACGCCCAGGATTTGGCCGCGCAGAGAAATCATGGCGAGTTCAGGGCGCTCCATTTGCTCTCGTCTCTTATTTCGGACGGGCAAACTTTGGTCCAGCCGCTTTTGACCAGGTCCAATGTTAATTTGGAAGAATTGGATAAGCATATTGAGGAAGAATTGGAAAAAGTTCCCAAGATATTCACATCGGCGCCGACCGGCGGAATGGGGCAGCTTTATTTATCACAGGAGCTGATGCAGGTAATAGACAAGTCCGCCAAAATCGCGGTTTCCCTCAAAGACGAGTTTGTATCGTGCGAACATTTGCTTTTGGGCATTTTAGACACACCTTCGGCGGCGGCCAGCGTTTTGAAAGATGCCGGATTCAGGAAAGAATCAGCATTGCGGCTTTTGGCTCAGCTTCGCGGTTCGGCTCATATTACGGACGAAATGCCCGAATCGAAATTTCAGGTTTTGGAAAAATACGCGGTTAATCTTACAAATAAAGCCAAGGAGGGAAAATTGGATCCGGTAATCGGACGCGAGGAAGAATTGAGACGGGTAATTCAAGTTTTATCCCGCCGGACCAAGAACAACCCAGTATTAATAGGAGAGCCGGGCGTTGGAAAGACGGCTATTGTTGAAGGTTTAGCGCAAAAAATAGTTTCGGGAGATGTCCCTGAACCGCTCAAGGGAAAAGAAATCATTGCTTTGGATATCGGTTCGCTTATTGCCGGAACGAAGTTCCGCGGAGAGTTTGAAGACCGGCTGAAAGCTTTTATAAAGGAAATCCAGAATTCGGCGGGGCGTTTAATACTATTTATAGATGAGATACATATGATAGTAGGCGCAGGCGCAGCCGAAGGAGCGATTGATGCTTCTAATTTATTGAAACCGGCTTTGGCGCGGGGAGAATTGCATGCCATCGGAGCCACTACTTTAAGGGAATATCAGAAAAATGTTGAGAAAGATCCGGCGCTGGAAAGGAGATTTCAGCCGATTTTAGTTGAAGAGCCGACTATTGAGGACAGCATTACCATATTAAGGGGATTGAAAGAGAAGTATGAAATACATCACGGGCTTAGAATTAGCGATGATGCCTTGATTGCGGCGGTTAATCTGGCAGCGCGTTACATTACCGACAGGTTTTTGCCGGATAAGGCGGTTGATTTGATGGACGAAGCGGCGGCGGCCAGGAGATTGGAGACGGAAAGCTTGCCGAGAGAAATAGAAAAGACCAGAAAAGAGATTACCAAGCTGGAAATTGAGAAATCCGCTATCCAAAAAGAGAATTCGGTAGCCAGCAAGGCGAGATTGAAGGCTATAAATAAGGAAATTGATAAATTGAAGACGCAAAACGACGAATTGTCGGCGCAGTGGCATGGAGAAAAGATGACTTTTGAAAGCCACCATAATTTGAGAAAGAAAATAGAGGACTTGAAGCGGCAATCGGAAATTGCCGAAAGAGAAGGCAACTTGGAAGAAGTGGCAAAGATTGTTTATGGAGAATTGCCGAATGCCGAAAAAGAGGCAAAAGCTTTTGAAAAGAAATTTTTCACGAAATCCGGAAAGAATGTGGCAAAAGGAGAGAAGTTTATAAAAGAAGTGGTTGACGAAGAAGATATTGCCTCGGTTGTTTCGCGCTGGACGGGCATTCCTATTACTAAGATGTTAGAAACGGAAGGAGAGAAGCTTTCCAAGATCGAAGAGGTGTTGACCGGCAGGGTGGTAGGACAGAGCGAGGCGATTTCGGCGGTTTCAAACGCGCTGAGGCGGGCGAGAGCTGGCTTGTCGGATGAAAACAGGCCGCTTGGTTCGTTTATGTTTCTTGGACCGACGGGCGTCGGCAAGACGGAGTTGGCCAAAGCTTTGGCAGAGTTTATGTTCAACGACGAAAAGGCGCTGGTCAGAATCGACATGTCCGAGTACATGGAGAAGCATGCGGTGTCTCGTTTAATCGGTTCGCCGCCGGGCTATGTTGGGCATGAAGAGGGCGGGCAATTGACTGAAGTGGTCAGGCATCGGCCGTACAGCTTGATTCTTTTTGACGAAATCGAAAAAGCCCATCCCGAGGTTTTCAATATATTGCTTCAGGTCCTGGACAATGGACGATTGACCGACAGCAAGGGCAAGACTGTAAATTTCAAGAACTCTATCATTATAATGACCTCAAATGTGGGCGCGACTTATCTCGGGCAGATGTCAGCGCTGGGTTTCAGCGCTTCGGACGAGAAAGAAGCCAAGAATAAAGAAGCCGAATTCAAGGGCAAGATACAGGAAGCCCTGAAAGAAAGATTCAGGCCGGAGTTCCTGAACCGCGTTGATGACGTGGTGATTTTCAATTCTTTAACCAGGAAAGACATAGAAAAAATAGTGGATTTGCAGCTGGAAATGATAAAGCAGCGGCTGGAAAAGAGGGGATACAAGATAATTGTCGATAAGACGGCGATAAATTATTTGGTTGAAAACGGATTCGAGCCGGAATACGGAGCTCGTCATTTGAAGAGATTGATACAAAAAACTATACTTGATAAGTTGGCCGACAAAATGATTAAGGGCCAGATAAAAGATGGTGGAAAGATTAAAATTGGTTTTTCAGAGTCCGCGGTTACGATTAATTCTTAAAGCGATACTATTCGGCGTGGCATTGGCTTTGGTGAAAACCGAGAATTTCGGATGGTTTTCGGTTTTGTTTTACTTTGCCGTTGCCTGCTTCTTGTTCTTTCGGGCGGATTCGCATTCGCAGAAAACAGACAACCTGTATTCATTTATAGTTTTGCTTTTTACGGCGCTCGGGGGACTAACGCTTGTCCATAGGCCGGAGTTTGCGGCAATTGAAGTGACGGCATTTTCGATTCTTTTCTATATTGTCTTGGGCATAAAGGAGCTTATTTTCATCCGGCAATACCAATGGTATGCCATAAAAAACATTCTTTTGCTTTATTCGCTGTTTGCGCTTTTCTTCTTGGCTGACAAGTCAAGCTTTTTCTTAATTAAATATTTGCTTATGTTCGCGGCCTTGTATTTTATTTTCAGAGGCTGGTTTTTGTGGTCAGAGGATTATTTCCCCAGGAGATATTTGTTAGCTTCTTTATTATTTGCTTTTATATCTCTCCAAATTTTGTGGGTGGCGGCAATTTTGCCGATTGGTTTTATCAGTTCAGCCAGTTTGATGACATTGGTCTCTTTCCTTTTAATTGATTTCACAAGGAATCATTTTTCGGGAACTGTCACTAAAAAACTTATTTTAAGAAATGCGTTTTTGGCTGCAATTGCTTTGATTGCGATTTTTGGGACGTCCTCTTGGAGCGTGTAGCTCATTAATCTCCTCAGAAAGTTGAATTGATTGCGGCAAAAGATTGCCGCATTTTTGTTTTGAAGCAGAAGTTTGACCCTGCACCTTTGCGGAAGTTGAGGCAAAATATTTTTGCCTCATTACCGGTTTTGCTTCCGCAAAGGTGCGGGGTTTGACATCCGGCAATTGCCGAATTAGACTAATGCTTAATGTCTTCAGACTATCTTAAAAATAAAGCGCGGGAAATCAGCTACGCCCTGATCAGGGTTTCTTATTTTGTTAAGAGGCCGGACTTAAGAATAAAGCTTGAAAAGCAGGCTTTTGATTTTCTTGAAAATGCCGCTTTGGCGAGCGCTGATTACAAGAACATTCATTTGGAATCGTTAAGCAAGACATTGGCCAATATAGCGGCTATGGATGTCTTAATCAGAATGGGTCATGCCCTTTATGAAATAGAGCCGGTCAATGCCACGATATTAATAAGAGAGTTGGATGCCTTCAATGCGGCAATAAGAAAGGCGGCAGAAGAATGCGGCAATGCGGCAAAAGATGAGTTGCCGAATTTAGAATCCTTATTTTCAATGCCTCCAGCCATAGTTCCGGTTAAAACGACCAGCTTAATGGTTGAAGAAGGGAGGCAGGGTGGCAATGATAATAATGGTAATAAAAAAGAGCTCCTGAAGAAAAAAGCAATTGAAAAAGCTAATGCGGCAATTCAGCAAACTGATGATAATCAAGTAGTTTTTGGACGTAACTCAGGGCAAGTCAATTCCGAAAAAATTGAGGCCATAGCGGATTCGGTAATGAGGCCATTAAACAGAATATCTTTTGACGAAGAACAAGAATTAATTAATGCGGCAGAAGAAGAGGTTGTTGATAATGCGGCAACGGATAATGCGGCAATGCGGCAATCGGCAATTCTTTTATTGGCAAGCCAAAAGAATGAATTGCGTCTTAAAGATATAATTGCCGCATTTCCGGATATAAGCGAGAGGACGTTAAGATATGATCTTAAGAAATTATTGGAACAAGGCAATTTAGAGCGAGTTGGCAATGGAGGAGCGGGTAGTTATTACCGCATTATAAATAGGGTATAGGATTAAGTTTAAATTGTGGATAATTTGTAATGAAAAACGGGTACATTCGTTATATTACTCGTACCCCAAAATTTCGGTTATTCACAAATTATTTGTTGCATAAAATAAAATTTGGGATATACTAAATATCAATGACGAGTTAAGTAAATAATTAGGGATTCAGAGTGAGGCTGAATCTTTCAAGTATTAAAAGAAAATTTATTTTCTTTTAAAATTATTTTACTTGATTGATGATGTCTCGCTCTACGGCGAGATTTTTTAATTCCAGTTGCCTCACAATTGAATTAAAAAATTAAAAAGTTATCAGGGTTATTCTTTTATTGAGGTCGGTCTCCAAGAGAGGAGAACAATAAGAGATTTAATTTATTGAAAAAAACAAATAAAGTAAAAAATTAAAATTAATAAAACTCTTTTTAATTATTGATACGTCGATCGTTCAGGTTAAAAAGAGAAAGGTCAAATAAAACAAAAAGATTATGAGTAAATTATCAGTTAAAATCTCAATTGCTGCGGTTTCAGTTTTAACCGCTCTTTCGCTCTCTG
>JAQURY010000002.1:11976-51686 GCA_028715395.1 Minisyncoccota bacterium
GAGTTACCTCCATTGCGAATGCGGCTTTAACAGAAGCGCAGATAACGTCCATCCTTTCCTTACTTTCAACGTTTGGAGCTGATGCGACTACAGTTGCTAACGTAAACGCTTCATTGCGTGGACAAGCTACTACTGGGACGACAACTACAACCACAGGCACAGCGGTATCAACCGTTCTCGCTAATTCCGGCGCCCTCACTGTCGGAAGCAGAGGAGAAGCGGTAAAAGCTTTACAGCAATACCTCAATGCCAATGGCGCAGTAGTTGCCACTTCCGGAGCTGGCTCAGTCGGCAATGAAACCACTTACTTTGGTAACGCGACAAAAGCTGCTTTAGCCAAATGGCAGGCGGCGAATGGAGTTTCCCCAGCGGCTGGATATTTTGGTTCTATAACAAAAGCCAAAATGGTTTCACTCGCCGGAGGAGCGACCACTACAACAACAACCGGAACAACTACCACGACAACCACAACCTCAAGTTCCAATGGAACTTTGACCGTTTCGGCTGGCGTGCAGCCTGTTTCCTCTCTCGCTCCTGCGAGTTCTTCAAACGTTCCTTTCACTAAGGTCGTTTTGACAGCAACTGGCGGAGCAGTAACAGTTAATTCATTAACTGTTGAAAGACAGGGATTGGCCGCGGACGCGGTATTCTCCAGCGTTGTATTGTTGGATGAAAATGGCAATCAGATCGGTCTCACAAAGACCTTGAATGCCAATCACCAAGCGAGCATCGGAGAAGCATTTACAATTGCTGCTGGATCTTCCAGAACTCTGACTATCGCTGCTAACCGCGCGGCTTACAACGGAACCTATAACGGCATGACCGTTTCTTTGGCTCTCGTTGGAATCAGCGCGACACCTTCAATCACATTAGCTTCCAATATTACTGGAGCTACGCATACAGTTAACGAAACATTAACAATTGGTTCAGTGTCAGTTGCACGCGGTCCTTTGGATCCGGGCGCTGGACAGACCAAGGAAGTCGGCACAACCGGATACACGTTCTCTTCTTTGAAGATTACTGCCGGATCTGCTGAAAAGGTTTATCTTAAGTCCATCCGCTGGAACCAGACCGGTTCTGTAGGATCTGCTGACTTAGCGAATCTCAAGACTTACGTTGATGGCGTTGCTTATGACTCGACGATCAGTTCCGATGGAAAGTATTATCTTACCAATTTTGGAACTGCTCTCTTGATTGATAAAGGAGGATATAAAGAAGTTTCCATTAAAGGTGATATCGTTGGCGGATCCGCAAGGACCATCGACTTCGATGTTGCTAAGAGAACAGATATCGTCGTAGTAGGAGAAACCTACGGTTATGGAATTCTCGCGGCGTTCGGCAGTGGTACAACCACTACTTTGGATGACGGCGAAATCATGACTGCGGATGATCCGTACTATGATGCTTACCAGGCGGAAGTTTCTGCCGGAACAATGACCGTTTCTACTTGGAACGGAGTTGCCGCCCAGAACATTGCGCTTAACTTAGCTGACCAGCCGATTGGTGGTTGGACAGCTTCTGTAAAGGGTGAGCCGATTTCTGTTGCTAGTCTTGTATTTGCCATTTACACCCCTAATGACACCACTGCTGAAGTTGATATGGTGAAATTGGTGAAGGAAGATGGAACAGTGGTAGCTGGACCGGTCGATCCGACTGGAACAGGCACTACTGGAACAATTACGTTCACAGATACAATTACATTCCCAGTTGGAACAACTAACTTGAAGTTGTTGGCCAAGATGTCTACGGATATCGGAAATGGACACACAATTAATGCTTCCACTTCTCCGCAAACACAATGGACTTCAGCTACAGGTCAGACAACCGGTAAAACAATTACCATTGCTCCTAATTCCATGTTGGCTGGACAGACAATGACTGTTAAGGGCCCAGCTCTTACAATCAGCGTTTCTTCAGTTCCGATAGCGCAAACAGTTATCGGCGGAAACACAACAGAGTTTGCTAGATATATCTTAGACACCTCCGCTTCCGGAGAAGACATCCGTTTGGTAAGTTTGCCAATCGCGTATGATCAGACCGGTGGAGCTGCTACAGATGTTTCTAACTGCCAACTCTACGATGGAACTGCGTCTTTGACGACTGGTTCTAACGTTAAGAATCCTACAGCGGTCAGCTCTTCAACTGCGTTTACGTTTGACGGAACTGGATTGGTTATCTCAAAAGGATCCTCCAAGACCCTCACTCTTAAGTGCGATTTGAAAGCCGCAGCTGCGGGAACTTATTACTGGGGCTATGACTCTGACGCTTCTCCGTCTCCGACCGGCGTAACTTCCGGACAATCGGTGGCGGCCGCTGATTTGGTTGAGAACGACAGCGTGGGACAGAGGATGACTTCGACAACTCAGGGCAGCATGACTGTTGCTTTGGATTCCGGATCACCTTCTTACGCGGTTGCCGCTCCTGGCCAGACAGTTGAATTAGCCAGAATCAAGTACACTGCTACTAATGAAGACGTCAAAATCAGGCAAGTTGCTTTGCAGCTCACAGGTGGAGCGAGCAATACTCCTGTTGACTTGACTTACCAGACAGTCACTTTGAACACCGTTGACGGAGTTCAGATCGGTACTGCTGTATTCTCTTCGGGCGATACCGCCACTTCCAGCCAAATTGCTGATGGCGCGTTTACAGTTGCGAAGGACGGATACAAAGTATTGGTCATCAAGGGAACTATTGCGGGAATTTCCGCTTCCGGTCCTTTGACAGCTTCCGGCGACTTGATAAAAGTTGACTATGATGGAGACAATGTAGGAACAGATGGTAACTATGGTGTTGGATCTTCTTCGGGAAGCAACATCAGCGGAACAGCTACAGATACAGCTTCTTCGGGAGCTCGCATCATGAAGTCCTATCCGACATTTGCCAACATTGCTTTGTCTACAGCTGAAAAAGTTTTGGTTGAAGGAGATGCGAAGACATTGTACAAATTCAGCGTTACTGCCAATAATGGCGATATCGCTTTGTACAAATTAGCCTTCAGCGTTTCATCTTCATCCGTTAAGGCGACTACCAGCAAATTTGCTTTGTACGCCTTTACCGATTCTGCGATGACCACGGGCGATTCTACGGCCGCGGGCGTAGGCGGATTGGTTAACTTCGGCAGCTGCTACAACGGTCTCGGTGACAACTATTCTTCGACAACCAGCCCTACTTCCGGACAGCTTAGGCATCCGGGTACCTTGGGAACTGGTTCTATGGGAGTAGACATCGTGCCGGATAAGACTGGATGCAACACTGGTACAACCACTATGGTTATTGCCAGCGGTCAGACCCGCTACTTCAAATTAGTCGGATCTGTCAGTGCATTAGCCGCTTCCGGAACTTCCGAGAGCATTCAGGTCAGATTGGATGGCGATGCCGCGTTCCCGGTTAACTCTGCTAATTTGATGCAGAAAGCCGCCAACATTAATTCTGCCAGAGCTGCAGGTATTGATAACGACACCAATAACAAGTTTATTTGGTCGCCGAGATCAACATCTACTGCTGCCAGCATTAATGACTTGGATTGGACAAACGGATACGGATTATCCGGATTGCCTGGAACAGGTATGACATCTGAAACACTCAGCAAATAATTTTTAGAACTTGAGATTCTAAAAGTTATGCAAACACCCCTCTTTTCGAGGGGTGTTTGATTTTATGCCCGGTTTTTGCCAACTCTATTATTTTTATCGATTAAAGAGTAATATTATTTACAATGATTGCCTTGAAGAGATTTTTAACTACCAGAAATATTTTAATTGCTGTTTTGGTTTTAGGGGCGGTTTTGCGTTTTTGGGGAATTAATTCGGCGGAAATTTTCCATGATGAGGGATTATACGCTTTTCGTTCCATCGGATATTTCGATTATATTCAGAATCAGGACCAAACTCAGCCGGTTCAATGGTTCAAAGATTTAAAGGAAATGCCTTTTTGGACGAATTTGTCTTTTCATGACGCGCCTCCGCTTTTTTTCCTGACCCAGCACTTGTCTTTCAATGTTTTTGGTGAGAATCTTTTTGCGGCGCGTCTTCCCTCGGTTTTAGCCGGAATAATCCTGATATATCTTATTTTTTTGACAGTTAAGGTAATTTTACGCGACGAAAAAATGGCGCTTTTGGCGGCGTTTTTTGCGAGTATTAACCACGCTATGGTTTGGATTTCCCGCTCCAGCCTGATGGAATCGGTTTTATTTTGCCTGGTTGCTTTTAATTTTTACGCCTTTTTGAAAATTATCGGGGAGGAAAAACAGGGAAAGTGGTGGTGGATTTTTGGAGTAAGCCTGGGTTTGTGCTTTTTGACCAAATACACGGCTGTTTTTCTTATTCCGGCTTACGCGCTTTATATTTTGTTTTTTGAGGCGAAGATTTTGCGCGAATGGCGTTTCTACGCGGGTTCATTTTTGGCATTTCTGATTTTTTTGCCGGTTATAATTTATAATATTTATCTTTATAAATCGACCGGCCATTTTGATTTGCAAATTGCTTATGCTTTGGGCCAAAAAACTCCGGAGTGGCAGGCGTCAATCGGGAAAATTCAGGAACCGTTTAATAATTTTGTTTCCAATCTTTTATCAATATTTACAATTTCTTCTTTATTCGCGTTTTTGGGAGCCGTAGCTTTATCGGCCTGGCTTCTTGTAAAAAAACAAAATAATCTGGCGATTTTGGGCTGGCTGGCGGCTGTTTTTATGATTTTAATGTTTATTTTGACGGGGACGGCTTTTCGTTTTGTCGCGTTGTTCAGCTTGCCGCTGGTTATTACAACCATTCTGGCTTTTTCATATTTAAAAGAAAAATTCGACAAGAGCGTTATTTTAAAGGTTTTATTGGCTGTTTTTTTGGCTTATGAATTGTTTTTTACGGTCGGAGGATTATTTTTTGAATTTCCCGATTATGGAGTGGTAAAACTGGATAAATATTTTGACGAAACTTTTGGGGACGTCCGTTCGGCCGCAATGCCTAATTCTCCAAACCCACATTTGGAGAAGGTGATTAAAGACAATCTCGTAAATTATAAAGCGAGCACAACTTCTTTTATGGTTGTTTTTGATGAAAATATAATTCTTTCAACAAAGCTGTGGGTTTTCGCCAGGAGGAATTTTTATCACGGAATACCGGCGATAGCCACGGGCCAATTCAAGAATTTCTTGCAAACGGCAGGCGAATCGTATTTTAAGGGCTATGACATTTATTTTGTGAAGGCAAGCCCTTATACGGCGATAAATCCCAATATCGATGTTCCTGAGGCGGGAATATTGGAAAATTTTCTCAGGACATCCATGAAGCTGAATCCCATAAAGATAATTTACGACCGGCAAAATATTCCAATGTATTTTGTATATAAATTTACTTTGTAGATTTGTTATAATTAATTTATGAGTAAATTATCAGTTAAAATCTCAATTGCTGCGGTTTCAGTTTTAACCGCTCTTTCGCTCTCTGGAGTTACCTCCATTGCGAATGCGGCTTTAACAGAAGCGCAGATAACGTCCATCCTTTCCTTACTTTCAACGTTTGGAGCTGATGCGACTACAGTTGCTAACGTAAACGCTTCATTGCGTGGACAAGCCACCTCGGCAAGCTCGGGGCAGGCCACTTCTGGGACGACAACTACAACTACTTCTAGCACAGCGGTCCCCGCTGTTCTTTTGACTTCCGGCAATCTTACGGTCGGATCAACGGGAGAAGTAGTTAAAGCTTTGCAGCAATATCTTAATGCAAGCGGTTACGCAGTTGCCCTTTCCGGAGCTGGCTCAGTCGGCAATGAATCTACTTACTTTGGTAACGCGACAAAAGCTGCTTTGGCCAAATGGCAAGCGGCGAATGGGATTTCTGCGACTGGATATTTCGGATCAATAACGATAAGCAAGCTTAATGCGCTGGCTTTGGCGGCAAAGGCTTCGGTAATAACAACGCCAGCAACTCCGGCGGAAACTTCAACAACAATTTCAACTTCAACGGCAGTTTCCGTTCCGGAAACAACGGCAACTACCACTCCGGCAGTTGTAACGCCCTCATGTCCAAAGGAATATTCATTGAAGATGACGGTTGAATATCCATCACATACTGTCAGCACGTATACGGACATGATTTTAAATGAATTTGTTTTTTCGGCCACTCAGCCGACGGCAATTACCAAAATAAAATTTACCAACTCGGGAACGATGCCCGATTATAATTTTTTCAGTGAAATCAGACTGATTAATTCCGCGACGGACGCTATTTTGGCAACTTCTACCATCAGTAACGGAACGATTCAATTTAATTTAACCGCCGATCCGGCAAAAGCCGACAAAAATCTGATGGTTTCCGGAGGCAGATATTATATTCAAACCACGATTTTAACTCCGGGATACGAAGTTAAAAAGAAAATTACTTTGGACGTCAATTTGGCTACGGACATAACGGCGGTCGATTATAATGACCTGAGTTGCGCCGTTGAGACCGCAAAAAACAATACTTTCCCGATCGGAGGACCGATATTGGTTATTTATTAAAAATGCGTTTTTATCGGCATTTAATTGACTCTGATTAAAATCGGGGGTATTTTAAAATGGTTCATGGGTAAAAATCATAAATTGATTTATAAAATAATTTTGTTTTCCATTATTGTTTTGGCGTTCGGAATAAGAATATACGGGCTGGAAAACAAAGACATAATCGGCGATGAAGGGGCGTATTCTTTCAGGGCGGAAGGATATCTTGATTATTTGGGAACGAGTTTCCAGACCCAGCCGATTGAATGGTTTAAGGATGCCGATTTGCCGTTTTGGACGAAACTTTCGTTTCATGACGCTCCGCCGCTTTATTTTTTAATACAGAATTTATTCTTCAATATTTTCGGGGATAGCGGAGTGACGGCGCGGCTGTCGTCTGTTGTTCTGGGGGCGGCTTCGGCCTGGCTGATTTATGCGCTGGCAAAAATGTTCGCCGGAGAAATCGCGGCTTTGTTGGCGGCTTTTGTATTTGCTGTCGGCAACGCGGGCGTGTTTCTGGGAAGGGCGGCTTTAATCGAGCCGGTCTTGCTGTTTTTTGTTTTGCTGAATATTTACGCATTTTTCAGGTTTATCAGGGATAATCGCTGGTGGTGGGCGTTTGGAGCCAGCTTCGGATTAGTTATTCTGGCCAAATATACCGGAATATTTTTGATTCCCGCATATCTTATTTATATGCTTTTGGCGGAACGGAAATTATTCGGGAACTGGAAGTTTTACGCCGCTTTTCTGATAGCGCTTGTATTATTCAATCCCGTGATAATTTATAACATCCAGCTTTACCGCGCTGTCGGGCATTTTGATCTCCAAGTTTCTTATTTTTTGGGACAGGATACTCCGGAATGGAGCGGATTGGTTGGCAAGACACAGTCTCCGTTCAGCGACATTTTGAAGAATTTGAAAGAGATTTACGGATTGACCGGATTAATTGCAGCGGCAATCGGATTTTTGGCGGCAATTTTCATGATTTTAAAGAAAAAAATCAGAGAAATCTGGTTTGTTTTCGCGTATATTCTATGCCTGACTTTAATGCTTATTGCCATTGGTTCGGCCACCAGGTTTGTGGCGCTTTATGCTCCGGCTTTTGCGATTTTGATTGCGGCGGGCGCGGTTTTAATTTGGGAAATATCAAAAAACCGTTATGTAAAATTTATTTTATTGATTTTACCGGCCGGATTTTTGGTTCAGCAGGCTTATTTTACGTATGAAAAGAATTTCACGGAATTTCCGGATTTCGGGATAGCAAAACTTGATAATTTTTTGCAGAAAGAATTTAAGGGAATAGCATCGGGCGCGATTCCCCAAACCGATAATAAACATCTTAACGATGTAATAAATAAATTTTCCAAGAAAGACGCAGATAGCGCCAAAAGATTGTTTGCGGTGGTTTATAACGACAATATCGCCCTGCCCACCTTGGAATGGATTTTTTACAGAAGGTTTTTCTATCATGCTGTTCCTACTATGTATGTGGAAAATTTTATAAGATCGTTGAAAGAGCAGGATTTTAATAATTTTGACATTTACTTTGTTCAAAGCACGGAAAATACGCTTTTAAATCCTTTCAAAATAGAAAAAACCGCCGGTTTTCAGTTTGAAGAAAATCTGAAAAATTCCGGGAAAATGCCGGTAGAAATAATAAGGGGAGATGAAGACAGAGAAATGTTCAGGGTTTACAAATTCAGCCTTAAGGGCTAAAATAATACATTATGAAGAAAAATATAATTTTAATAGCAATAGTATTGATTTTGGCCGCGGGAGCCGTATGGCTTGCTTCAAAAAAACCGGTTTCCCAGCCTATTTCGGAAAATCCCGGCGCTGGCGATAATGCCGCGACAACAACGGATAGCCAGACAAACAATGGCGGTTCAACGAATCCGGCGGTTGATGGCAATAAAACAAAAGCGTTTGAGATTTTAGATAAGGAATTTGTTTTCAAAACAGATATCCCCGAAAACGATAAGCAGAAAATAACGGCAAAATTGAACGAATTGGCGGACTTATTGAAAAAAAATTACAAGTATTTTGAAGCCTGGATAGATTTTGGAAACTACAAGAAGTTGGGAGGCGATTATACCGGCGCGATAGAAGCGTGGAAGTTTGCGAGCATTATTAATTCCGTTAACGCGGTTCCTTACCACAATTTGGGAGATGTATATACTTTTACTTTGAGGAATTATTCCGAAGGCGAAAAATATTTTTTGAAATCAATCAGTGTGGCGCCGGGAAATACCGATGCCTATGTCCAGCTGGCGACTATTTACCAGTATTTGGATTTATCAAAATCCGATCAAGTTGAATCGATCTTGCTTAAGGGCGTAAACGCCAATACGGGAAGTCCCACTTTAAGGGTGCGATTAGCGGATTATTACCTGGAAAAAGGAGATAAAGTTAACGCTTTGAAATATTACGAAGAAGCATTTCTATTGGATCCTGCCAATAAGGCGCTGGAGCAACAGGTAGCGGAACTTAAGGCGGCGCTTTAAGCTTTGTATATTTCTTCCGTCTTGGAAATCATCTTTGAGATGAGGAATTTTTCTTGGACGGTTTTAGCGGCCGAAGTTTTAAATTTGACGGCAAGTGTTTGATTATTCCGGACTTTAGAAATCGCGTCGGCAAGAGCTTGAGGATTTTTTTGTGGAACAACGAACCCGTTTTCGTTGTTTTTTATAATTTCGGGCATTCCGCCCGCTTTCGTAACTATGGCGGGCAATTCCGCGGTCATGGCTTCCAGAAGCGTATAAGGAAGGCCCTCTTTTATTGAAGAAAGAGTAAAAACATCAAATGCCGTCAGGTATTTAAAATCTTCTCCTTCGGGTTCAATAAGAAATAAGTTATTAAGTTTTAAGTTATAAGTTATAAGTTTTAATTTTTCCGATTCGGGCCCGCTTCCGATTATAAAAAACGGAGTACTTGGCAATAAGGCTGCGGCGCGTATTAATGTTTCATAATTTTTTTCTTTAGTAAGACGGCCGATAGAGCCAATCCAACGCTTATTTGATAATTCAGGACTGAAAGCCGGAAGCTTTTTGATTATTTTATTACGAGCTTCATTTTTATCCAGAAAATTGATATCCGGATTTACACCGTTATAAATCGTCACGATTTTTTCTTGCGGGGCGATTTTATATCTTATCGCCAGTTGGCGGTCGTATTCGGAAACGCAGATTATTTCGTCTTGGAACAAAGCCGCGATTTTATGGAGTAAAATGTAAAATTGGCGGACGGGCGCGGCTATCGCGTTATCCGGATTAAAAACCCAGCCGTGAGCGGTGAAAATTATTTTTCCCTTTCCGTATATTTTTGCAGAGATAGTTCCGAGTACGCCGGCCTTGGAACTGTTCAAGTGAATTATGTCGGGATTTTCTTTTTTAAATAATTTCACCATTTCAAAAATAGCCATCCAATCGTTAAAAAACAAAAACCAGGGGCTGGTTTTGTTCGAAAGCCATTTAAGGTCTTTTCCTCCGTAAATAATCCTGGATTTAAATTCATTTTTATCCAGATTTTCGGACAAATCCCTCACGTATTTTTGCGCTCCGCCGGTATCGGATTTTGTTATAATATAGAGGACTTTTTTCATTTATATATAGTTATATATTAATAACACTTTTAACTAGACAGATGTTACAAGAAAAACCAAGAATTGCCGCGTTTTCCCTGGCCTTCAGTCCTTTTGAGGGCGGAGCCGAAGTGGCGGCAAGAGAAATAATAAAACAGCTGCCGGGCTATAGTTTTTCCATTTTCACTTATAAGTTCGATGAGGCCTGGCCGGAAAAAGAATCGGAGGCCAATTATGAAATAATCAGGGTGGGAAGGGGCAAGCGGGAAAACGGCAAATACGGCCGGATTTTAGACAAAATAGCTTATGTCCATAAAGCGTGGCAAGAAGCGGAAAAGTCCCATAAGAAAGGCAATTTTAAGGCAATTTGGGCGATAATGGCGTCTTATGGCGGCATAGCGGCTTTATTTTTCAAGCTGAGGCATCCGGAAATTCCGATGCTTTTGACCGTTCAGGAGGGCGACAGCGAGCGCCATTTGATTTTCGGAAAATTCGGACTAGTGGGATTTTTCGGAAAGTGGATAATTAAAAAAGCGGATTTCATACAAGCTATAAGCAATTATCTGAAAAATTTCGCGGCAAAAAGGGGAGCGAGATGTCCGATTAAGGTAATTCCCAACGGAGTAAACATGGAGCTTTTCGGAAAAAAATATTCCGACGAAGAATTGAATTCTCTCCGGAAAAATACGGAAATCACGGATGAATATGTGATTGTTACGACTTCCAGGCTGGTTTATAAAAACGGGGCAGATATTCTTATCGGAGCTGTCGGGATTTTAAAGAAAAGAATTCCCAATTTAAAATGTCTGATTATCGGAGATGGTCCGGAACGTCATAAGTTAGAAGTTCAAAGCGAGAAGCTGGGAATTAAAAAAAATGTTTTGTTTTTGGGGCAGATGAAACAGGAGGACACGGTGGCCTATCTGAAAATTGCGGATGTTTTTGTCAGGGCTTCTCGGTCGGAAGGGCTGGGTAATTCTTTTTTGGAAGCAATGGCGGCGGGCATTCCGGTTATTGGCACGCCGGTTGGCGGAATAACGGATTTTTTGTCGGACGGGAAAACCGGCTTGGTTACGGAACCGGAAAATCATGAAATGCTGGCGGACAAAATATTGGAATTGGTGCGCGACAAGCATATAAGGAAACAGATTGTCGCCAACGGGCAGGATTTAATCAGGAGAAATTACACATGGGACTCAATAGGAGAAAAGTTCAGAGAAATTTTCAGTAAACTTATAAAATGAGAATTTTAATAACAACCGGGATTTTTCCGCCGGATATCGGCGGACCGGCAACGCAAATAGAACATTTGGCTTCGGGATTGGCCGGAGCGGGATTTGGCGTATCGGTTTTGACTTACGGAAGTCCCGAAAATAAAAAAAGAAATTATGAATTAACCGGCGTTTCAAGAAAATTAGGACCGCTGAAACAGGTTTTTTACGGAATTAAAACTTTTATGCTGGCGCAGAAAACCGACGCGATTTATACGACCGATCTTTATTCGCCGGGTTATTTTTCGATGCTGGCCGCAAAATTTTGGAAAAAGAAATTTGTCGTAAGATTTGCGGGTGATTCGGCCTGGGAAACGGCGTTAAACAAGGGATTGACGCAGGACGGCATCCTGGAATTTCAGGATAAAAAATACAATTCTTTTATTGAAAAGCTGAAAGGCCGCCGCGCCCGGATTTTAAAATCAGCCGATACTGTGGTGGCGGTAAGCAATTTTATGAAGGATTTGGCGGTAAAAATAGGCGTTGATTCGCGCAGAGTCAGCGTTATTTACAATGCTGTTGATTTCCGGGATAACTTGCCGAAACATGAAAATTCAAACGCGCCGACGCTGGTTTTTGTAGGCAGGCTGGTTCCGTGGAAGGGAGTGGAAATGTTAATTAACGCCGTTTCAAAATTGAAAAATAAATATCCGGATATTATGCTGGAAATTTTGGGAGATGGTCCGGAAATGAAAAACTTGCAACTTATAACCGATAACTTAAAACTAAAAAACAACATTAATTTCAGGGGGCGGATTAATTCGCGCGAAACAATGGAAATTTTGGCAAAAGCGGCTGTTTTTGTTTTGAATACAAATTATGAAGGATTGCCGCATACGGTTTTGGAGGCGATGAGCATAGGCGTTCCTGTGATTACCACGCCGGTTGGCGGCAACGTTGAAGTGGTGCAAAATGGAATAAACGGCCTTTTGGCGCGATATAACGATGAGGGCGCCTGGATAAAGGCGATTTCCGAACTTCTGAATGACGCGAATCTGCGAAAAAAATTAGCCGAAAATGCCAAAAAAATGCTGGAGAAATTCAAATGGGAAGAATTGATGGCGAAAACAGTAGAGGTTTTTAAAAAATTATGAGAAAGATAATTTTAATAAATCCTGCTTTTAATACGGTTAAATCGAAATATGACACCAGTTTGTCGGTGGGGCTTTTGTGCATTGCTTCATATCTTCACAAAAGGCAGGCGCCGGTGAAAATTATCGATTGCGCCAGGCAGGAAAATTGGGAATCGGAGCTGGAAAAAGAATTGCCGGACGCGGGCTATGCGGGACTTTCGGTTATGACCTCGCAAATTCCTTCGGCCATGCAGATTGCGGAAAAAATCAGAAAATCAAATCCGAAAATAAAATTAATCTGGGGAGGAGCGCATGTGACATTTTTCCCAAAAGAAACTTTGGAAAACAAGCTGGTTGATTTTATCGTTTTGAACGAAGGAGAAGAAACTTTGATGGAATACATGAAAGAGGAGGAAGGCGCAAGGCAATTTTCAAAAGTAAACGGGCTGGGCTATAAGGAAAACGGAAAAATATTTATAAATCCTCAGCGGGCGCTTTTGCCGATGAGCGAGATACCTTTGCCGAATTGGGATCTGATGCCTTTGGAAATTTTGAAGCGCCTGGAACTTGTGCCGACGCACACTTCGCGCGGCTGCCCGCACCGCTGTTCTTTTTGCATCAATGCCATTACCAAAAATCGCTGGAGAATGAGAGACGCGAAAGAGGTTTTGAAAGACATTGAAATTATCAGGTCCAAGCCGTATTTCAAAGGGAAGAAAATCCGTTTTTGGGACGAGAATTTTTTTGTGGATTTGGACAGAGCTAGGGAAATAGCCGAACTGATGGTTTCGCAAAATATGGTGATTCCCTGGGAAACCACCATCAGAGCGGATTATTTTTCGCGTCCGGAACTGACAGAAGAGTTTATTTCCAAGCTGAGGAAATCGGGATGCTATCTGCTTTCTTTCGGAGCGGAATCGGGTTCGGTTAAAATACTGAAAAAAATAGACAAGGACATCACCAAGGAAGAAATTTTGAATTCCGCGAAAAGATGTTTAGGACAGGAAATAATTCCCCAGTATTCGTTTATGGTGGGACTGCCGGGCGAGCAGAGGGAAGACATGGACCAGACAATGAATTTAATCGATGGCTTGCTGAAATTGAGCGGTAAGGTTCAGATTTTGGGGCCGCAGGCGTTCAGGCCTTATCCGGGTTCGCCGCTATATCAGGAGTGCCTTGACGCGGGCTGGAAAGCGCCGCAAGGAATGGAAGAATGGGCCAATGCCATTAAAAATGAAATGAGCTTTTTAACGCCATACCAATTTCCGTGGGTTAAGGATCCGGATCTGGTAAGTTCTCTTGAGGCGTATGCCAGATTTGGAGCGCAAAGCCTGAAGAGCGCGCTCGGCTCAACCGTCACTTCAAATAAGTTTCTGAAATTTTTATTCGCTTTGATATGCAAATTGAGGTGGAAATTGAGATTTTTCAAATGGCCGATAGAATATAAATTGGCGAAAAAATACGTAGCGGGATAAATTTATGCTTAAAGTTTTAATGCTGTCCAGCGACAGAAACATATTCAAAGAAAATTCTCCGGCACGGAAAAGAATGGCCGAATACGGGAAGATTTTTGAAGAATTGCACATAGTGGTTTTAAACAAGCGGAAAGTCGGAAGTCCCGGAGAAAAGCATCAAAGTTTGGGAAATGTTTTTTTGCATCCTACCAATTCTCCAGGCAGGTGGTTCTTTGTTTTTGACGCAATCGTGACGGGAGCGGGAATAATCAGGGGCTGGAAACTGGGAGTGGACGAATGCGCGATCACATCCCAGGATCCTTTTGAAATGGGACTGGCAGGATATCTCCTGAAAAGAAAATTCAATCTGCCGCTGCAGCTTCAAGTCCACACGGATTTTTTAAGCCCGTTTTTCAGGCGGGAATCGTTTTTAAATAAGATCCGGGTATTGCTGGCGAAATTTTTGTTGCCGCGGGCGGACGGAATCAGGGTTGTTTCGGAAAGGATTAAAAAATCTTTGGAAGCGTTAGACGCTGAAAATAAGATGCCGGAAATCACAGTTTTGCCGATTTTCGTGGATATCGAAAAAATCAGGGCGGAAGAAAAAAGCGTGAATCTTCATGAAAAATATCACGGACACGATTTTATTATTTTGATGGCATCGCGCCTGACGCGGGAGAAAAATGTCGGAGCGGCGATTGAAGCTTTTGATAAAATCAGGCATGGAGCGTTCAGCGTGAGTAAGCCATTGCTGCTTATAGTGGGCGAAGGGCCGGAAATGAAAAACTTGCAACTCATAACTCATAACTTACAACTTGAAAGAGATGTGGTGTTTGAACCGTGGACGGAGGATTTGATCCCGTATTATAAATCGGCAGATTTGTTTTTAATGACTTCCAATTACGAAGGATATGGCCTGGCCGCGGTTGAAGCGCTGGCCGCCGATTTACCGGTTATCATGACGGACGTGGGGGTTGCCGGAGAAGTAATAATAGACGGCTCAAGCGGAATGGTGGCTTCATCTGACAATCTTGGAGATAAAATAGTTGAATTTTTAAGAGACAGGAGAGTAGCGGAAAAATTCAGGCAAAATAGCCGGAAATTATTCGGAAAATTTCCGACAATGGAAAAATATCTGCGTTTGTATAGGGAATCTCTTGAAAAATTGTTATTATTAAAATAATGAGTACCGCAAAATTAAAGGATTTCATTTCAAAACCGCTGGGAATTCTGACGATTATTCTCATGTTCGCTTTTTTGGTAAGAATAGCGGGAATAAATTACGGATTGCCTTTGTGGGTTTACGACGATGAGCCGCCTTTTACGCTCTCGGCCCTGAAAATGATACAGCTAAAATCGCTGATTCCGGCTTTACACATGGAAGATTTCGCGGGGATTTTATATTATCCGCCGTATCTTTCTTATTTATATATGCCGTTTTTTTCGGTTTTGGTTGGCTTAAAATATCTGTCTTTCGGCGGGGACATGGGCCAGTTTGCGGATTATCTGGGCGGAGATTTGTCGGGATTTTTTTTGATAGCCAGATTTTTGAATGTTTTAATCGGAGTGGCGTCAGTTTGGCTTATTTATAGAATAGCCAAGAGCATTTTTAACAGCGAGAGGGCCGGATTAATCGCTTCGTTTTTGACGGCAACCAGCCTATATCAGATTTTAATGTCTTCCAATGGCCGGCATTGGCTGGCAGTTTCCTTTTTTATTCTTTTGGGATTATTTTTTTTGACGAACCGCAATTTTTCTTTCAAAAAACGGTATGGCTTGGCGATTTTAACGATGGGCGCAGGCTTGGGAGTCAGTCCGATAATCGGCTTGCTGGGGCCGATGATAATTTACTGGTATTTGTTCTATGACCGGAAGCCTCTGAAGGATTTCTTTGGGGAAAAATATTTTTATTTTATAATTGTCGCGTTTCTTATTCTGGCGGCGTTGCCGGCGATTTTATATCCGGCAGCTTTCGGATTTCGCGGAGATCTGACCGCCAAGAGCGCAAAAACAATTTTGGGGGCGGCGGAAAGTCCGTTTTTGTTTGCCGAACCGGTGGCGCTGTCGGAGCCGATTTTGACTTTGTTCGCGGTCGGAGGATTGGTTTATTTATTGTTTAAGAGGCGCAGTATTTTCTGGCCATTCCTTCTTTTTATTTACACCTACAGCATTTCTTTTTACATGTTTTTCCGTTATGAACACAGGTTTGCGATATTATTTGTTCCTATCTTCGCCATTTTGGCAGCCGGGATTTTGGACATAATTTTATCTGCGCTCAAAAACAAGGTTTTGAAAGCGGTTTTGCTTCTGATTCTGGTGGCTCCGCTGGTTTTTTCCGTGCGGCTCGGATACCTGATGTTCCGCGACGATTCGAGAATTTTGGCGATAAACTGGGCAAGAGAGAATATTCCGGCTGGCGCGAAAGTGATAACTTACGCCAGGGCGGGCAGAATTCCTTCGGACAAAGAATCAATCGGAGAACAAAGGCTGCTTGACCCGTCTTCTTTGCGGAAAGTTGATATTGCCGAAGAAAAATTCGGAACGGCGGACGGAATATCTTTTCACGCGCTTAATTTGTATCTGGTAAACAATCCCGAATTTTTCAATAATCTGGAAAAATATGTCTCCAAAAACAAATATCAATATCTTATCGCAACTAAAGAGGATTTAAGAAAGCGCCCGGAAATTTTCAGCCATTTCCAGAACTTAATGGATAAATCGGAATTGGTAAAATATTTTGAGGGCTCTAAAATCGAATATTCTCCTTCAATGAGTCAGATCTGGGGAAGCCCGCTTTATTTGTTCGGAATAAAAGAACTGGGTCCGGCGACTGGAATTTATAAATTAAAATAAAAATATGAAAATTACGGTAATAGTCCCGACTTACAATGAAAAAAGCAAAATCGGATTGGTTATAGACGCCCTGGAAAAAGAATTCCGTTCGGTTAATAACCATCAAGCGGGGATTTTGGTTGTGGACGGGAATTCCAGCGACGGGACGCTTGATATAGTCAGGGAAAAATCCAAAGAATATTCCAATGTGGAATTATTGATTGAGAAAGAAAAAAGAGGCCTCGGAATGGCTTACATAGAAGGAATGAATTATGCGATGAATGTTTTGAAAACAGACGCCTTCATAGAGTTTGACGGAGATTTCCAGCATGACCCTGCGGATGTTCCGCGGCTCATCAGAGAATTGGATAACGGATACGATTACGTAATCGGCTCGAGATATGTTCCGGGAGGAAAAATTCCTTCGGCATGGGGACTGCACAGGAAAATACTCAGCAGATTCGGAAGCTTATTCGTCAAAATTCTTTTAGGCCTTAAAACAAACGACAACACTTCGGGCCTCAAATTATCCCGCGTAAAAAATTTCGCGGAAAAGCTGCCGCTGGACGGGAATAAAATTTTATCCAAAAGATATGCCTATAAAGTCCATCTTTTGTATGAGATGGCCGCGCTGGGCGCCAAAATAAAGGAAATCCCCATTGTTTTTCTGGAAAGAGAGGGGGGCGTTTCAAAAAGTTCGGTTAAGGACGTGATTGATACTTTAAGAGTGGCTTGCGTTCTTTTTTTGAGGAAAATAAAAAGAGTTTTTGGTGGAAACGCGGCTTAGGGCGGTTCGGTTATATTGATGGGATTTGATTTATGGATACCGAAAGAAAGAGAAAAATTTTATTTGCGATAAATGACTTGGGCTATGGAGGAGGGCAATTGACTGTGGTCCACGAGGCCAATCTTTTTTTTAAAAACGGGCACGATGTTAAAGTGCTTTTGTTTTTGCCGCGCGAGAAACAGGAGTTGGCGGATTTTCTGATAATCCCCAAAGAAAATGTTTCAATCATTCCTTTCAAGTCATTTTTTGACGCAGGATCTTTCATCAAGCTGATTAAGTTTTTGAAGGCCAATAAACCGGACGTAATTTTGAGCAATTTGTTTTTCACCAATTTTATGACGCGGACGGCGAAATTGTTTTTCCCGCGGATTAAGGTTTTTGTCAGAGAAGGCAATGTGCCGGTGGAGAAAAGCTTATGGATGAAGATTTTCGATTTCAAGGCGTCTTTTTTGACCAAAAAAATAATCGTAAATGCCGCGGCTATCAAAGAAAGCTTCATAAAAGAATTAAAAATTCCGGCGCGTAAAATGGAGGTGATTTACAACGGAATAGACGAGAAGTTTTTCAAAAAGAACGATTTCAGGGATAAGCGCAAAGATTTCGGTTTGAAAAAAGACGATTTTGTTTTAATTAATGTTTCCAGCATGAATTCCGTCAAAAAAGGGCATTCGTATCTTATAGAAATCGCCGAGAAGCTTGTTAAAAACAACAGCGATAAAATCAAATTGGTCATGGTGGGAGACGGCAAGCGGAAAAAAGAATTGGAAAAAATGGCTTATGACAGAGGCATAAGCGGCAATGTTCTGTTTGCGGGAGGCCAAAATGACGTTGAGAAATGGCTTGGAATGGCCGATGTTTTTGTCCTGACGTCATTATGGGAGGGAATGCCCAATGCTATGCTGGAAGCGATGGCAATGGGGCTGCCGGCCGTGGCGTTCAACGTCGGGGGGGTGGAAGAAGCGCTGGAAGACGGGGTTAACGGATTTTTAATCAAGCCAGAAGATCAGAACGGATTTATCGGAGGAGTTCTGGAAATTATGGCGAACAGGGAGCTGAGAGGCGTTATGTCCAAACGGGCGATTGAAACTGCAGAAAGATTTACCTGGTCGAATCATTTTGAACAATTGGAAAAACTTATATGTGCGGAATAAGCGGATTTAATTTTAAAGACGAAAATTTGCTGGGGAAAATGATGGACGAGCAATGGCATCGCGGTCCGGACCAGTCCGGGACTTTTTTTGATAACTCGGTGAGCTTGGGGCACAACAGATTATCAATTATAGATTTGTCGGAAAAAGCCAAGCAGCCGATGGTAAGCGATGACGGAAATTACAAGATTATTTTTAATGGGGAAATTTACAATTTCAAGGAACTTAGAAAAAAGCTGGAAAAGAAATATAAATTTTTCAGTGATTCCGATACCGAGGTCGTTTTGCGCGGCTACGAGGAATATGGAGACAAGATTTTCGGGATGCTGGACGGAATGTGGGCGCTGGCAATTTATGACAAGCAAAGAAATGAGCTTGTTTTGAGCAGGGACTATGCCGGCATAAAGCCTCTTTATTATTATTGGAATGACGGCAAATTTGTTTTTGCCTCCGAATTGGCGGCGATTAAAAAATTGAATATTCCTCTTACGGTTAATAAAGAAATTTTTACCGCGGTTTTATCGTTCGGTTTTGTTCCGGCGCCGTATTCCTTATATAAGGAAGTCAGCAAGGTTTTGCCCGGAGAGATTTTGAAGCTTGATTTGGATAAGAAAATTTTAAATAAAAGCGGGATAGAACTAAGTCCGTTGGAGGGAATAAATAACGATAAAGAAATCATTGAAAAGGCGGAAGAAATTTTGGCGGAAAGCGCCGAGCGCCATTTGATAGCGGATGTAGAGGTAGGGCTATTCTTGTCGGGAGGAAACGATTCCAGCCTGCTGGCGGCTATTTTGAAGGAAAATGGCCGTAAAATACCGGCTTTTTGCCTTGAAATAGAAGGCCGGAAAGACGCGGAATATGCCCGGAAGGTGGCGGAGCGGCTGGACTTAAAGCTTTATACGCATAAAGTTACGGTTAAGGATTTCAGGGAGGTATACGATAAAATTTTCAGCGGACTAAAAGAACCTTTGGCCGATACGGCGATTTTTTCTTCTTATCTGATTTCGCGTTTTGCCAGGGAAAAAGTAAAAGTGGTTTTGTCCGGAGAGGGCGGAGATGAATTGTTCGGCGGATATTTTACGCATCGCCATCTGGCCGATTTGAAAAATCCCAAATGGCCGGAAAGCAATTTCGTAGACAAAATATTTTCAAGATTTCCTGATTTTAAAGGAAAAAAGACTTTATTGGATTTTATTTATAAGCTTCAAAGTGATGCCTTGGGATTATATTTGAACAATCTTTCTACGGCTTATTTGTATGATACGGCGGCGCAGAGAAAGTTTTTCCATAAATTGAAAAACATCCGGCCGTTTTATTACGATTTGAATTCCTATCTCCCCGACAGGCTGCTCTATAAATTGGATTATTCCGCCATGGCTTTTTCGCTTGAAGGAAGAGTGCCTTTTTTGGACAAGGAAATGATAAGATTTTCTTTAAATGAAAATGTGAGAAAGTTTTCGGAGAAAAACAAAAACAAATTTATTCTTAAATCATTGCTTAAGAAATATTTACCCGAAGAAATCGTAAATCGTCCCAAGGAAGGATTCAGTGTTCCGTTGGCGGAATATTTTGAAAAAATGCCGGAATTCCAGAATGATTATCAAAAAGCGCTGAGGTGGGCGGAGTCCAATGTCGGCTTGCCGATTTCCAAAATCAAAAATGCGGCCGGAAAAACGAAATTTAATCTGGTGGCGTTATATAAATCATTGGCATGAATAATAAAATAAAAGTGGCTTTTTTCGGCGAAGATTTTTCCAGAAGAGGAAAAGGGACGGCTTTGGTTATCCAGAAAATAGCAGAGCAGTTCGCGGACAATTTTTCCGACAAAATTGAATTGATTATCGCAAGCAAGCGGGGAAAGTGCGAAAGCGGGGTTTGCCAAAAAGCCAGGTATATTGAAATAAAAACGCTGAAATTGCCGTTTTTTTCCACATTTTTTTCTTATCTGGCGTTTTTCTTTTTCAATAAAGAGAAATTCGACATAGCGGTTTTTAACAGGAGAATTTATCCGGGATTTAATTTTTTAAAAGCCAAAAAGATTGTTTTAATTTCCCATAACGTTCCGGTAAGTCCCGCATATGAAGAAAAAATTTCTTTTGCCAACAGGATTTTTGATTTTTTCATTAGGTGGATAGGAAAATACCGGATTGACGCGGTGATCGGGGATTCCAACGATGCGGCGGAAGGAATAAGAAAATATTACGGAATAAAAAAAGAAAAGGTTTATTCCATTTATTGCGGCGTTGGAGACGAATTTGGGGTTTTATCGGACAAAGAGAAAGAACGGGCAAAAATAAAGCTGAAAGAGAAGTACGGCATTCAGCCTCCATATATATTGGATGTTTCCCGCTTGGATCCGCACAAAAACGTGGCTGCGCTCATTGAGGCGTTTTCGATTGTAGCGAAAAAAGGATTTCCCCATAAATTGGTGATTGTCGGAGGGAAACATATCGAAAGCTATTATGAAGTTGTTATGGATAAAATAAAAAAACTTGGTTTAACGGAAAAAGTTTTTTTTGCCGATTACATAGAAGCGGAAGATTTGCCGGCAGTTTATAATCTGGCGGATGTTTTTGTTTTCCCGTCGCTGATGGAAGGATTCGGATTGCCGGTTTTAGAGGCCATGAAAAGCGGCGCGCCGGTGATAACGTCAAATGTCTGTTCTATGCCGGAAGTGGCCGGAGAAGCGGGAATTTTGATAAATCCCAAGAGAGTTGAAGACATTGCTCGCGGAATAACCAAGATTTTAAGCGATAGCGGGTTCAAAAAAGAACTTATCCAAAAAGGAATCAAAAGGGCGGAAGAATTTTCCTGGCGCAAATCGGCGGGCGAATATATAAAATTATATGAAAATATTTTACGCGGCTAATTTAAGATTGCCTACGGACAAAGCGCACGGATTACAGATAATGAAAATGTGCGAAGCGATGGCGGAGAACGGAGCGGAAGTGGAGCTGGTCATTCCGGAGCGCTTTAATGAAAACAAGGAGAATCCTTTCGACCATTACGGAATTAAAAAGATTTTTTCCATAAAAAAAATAGGAAAGACCGATTTTATAAATTACAGGTTCCTGCCGAGAATTCTGGCGTTTTTGCTGGAAACGATTTATTTTTCCGCAAAATCTTTTTCTTACCTTAAATCAATCAAAGAAAATTATCTGGTTTACGCGCGGGACAGGGAAATCGCCTGGCTTTGTTTGTTTTTAAAAAAGCCCTTTATCTGGGAAATCCATTTTTTGCCCAAAATGCTTTTCATTTACAAGCCGGTATTGAAGCGCTTGTTTAAAATAGCGACTATAACGGGATATATGAAAAATAAGCTGGCCGAAGCGGGAATAAGGCCGGAGAAAATAGTGTTTTTGCCGGATGCGGTTGATCTGGAAAAGTTCACAGTCAAGGAATCAAAGCAGGCAATAAGAAAAAAATTAAATTTGCCGGCAGACAAAAAAATAATAATGTATTCCGGGCAATTATATGGCTGGAAAGGAGTGGACACGCTTGTCAAAGCAAGTAATTTTTTAAGCAATAATTTCAATGTTGTCATAGTGGGGGGGCATGATAACGAGATAGAGGAATTAAGGAAGATTCCCCATAAAAATATTCTGTTTGCCGGCCAAAAGAACAATAAAGAAGTCCCTTTTTGGCTTAAAGCGGCCGATATCCTGGTTTTGCCAAACAGTGGAAAGTACGAGATTTCACGGCATTTCACTTCTCCAATGAAGCTTTTTGAATACATGGCTTCGGGGGTTCCGATTGTCAGTTCGGATTTGCCTTCGCTTAGGGAGATTTTAACCGAGGACGAGGCGATATTTTTCAGGCCGGACAGCGCCGGTGATTTGGGCGCGGTTTTGCTGGGCAACGCCGGAAAAGAGGAGTTTTTGAAAAAAATATCCGGCAACGCTTTAAAAAAGGTCCAGAAATATACCTGGAAAAACAGAACGAAAGAAGTAATTGGCGGATTGGAAAGCGTTCTAGTAAAATAACTTTATGGATAAGCATAAAAAAATTCTGATAATTTTTTTGGCGATTGTTTTCGCGGTTAACATCGCTTATTCTTTTTATTTCAAAATTCCGCCGGCGGTTGACGCGCGCGCTTATGAAAATATTGCCTGGAATATTGTCCAGGGGAACGGCTACAGGGAATCCCTTGATGTTCCGCTGAACAATGACAATGCCATTATCAGGGTGGGGCCGGGATACGAATTTTTTATCGCGGGCATTTATTCCGTTTTTGGGCGGCACTATGAAGTTGTCTGGGTGATTCAGGCGCTGCTGGTTGTTTTATCGGCGCTGATGATTTTTCTGATTACCAGGGAAATTTTTAAAACTCAGTGGAGTTTTGGGGCGGGAATTGCCGCGGCGGCGCTGATAGGACTTTCTCCGGATATCATTACTCTCCAAGGGATGCTGATGACTGAAACGCTCGGAGTTTTTTCGGTTATTCTGGCGGTTTATGTATTTTTCAGATATATAAATTACGGGCAAAGATTGTGGCTGGCGGGACTGGCGGGAATATGTTTGGGATTGGCTGTTTTGGTAAGGACTCCGGCGGCGTTTTTATTTTTCCCGATGGCCGCATATTTGCTGTTCCATAAAAAATGGAAAGATTTTTTGATAATGGGCTTTATGGTTTTTCTGGTTTTGCTGCCTTGGACCATAAGAAATTACAATATATTTCACGCGTTTATTCCGACTAACGAAGCAACGGGATTCAATTTGCTGGCGGGAAATCATTCCGGCGCCACCGGAGAACAGGATCCTTATCCCGCGCTGGAGCAATATGTCCAGGAGCTTGGATATGTCGGCGCAAACAACCGGGCAACCAAGGAGGCGTTGAATTTCGTAGCTGGAAGTCCGCTGGAATTTATAAAATTAACGGCTTATCGCGCTTCAATTTATTTCAGCTTCGCGCGTCCGACGGGATTCTGGTTCCATCTTAATGGGCTTAGCAAAGCGCTGACCCTGGTTTTTTCTTCAATTTATTCGGTCTTTCTTTTTGTCTTGGGTTTTTGGGGAATTTGGAAAATAAAAGATTTAATCGATAAGAAAAACGCCAAATTGCTGTTATGGATGCTGATAATGATGCCGCTGGCCGTAGTGGGAATAATAGTTGAAACGAGATACAGATTTTTAATTTATCCGTTTTTGGCGATTTTCGCCGGTTATGGATTTCAGGAATTGATAAATAAAAGACTGCGGCTGGGACCGGCTTTGTATATTGCGGGGATTTTATTTTTAAATGCGGGTTTTGATATTTTGAGGAATTTGGGCAGAATTATGGAGAGAATTAAGGGTTTATAATATGGAAGAATTTAAACAACATGAAGTTTCTTGGACGCCGGAGAAATCCAGGAGGTTTTGGAATAGCTATTCTTCGAATAAGGCGATGGAAGGATTTTATTTCAGCAAACAAGTCGGAGCGTCTATTCTGAAGCAGGTAAAAAGCAAAATAAAATTAAAAGGAGAAATCCTTGATTTCGGATGCGGGCCGGGATTTTTTCTCCAAGAGCTGGCCAAGAATAAAATAAAAAGCGATGGGTTGGATTTTTCCGAAGAGTCCCTGAAATTGGCGGCTTCGCGGCTTGGCGATTCCCCGTATCTGGGAGAATTGATATTGGCAAAGGGCATTCCTACGCCGGTCAGAAATTCTTCTTATGACTCTGTATTTTTTATTGAAACATTGGAACATATTTTGGATGAAGACTTGCCGAATAATTTAAAGGAGCTGAACCGCGCGCTTAAAATCGGCGGCCATTTGATTATAACCGTGCCCAACGAAGAAAATCTGGATAAATCAAAAGTTTGCTGCCCGGATTGCGGAGCGGTTTTTCACAGGGTCCAGCACGTAAGGACTTTTTCCGCTCAAAGTATTTCCGAATTGTTTAAGCAGTACGGATTCAGAGCGGTTTTCTGCAAAGCGGTAATGTTCAGAAGTCCCTCGGCTCTTAATTTTTTCAGGAATTTAGTCCAGTTTTTTTACGGAAAGTTTTACAAGGCGAGATATCCCCACCTTCTTTTAATCGCGGAGAAAATCAGCAATTAAAAAAAATCTTTTATCAGGATTCTCCAGGGCGAAATTATTCCTTCAATAATAATAGCTAGGGACATTTTTGATTTTCCCTCGCCGCGTTCTTCGAAGAAAATGGGGAACTCGATTGTTTTCGCTCCGGCTCTGAACAAATAATATTTCAGGCTGGAAATAAAAGCGTAGCCCTTGGGATTGAGATTATTGAAATCTATTTTTTTTAAAAGCTCCGCGTTGATTATGTTGTAGCCGGTTGTCCAGTCGTTAATCCTGTATTTTCCGAAAAGAATTTTTAAATAAGAATTTCCGGCGGCGCTCAGAAATCTCCTGAAAATATTCCATTTTTTCGTAATATCTCCTCCTTTCGTGTAGCGGGAGCCGATCACCAAATCGTAATTTTCCGACAAAGCCAGCATGCCGCGCAGATATTTCGGGTCATGCGAAAAATCGCCGTCCATCATAGTGATGGTTTTGAGCTCGCCGTTTTCCAGCGCTTTCCGGAAGCCGGCAACGTAAGCTGCTCCTAGGCCGTTTTTTCCGGCCCGTTTTATCAGCGAAAGGCCGGGAAATTTTTGCTTAAGATTTTCAACAATTCCGGCGGTGCCGTCGGGAGAGTTATCATCTACTATCATGACTCCGGTTTCAGGAACAAGTTCAAAAATTTTTTCCACCAGTGCGCCAATGTTCTCTTTTTCGTTATAAGTCGGGATTATGACCAAATTCTTTGCCATTTAGTTATATTTTACTATAATACCTGCGTAATTTATAATGTAGCAATATGCATAAACTTTCAATAATAATTCCTTCTTACAACGAAAAAGCGACCATTGAAGAGCTGATTAAACGGGTGAAAGCGGTTAATCTGGACAATATCGAAAAAGAAATTATCGTCATTGACGACGGCTCAAAGGACGGAACGAGAGACATAATAAAATCCATTCCGGGAATAAAATACGTTTTTCATGAAAAAAATCTCGGCAAAGGAGGGGCGGTGAAAACCGGTTTCCATAAGGCTACTGGAGATATTGTGATTATTCAGGACGCCGATTTGGAATACGATCCGGAAGATTACAAAAAAGTTTTGAAGCCGATTTTAATCGGCCAGGCTGATGTCGTTTACGGTTCGCGTTTTTTGACCGGCGAACCGAAGAGAGTTTTGTTTTTCTGGCATTTGATGGGCAATAAATTTTTATCTTTTATTTCTAATTTATTGACCGGGCTGACTTTGACCGATATGGAAACTTGCTACAAGGTGTTTACCAAAGAAGTAGTGGATTCGTTTAAAGACAAGCTGGTGTCCCAAAGATTTGGCATAGAGCCCGAATTGACGGCGAGAATGGCAAAAGGAAAATGGAGAATATACGAAGTGGGAATCGCATATTACGGCAGATCATATGAAGAAGGCAAAAAAATCGGTTTTTGGGACGGAGTATCCGCGATTTGGCACGTAATAAGATTTAATATATTCAGCAGATAATGAAAAGATTAAAAGTTCTCTTGATGAGGCCGGGCTCCCGGTCTGATGAATTAATTCCGCCTTTCGGCTTGGGTTATTTGACTACCGCCATAAGAAAAAAACACGACGTTGAGGTTTTGGACGGAATCAAAGAACAGCTGACGCCGGAAAAATTAGAGGAAATTTTAAAAACAAAAAAATATGACATTATCGGAATCCAGATATTCACTTTTCACGTGGTGGCGGCGAAAGAATATATTAAAGCGATTAAAAAAGTCAGCCGGAAAATTAAAATAATTTTCGGCGGACCTCATCCGTCCTGCGGTTTTGCCAATATATACCAGCTTTTTCCGGATATTGATTGGGCATTCAGGGGAGAGGCCGAAGTCGGCCTGGCCAGATTGCTGGATTTGATTGCCGAGGGCAGAGCCGAAGAAAAAGAGCAATTAATGACGGTTCCGGGATTAATTTGGAGGATGGACGGAAGAACAGTGGTAAATCAGCAGATATTCGTCGATGATTTGGACGAGCTGGGAACGCCGAGCTGGGATATTTTGAGACCCGATACTTATCCACTGGCTCCTCACGGAGGTTTTTTCAAAAATTTTCCGATAGCTCCGATTGTCATTACTAGGGGATGTCCGTTTTCCTGCACTTATTGCGCGGGCAATCTCATAAGCGGAAAGAAAATAAGATTCAGAAGCGTGGACAATGTCATTGAAGAAATAAAATTATTGCATAACGAATACGGCATAAAAGAAATTCACATAGAAGACGACAATTTTACTTTCAGTCCTGATTTTGTGAAAGATTTTTGCAGAAAACTGAAAGCGACGGGATTTAACATGACTTGGACGTGCCCGAACGGAGTCAGGCTTGATTCTTTGTCGGAGGAAATGCTTATGACCATGAAAGACGCCGGGCTTTACAGTATTTCCGTCGGAATAGAATCGGGCTCAGATAGAATCCTGAAAGAAATGAAAAAAAATCTGACCAAAGACGTTATCCGCGAAAAAGTGGCTCTGATTAAAAAATGCGGACTGGAAATTTCGGGATTTTTCATAATCGGTTATCCGGGAGAAACAGTTAAAGACATAATGGATACGATTGATTTTTCGATAGAGCTGGGACTGAAGCGCGCCGGGTTTTCTCTTTTCAAGCCTTTTCCGGGAACGGAAATTACGAGAAATCTTATAGAGAGAGGAGAGTTGAAAGAAATGTCCGATGAGGATTGGGGAAGGTTCGTTCTGGCGGACGCGATTTATGCGCCCAGAGGATTTACCGTGGAACAGATGAAAAAATTGAGGCGCAAAGCTTTAATGAGATTTTATTTCAGGCCGGTGATAGCCTGGAAATTCCTGAGGGAAATCAGGAACTTTAAGCATCTGAAACTGGTTATACATAGAATATACAGCTGGTTGTTTAAGGCCAGATAAAAAATAGAAATGAAAAGAACTTATCTCGATTATGCCGCCACGACCTACATAGATCCGGCGGTTTTGCGGAAAATGAACCCTTTTTTGAAGGGGTCTTTCGGCAATGCGTCTTCTTTGCACGCGGCCGGACGCGAAGCGCGATTTGCGATTGAGCAGGCGAGGATCGGAACGGCGAAAATTTTGGGATGCGGAAGCGGAGAAATTATTTTCACCGGTTCGGGAACGGAGTCCGATAATTTGGCGATTTTTGGAATTGCCGATTTTTATAAAGATAAGGGCAAGCATATTATTGTTTCAAAAATAGAGCATCCGGCGGTTATGGAAGCGGCGAAAAAACTGGAAAAACGGGGATTTGAAGTTTCTTATTTAAGAGTCGATTCTGACGGATTAGCTGATTTGGAGGAATTGAAAAAAATTATCAGGAAAGACACGATTTTAGTTTCAATAATTTACGCCAATAACGAAATCGGGACAATCCAGCCGATTTCCGAGATTTCGGAAATAATAAAAAGCGCCAGAAAAAATAATTCTTCGGAATTTCCTTTGTTTCATACGGATGCCTGCCAGGCGGCCGGAGCGCTGGATTTGAACGTGAAAAAAATGAGAGTTGATTTGATGACGCTGAATGGCTCGAAAATATACGGACCGAAAGGAGTTGGGTGCCTTTATGTTTCTAAGAATGTAAAATTGGAACCGATGATAGTCGGCGGAGGCCAGGAAAGCGGTTTGCGCGCCGGAACGGAAAATGCGGCCTTGATTGTGGGTTTTGCCGAAGCCTTGAAACTGGCCGATAAAATAAAAATCGGAGAATCAAAACGGCTGAAAGTTTTGAGGGACTATTTAATCAAAAATATTTTAAAAAATATTAGCCGCAGCCGGCTGAATGGTAATGCGGTTAAACGTTTGCCGAATAACGTTAATGTTTCCATAAAAGGAGTGGAGGGCGAAGCCATGGCCTTATTGCTGGATAAGTACGGCATTTGCGCGTCTACCGGCTCAGCTTGCTCTTCCAGAAAACTTACGCCTTCCCATGTGCTTTTGGCGATAGGAATAACGCCGGAATTGGCGCATAGCAGCTTGAGGCTGACGCTGGGAAGAAAAACAACCAAGCGTGACGCGGATTATATTTTGAAAGTTTTACCAAATGTAATAGAAAAATTAAGGGAAATATCTTCAATAAAAATATGATTCAAGAAAATTGGGCATACAGCGAAACGGTAAAAGACCATTTTTTCAATCCGAGAAATTATCTGAGGGAAACGGATGATTTCAAGGCGGACGGAAAAGGAACCGCGGGCAGTCCCGTTTGCGGCGATTTGCTTACGGTCTGGATAAAAGTGGACGGAAATAAAATAAAAGAGTGCAAATGGCAGACATTCGGCTGCGCTTCGGCCATCGCGTCTTCTTCGATGATGTCGGTGATGGCGACGGAAAACGGCGGAATGGATTTGGATGAAGCAATGAAACTGGAGCCGAAAAAAATAATGGAACGGCTCGGCGGTTTGCCGGACGAAAAATTCCATTGCTCGGTTTTGGGGCATCTGGCTTTGAGGGAGGCGATAAAGGATTACCGCAGTAAAAACGCCAAGTAAATTACTTCTGGATCTTTATGATTTTTACGGGGCAAACATCCGCCGCTTCTTTGGCGCAATCCGCATCCGCGGTTTCAAGCTCTAAATTGCCGCTATTTTCCTTGGAATTTTTGAGGGTGGCCTTGCTGTCTTCGGACATTTCAAACATTGAGGGACAAACCGAAACGCAGGCGCCGCAGCCGATACATTTATTTCTTTCTTGGATAATTTTCGCCATATGTATTAAGATTAAAATAATTATATGCTAAATGGAAAAAAAATAATAGTGGTTCTTCCGGCTTACAATGCCGAAAAAACTCTGGAAAGAACTTTAAACGCCATACCCAAAGGATTCGCGGACGATATAATTTTAGTTGACGATTGCAGCAGGGATAAAACAGTGGAGGTTTCGCGGAAGCTAGGAATAAAAACGTTTGTTCACGAGAAAAATCTTGGCTATGGCGGCAACCAAAAAACCTGCTACAGAGAATCTTTGAAGTTAGGAGCGGACATCGCCATTATGGTTCATCCGGATTTTCAATATGACCCGACTTTTATTCCGCAAATGCTGGAGCCGGTGGCGAAAGGAGAAGCGGATGCGGTTTTCGGTTCGCGGATGAAAATTCCGCAGAATGCGCTCAAGGGAGGGATGCCTTATTGGAAATTTTTGGCGAACATATTTTTGACCAAAGTTGAGAATTTTATTTTGGGAATGAATCTGAGCGAATATCATTCGGGGTTCCGCGCTTACAGCAAAAAAGTGATGCAGCTGCCGCTGGAGCTGAATTCCGATGATTTTGTTTTTGACACGGAAATAATCGTCCAGATGAAAGTGGCAGGAATGAAAATAAACGAAATCCCAATTTCCACCCGTTATTTTCCGGAAGCATCGATGATCGGATTTATCAGAAGCTCGCAATACGGATTGGCAATTCTGGGAGTGCTGAAAAAATATATATTGCTTAAGCTCGGCTTAAAAAAGTATGAGCAATTTAACGTCAAATAAATATTTTAATTTCGGGCTGATTGCGCTGGCGATTGTCTGGGTCGTCGTTTATTCAAGCATTACTTTAACGACCAAGCCGCGGCTTTGGGTTGATGAGGCAAAAAGCATTGAGCTGGCGGAAAGTTTTGCCGATTACGGAAAATTGGATATTCAAACCGCGCCGGGAAAATTTTCCGGTATCCCGCAATTGCTGCAATCCACTGGTTATCCGGTAACTGCGCCACTGGCTTTGATTTTCAAGATTTTCGGCAACAGCCTGGTTGCGGCAAGGGTTTTCATGCTGGCCTGGATGATTGCCGCTTTAATCGGGATTTATTCGCTGGGAAGGAGAATTTTTGGCGAGAAAGAGGCGATTTTAGCCGTATTTTTAACGGCTTCATTTGCTTCGTTTTTTGACAGCGGAAGGACGGTTGTCGGCGAAATTCCGGGATTTGTTTTTTTGACGTGCGGAATATATTGCTGTCTTTTGAAAAAAAATTATTATCTGAGCGGATTGTTTCTCGGGCTGGCGGTTGTAACCAAGCCGTCGGTATTTTTAGCGATAGCGCCGGCGATTTTCCTGGCTTTTATTTTTGAAGGCAGGGGATTTATCGGAAAAATTTTGAAAACCGGCATAGGAATGATTCCGGCGGCAATCGGCTGGATATTGCTGGTTTTGGGAAACCCATTCGTAAAATCTTCCTGGGAGAGCATTTTAAATTTTTTCAAAAATCCTTATAGTTCCGATTCGGTTGGCGGAAACATGCTTAGTAATTTTCTCGGATTTTTCCATTCAACAACCCTGATTTATTTCGGAATTTTATTTTTAGTCGTAATAACGGCAAGGTTTTTTTTGAACGATCAGAAATTAAAATCAATTTACAATTTCGCGATTATTTACGGAGCTTTGGCCTTTGTTTATTATCTGCGTAGTCCGGGCTGGCTGAGATATATAGTAGTCGCCGAACTCTTGATTTTATTTTTATTGCCGGAAGCTTTGCGGATTATCGCGGATAAAATTCCTAAAATTGGAGGATGTGCCGTGCGGCTGGTGGCCACAGGCGCCGTTTTTCTGATTGCCGTCCAGACATTCCATCTTTTCACGGCGGCGCAGATTTATACGTCCGATACGGCCATCAAAACCGCGGATTATCTGAATGAAAAATTTTCCGGAAAATCCATCGGCGTGATGAATTCTTTGGGAGTTTCAATTTTATTGGATGCGGATAAAAAATATCAGATTGTCGAGATGGCGGGCATTCCTGTTATAGGAGAAAATCCTTTATCCGCGAATCCGCTTCCGGAAGTTATCGTTTCGGTTATCGGGGACAAGTTTTTGGAACAGGGAAGACCGGTTTTGGAGAAAAAATACCGCTTAACCGATAATTTTGACGGATACGATATCTATACTTTAGCCGGTTTTTAATTTTGACAATAAAGGAAGTTTTCCTTAATCTTTAAATCAGTTGTTTCCTAAAATGAAAATTGACTGAAGAGGAGGACTTTGATGTCAAAAAGAGCTTTGATTACCGGCATAACGGGACAAGACGGTTCTTATCTGGCGGAATTCTTGCTGGAACGGGAATATGAAGTCTTCGGACTGGAAAGAAGAAACAGCCAGAAGAACAGACAGAACATCGAGCACATTCTGGACAGCATAGAACTTGTTTCGGGAGATTTGTCGGATCAGGGCTCGATTATACTTGCCTTGAACGAAGTTGTTCCCGACGAGGTCTACAATCTGGCTTCCCAGTCGTTCGTCCACGAGTCGTGGAAACAGCCGATATTTACGGCTGATGTAACGGGCCTGGGGGCGGCGAGAGTTCTGGAAGCGATTCGGCAGATAGACCCGAAGATAAAGTTTTACCAAGCTTCTTCTTCGGAAATGTTCGGAAAGGTCCAGGAGATGCCGCAAAGGGAAAAGACGATGTTTTACCCGAGAAGCCCTTACGGCGCGGCGAAACTTTACGCGCACTGGATGACGGTGAATTACCGCGAATCATACGGGATGTTCGCCGCGTCCGGGATTTTGTTCAATCACGAATCTCCGAGGAGAGGACTGGAATTCGTCATGAGAAAAATCACCAACGCGGCGGCTAGAATAAAGCTGGGCATGGCAAAGGAATTGCGGCTCGGCAATCTGGACGCTAAACGCGACTGGGGATTTTCCGGCGATTACGTAAAGGCAATGTGGATGATGCTCCAGCAGGAAAAACCGGACGATTTTGTAATCGCCACGGGAGAGGAGCACTCGGTCAGAGAATTCGTCGAGGAAGCGTTCGGCTGTCTGGATCTTGACTACGAGAAATACGTAGTCATTGACCAGAAGTTCGTCCGCCCGGCCGAAGTGGACATATTGAAAGGAGATGCCTCCAAGGCCAGGAATATTTTGAAGTGGGAGCCGAAAGTGACTTTCAGAGAACTTGTCCAAATGATGGTTGAGTCGGACATGAAGATTCTGCAAGGTTCGACTGCCCGAGTTTAACGGAAAAAAATAGCCGCCCTATTTTATCAAAGGGCGGCTTTTTATTGAATGACAAAATTGCCGGTTTTAAAGTTATAATTAATACAATGAATTTGCCAAAAATTTGCTTTATAATTCCGGAATATGACAGAAAGACTCCGACCCATTTCAATTATTTATATAATTTTATAAAAATTATTTCCGAGGACCTGGATGTTTTTTTGATTGTGGAAAAAGGCGGGAAGCCGGACATCAGCCTTAAAAACGGGAAGATTTTTTTTGCCGGAGGATTCGCGCCATGGCGTCTTTTAAAAACCAAATTGCTGATTTTTTACGCGCGCTTTTTGGGATATAGGGATTTTTATGTCCATTATTCTTTTTTTGCCGCCTATATAGCTTCTTGCATAACAAAAATTTACGGAGGCAGAGTTTTTTACTGGAATTGCGGATTGCCGTGGAATTACAGAAGATTTTTTTTGCGCGACTGGTTTGAACGATTTGTTTACAAAACAGTCTCTTTTTTAGTGACCGGAACGGAAGAATTAAAGAAGGAATACGCTCGCCATTACGGTTTGCCTCTTGAAAAAATAAAAGTGATGCCGAACTGGATTGATGTTGAAAGCGTTAAAAGCCGGGCCGCGGGCGTTAAAAAAGACAAATTGAAGGCCAATCTGGATATTTCTCCGGACAAGAAAATTATTCTTTTCGCGCACAGGCTCTCAAAAAGAAAAGGCGCGCATTATTTGCCGGAGATTTTGAGGGGCTTGAAAAACGAAAATATTGTTTTGCTGGTTGCGGGCGACGGGCCTGAACGAACGGATTTGGAATTAAAAATAAAGAATGACGGATTAAGCGATAAGGCGAGATTTTTGGGGTGGGTGCCGCAGGAAAAAATAGCTGAATATTTTGCCATTTCAGATTTATTTTTGATGCCTTCGGAAGAGGAGGGATTTCCGCACGTTATCCTGGAGGCTATGGCTGCCGAAGTCCCATTTTTGGCTTTTGAAGTCGGGGGCGTAAAAGAGATAATTCCGCCTCAATTAAGTGACTTTATGGCGCTTCCGGGAGGTATTAATATGATAGTTTCAAAGGCAAAAGAACTGATTAAAAAACCGCCGCAGGAATTGAATAATATTAAATCCGCGGAGCGGGAATGGGTTAAGAAATTCGATATTTCGGAAGTTGCCGATAAATTTAAAAAACTGTTAATATAAACCAATTATGAAATACGATTTGTGCATTATAGGCGGAGCCGGGCATGTCGGTTTGCCGTTCGGAGTCGTTGCCGCAACCAAAGGAATAAAAACCGCGCTTTTCGACCTCAATAAAAATTCTCTGGAAAAAATCAGCCGGGGAGAATTTCCTTTTACGGAAGAAGGGGGAGAAAAAGAATTGAAGCTTGCCTTAAAGAAAAAGAAACTTTTTGTTTCCGATTCTCCGCGCGTAATAAAGCAGAGCGATATGGTTTTGCTGGTAATCGGAACGCCGGTTGATGAATATCTGAGTCCCGACGTAAGCCAGATTATGAAAGCAATCGGCGCTTACCTTCCTTATTTCAAAAACGGGCAGATTTTAATATTGCGGAGCACGGTTTATCCGGGTACTTCGGAAAGAATCCAAAAATTTTTGTTGAAGAACAGGAAAAAAGTGGATGTGGTTTTTTGCCCGGAAAGAATCGTTCAGGGGAAAGCCGTAAAGGAATTGAAAGATTTGCCGCAGATTGTTTCAGGCTTCAACGAAAAAGCGGTTTCAAAAGCGGAAAAGTTTTTCAAAAAAATAACTTCCAGAAAAATCGTCAATCTTAAGCCAATAGAAGCGGAGCTGGCGAAATTATTCTGCAATGCCTGGAGATATATCCAATTTGCCGCGGCAAACCAGTTTTTCATGATTGCCAAGGACCATAACCTGGACTACAGGGCGATTTACAAAGGCATGAAAGAAGATTATTCGAGGATGAAGGATTTGCCTTCGCCGGGATTTGCGGCCGGGCCGTGCCTGCTTAAAGATACAATGCAGCTTTCGGCTTTTCACAATAACAGATTTTTCCTGGGGCATTCGGCGCTGCTTATCAACGAGGGATTGCCGAATTACGTTGTTAATAAATTAAAAGAGATGGGCGGATTGGAAGACAAAACAGTCGGGATTTTGGGAATGGCTTTTAAATCGGAAATCGACGACATCAGGGATAGCTTGTCTTACAAGCTGAAAAAAGTCGCTCATTTGGAAAGCAAGAACGTCCTTTGCCACGACCCCTATGTCAAAGATGCTTCGCTGAGCCCGTTGGACACGGTTTTAACCGAATCGGATATCGTTATTTTAGCCACTCCTCATGCCGCGTATAAGAAAATAAAGCCCGAAAAATATCCCGATAAAAAATTCATAGATATCTGGCATTTTTGGGGCAATTAACGGCTATGCATAAAAAAGTGGTTCCCGCCGGGAAATTCATCAAAAAATCTCTTTTTGATAAAATACAGAAATCAATTCCGATTGTCTGCGTTGATTTGGTGTTTTTCAGAAACCTCGGGAAAAAAGCGGAAACGCTGCTTTTAAAAAGAAAAATATATCCCGAAATAGGGAAGTGGTGCGTTATCGGAGGCAGAGTTTTAAAAGGCGAGCAGCTTCGGAATACGATTGACCGCCAGGCGGGACGGGAACTGGGAGTGAAAGTAAAAGTGATTTCTCCCTGGAATTTCAATAATCCGGTCGCGGTTTTCAGCGAACCCAAAGCGGACGCCCAAAAGCATTATGTAGTTTTGGTTTATCCCGTAATAATGAAGGGAAAGTCTTATAATGAAAGCGGGCCGGAATTCAGCGAGGCCAAGTGGTTTCCAATTAACAGAATTCCGGGCAAAATGGCTTTTAAACATTTGAACGAAGTAAAATGCGCGATAAAGCTTCTAAAAAAAGAAGGAAAAATAAATGGATAATAAAAATAAAAAAATTCTTATTACGGGCGGAGCCGGGTTTATCGGATATTTTTTGACCAAGCATCTCTTGGAAGAATACGGGGATAATTGCGAATTAGTTTTGGTTGATAATTTCCAGCGCGGAAAAACTGACGAAGATTTTAAAAAACTTATTGGAGACAAAAGAATAAAATTTTTAGAGCTTGATCTTACAGATATCAATTCTTACGGAAAGCTGGGAAACGGCTACGATTACGTTTATCATTTGGCGGCGATAAACGGAACGAAAAATTTTTACGCGATGCCGCACGAGACTTTGCGGATAAGCACACTTTCCCTTATTTACATTCTTGAATGGTTCAGAAAAGAAAATAGCCAGGGGAAAATCTGCTTTACTTCTTCTAACGAAGCTTATGCGGGAGCTTTGAGCGCTTTCGGCAAGCTGCCGATACCTACCCCCGAAAACGTTCCATTGGTTGTCGAGGATACTTATAATCCGCGCTGGTCTTATGCCGGCTCGAAATTGGTCGGAGAACTTTTCATGATCAATTACGCCAAAATGTATAATTTCAGAGGAGTGATAGTGCGGCCGCATAATTTTTACGGGCCGAGAGCGGGCTATGATCATGTGATTCCGGAATTTTCGCAGAGAATCGCCCAAAAAGTAGATCCGTTTCCGATTTATGGCGCGGATGATACCAGAACTTTTTGCTATATAACCGACGCGGTGCGCGCTATGCGGATGCTGATGGATTCCCAAAATACGGACAGTCAGCCGATAGAAACGGTCCATATCGGAGATTTCAAAGAGGTGACTATGAAAGAATTGGCTGAAAAAATGTTTGAAGTTACAGGATGGAAACCCAATGCTTTGGATATTAAAAACTCTCCGGAAGGAAGCGTGAAAAGAAGGCTGGCCGATGTTTCCAAACTGCAGAAGCTTACCGGCTGGAAGCCGGAAATATCCCTGGAACAGGGGCTAAAAACAACATATGACTGGTATCTGGCGAACCCGAAGAAATAAAAAACCGCGGTTAACGCGGTTTTTAAATCTTAACTGTTTTTCCGGTCCGGATGGATTTATTCCATTTTTCCGCTAAAATAACCGATTTTATTGCGCTGTTTATGTCTGCGCCGGTCCATTTTCCTTTTTTGAGGACAGTTTGATTGAAATTTTCCACCTCCTTCTGATAAAGATCGATTTTTTTAGAGAATTTTTTAACAATTTGTTTTTTAGGCGTTTTAAGCTCCAGTGTTCCCGTTCCGTTCGGTGTGAAAGCATCTTTTAATATCAGCCGTCCGTTGCTTCCGTAAATTACCAGGCGATTTTCCGCAAAAGGTATTTGGCGGCCGGTGGTTACTTGAACGAGCATTCCCGGCAAGCGGATAATGCCGACGGTCAGTTTGTCCGGTACATTATTTTTTTCGTCTTTAACAGCTGTCAGCTCCATGGCTTTTCCGGAAAAAAGAAAATCAAGCAGATCCAGAAGATGTATTCCTCGGGACATTAAAGCTCCTCCTCCCGACAATTTTAAATTTTCCCGCCAAAGCATATGTTTCGGCAGGGGCGGAAATTTTATTTCTCCGGCGCGGCCGGTTGACCAGTGTATTTCGGCCAAGCGCACCTTCCCCAGAATTTTTGAATTTATTATTTTTTTGGCTTCCAAAAGCGCGGGATGAAAACGCAGCTGAAAGCCGACGCCGAACAGGCGGCCGTTTTTTTTGGCGGCTTGGCCGATTTTCAGGGCATCGGCGCTTTTCAAAACCAGCGGTTTTTCGCACAGAACATTTTTTCCAGCGGAAATAGAAAGCAAGGCATGGCCGGCATGCCGGTAGTTTGGGCTGGAGATAAAAACGGAATTTATAAAATCATTCTTTTTATCTGCGGAGAGCAATTTGTTGAGAGAGTCGGAATGTTTTGCCACATTGTGATTTCTGGCGAAATTTTCCGTGTGGCGGGAATTATCGCCGGCTACGGCGCTTAATACTCCCATCTTGGAATTTTTTATGGCCTTGGCGATTGTTTCCGCCTGGTGCCCCAGGCCAACGATAGCCCAATTATTTTTATTCATGGATTATTTTACGAGTTTTGCTTTTGGCAGGGGCATTATGAATTTTCCTTTGTATCCGATCTGGCGTATTTTTTTCATTAATTCTTCGCCGATATGCCAAGACAAAATAAGCAGATATTCCGGCTGGTCTTTGAAAATTTTATTTTCGTCCATTACGGGAATATGGGTGCCCGGAGTGAGAAGCCCGATTTTCGGAGAGCCGGCTTTTTCCACCAAATAATCAAGGATATCTTTATCCAGATGGGTAAAATTAAGCAGGGTATTGGCGCGAGCCGGAGAACCGAGGCCGACAACCCGTCCCTTTTTGGCGCATTCCAAAACAAGGCTTACTATGTCTCGTTTGGCGGAAACCGCCCGTTCGGAGAATTTTTTCAGTTTTTTAGGGTTGTAAAGCCCGATTTTTTCTTCGGCTTGGATAAGCTGTTTGATTCTGGCGGTCTGGGGATGTTTTCCTTTCATCGCGAAAACCCTGATAGATCCTCCGGCAGCGGAGATTCTTTCGGCGTCGGCGGCGGTGAATCCCGCTTTTGAAAGAAGTTTTACCAGCGGCTTAAGAGTGTAAAATCTTATGTGTTCGTGATAAACGCAGTCGAATTCCAATTTTTCGAAAGTATCCATAAAATACTGCGATTCGGAAATAAAAATTCCGTCTTTGTCCAAAAGAGAATGGATTCCGGAAACCAATTCGTCGAGATTGTTAATGTGGGCAAAAACATTGGTAGCGGTAATTAATTTCGCGGGGCCGTATTTTTTGATTATTTTTTTGACGAGTTTTTTATTGAAGAATTCCTGAATGGTCGGAATTTTATTTTTATTGGCGACTTTGGCGGCGTCGGTCGGTTCAATTCCGAGAACGCGTATACCCTTGTCTTTGAATCCCTGGAGCAAGGTGCCGTCGTTTGACCCGATATCGATAACTAGGTCGCCCGGCTTGAGATTATATTTATTCACAACCAAATCGGTCAGACTGCGGAAATTTCTGACAAGCATATTGGTAAGTCCGGTCCGGTAAGGATAATTTTTAGGAAAAACTATTTTTGGATCAACTATATAATCAAGCTGGAGTAGGCCGCATTCCGCGCAATAAACGAGATTAAGGGGATAGGTCGCTTCGGCCTGGGTTGTAAGCTGTTCCGGCCGCAAGTAGGCCTGGACTATCGGCTGGTTGCCGTAGCGCAGGACGGGGATTAATTTTTTCGATTTACAAATTTGGCACTTAATGACGGGACCTGTTATATTTTCCATATTATATGTAACTGATTAGGTTTATAATTTGTTTATATTATAACATGAGGATATTTTTTATCACTTCCAAACTTAATTTTACCAAGTCCGGAGGATCCATCGAGGAATTCGACGTGATGATCAGGAACTTAATAAAGCTGGGCAACGAGGTTACGGTGGTCACCACATTTTCTTATTCCAACGACATTTCCCAGCCGCTGCCTTATAAGGTTATTGAAGAAAACGTCATGAGCAGGCACCTTTTGGGAATTCAGAGGGGAGTTTTTAAGATATTGAAGAAATATGAAAAGCAGGCGGACTTTTTTCATATTGACGGTCATAATTTTCTTTACGCTGCCGGTCTTTATAGGAGACTGGGCGGCAAAGTTCCGGTTTCGGCTTTTTTCAACAGAGAGCTGTTTGTTTTTCCGGAAAATGTTTCCACGTTGTTCAGTAAAAACAAAAGGAGCCCCTTTGCCGAGTTAAAAAGAAAAATCCGCTGGTGCGCCGAAAAATATATTGGCATGCCCATTGCCAGCGGCATAGATATTTATATGTTCACCAATCCGATACTCAGGCAGGTTTACGAGAATTTCGGCCTGAAAAAGGATGAGCATTCTTTTATTATCGGCGACCCGATAGAATACCGCGAAATAATGAAACGCAACGGCATTACAGAAAATTTTTACAGGAATCGGGTCAAAGACAGCGGGAAGGTAACTCTTTTTTATTCCAGCCGGATGGCGCCGGGCAAGGGATTTGATTTGCTGGTAGCGGCTTTTTCCGAAATTAAAAACAAGGAAAACTTCCGCCTGATTCTCCGATCCGACCACGGCCAGCGGCACCATCGGGACGCCGAACATCGCCGGTTTCAAGATTGAAGCGCATTGTTCCTCCGGCAAGGTCTGCGTCTTCGGCTGCGAGGGTTTCACGACGCCAGACGCGTGC
>JAQURY010000034.1 GCA_028715395.1 Minisyncoccota bacterium
AACATTGTCGCGGTAAAAACTTTATATCTCGCCGGACTTAACGATACGTTAAAAACTGCTTCTGATTTTGGCATCACAACTCTCACGGAAAAAAACCGCTACGGACTTTCGTTGGTTCTCGGCGGCGGCGAAGTTAAACTTATCGATATGGTTGGCGCTTATTCGGTTTTCGCGCAAGAAGGAATAAAACACCAGCAAGCGATGATTTTGAAAATTACCGATTCAAAAGGAAATACTTTGGAAGAATACAAGGATTCAAATAACCGCGTGATAGACGCAAAATATCCAATTCTTATTAACGATATTTTAACCGATATTGAAGCCCGTTCCGCGCTTCTTTCAAGTAGTTTATCGCTCACAACATTTAAAGGCCAAGAAGTTGCGATGAAAACCGGAACCACAAATGACTATCACGATGCATGGGTAATGGGATACACACCAAACTTCGTGGTTGGCGTCTGGGCCGGCAATAACAATAACGACGCAATGCAAAAACAGGGCGGCAGTATTTTGGCGGCCGTGCCGATGTGGAGTGCGTTTATGAAAGAGGCCTTAAAAACCGTTCCACCCGCAACTTTCTCAAAACCAGAGCCGGTCTCAGCGGCAAAGCCCGTTCTCAACGGCGAATTTATGATGAATTTTAAAGTTAACGGTAAAGAATATCCCCAGATTCACGACATACTTTATTACGTGGATAAAAATAATCCCCAAGGCCCATATCCGGAAAATCCTCAAAATGATTCACAGTTTGAAAATTGGGAAACTCCGGTTATGAAATGGGCTAGGGAAAACATCCCCGACTTTGACTTGAATTACAACAAACCGGTCCCTATAGCCGAAGTTAATCAATCAAACACTTATTCGGACAGACAAACCGCGTCAGTAGATTGGGTAAGTCCGAAAAACGGCGATTTTGTAAAACAAGATAATAATATTTCCGTTGACGCCAAAATAACCGCCGATTTTGAAATAAATAAAATAGAACTTTATTTTAATGAAGTCCTGATAGCCGCCTTACAGCAATCCGCCGGAAAAAATTATGAATTTCAACAAAGTTTCGCTCCGCAATCCGTTGAATCGCAAAATATGCTGAAACTGAAAGTTTACGATCCTGTCGGAAACTCCGTGGAAAAATCAATAATTTTATTTAAGTAAAATATTTTTTAAACAAACTTTCCTTTTCCCTCAAACCGCTTCACTCGCCCAGCGGCTCGTTTGCTCGTACCTCGGCTCGCTCGGTCGCTAATAGCGACCACCATGCCCGCTCGCCTGCGGGAGTTTTCGGGTAAAAAGAAAGTTTGTTTGAGTTAAAATAATATCCGCCATATTCTTCCGTGCGGCAGACCCCGGAGCTCCGGCGGCTTGGTTCCGCGCCGGAGCGAGGAAATTGCAGGCGCGTCCGCTCGCAGGAAGCGGACGACGCCGGTGCCGGTAGGAAGAAATGACGGATATCAAAACTATGCTGTTTCCAAAAAGTATTTTGATTTTCGCCGTCTAATATAAATTAACTATTTTTCAGCGGCATCGCTATATACACGTAGGAAAAATCTTTTTGTGATTTTATGACAGCCGCGCGCTGGTCTCCGTTGAGTCCAAGCAATATTTCTTCGGCATCAAAACTTTTCAATCCGTCCAGTAAAAATCTCCAATTAAATACAACCTCAAAATCCTCTCCTTTCGCTTTTATCGGAACCAGATATCTGTTTTCGCCGAGTTGCTGAGTGGAAGAAGACACTTCCATCACTTTTTTTCCGTCTTTGCTTTTTATTTTCACGTCGTTTATTTTTCCGCTGAAATTACTCACAAGCCGCACAGCATTCAAAAAACTTTCCCTATTTATCACACATTCGGTCGCCAAATTCTTGGGAATAATCGGTTCGTAGTCGGGATAATTTCCATCAATAAGACGGGAAATTATTTCCAAGTCATCTCCCTTAAATAAAACTTGATTTGAATCAAAATACACGCTTATTTCTTCGCCTTTTAAAATCCTCGGAACTTCCTGAATTGTTTTCAACGGAACAATGGCTTTGAAACCTCGCGGAAAATTCGCTTTATAATCCTTATCAAACAATGTTTTTTCCGCCAATCTGAAACTATCCGTGGCAACAAGTTTTAAGCTTGAAATTTGAAAATCAAACAAGACACCGCTTATTTCCGGCCTTATTTCCGAAATCTGAGCGCAATTTACTACTTTCAAAACAGCATCGTTAAATGCTCCTGAATCCATTTTAAAATGGTGTTCCGAATTTCCTATTTCAGGAATAATCGGAAATTCCTCCTCGTTCAAACTCTGAATCGCCGCTTGATAATTATCGGTTTTCAGAATCAAATTATCCCCCTTTGATTCCAGATTCACTTTTTCGCTGTCTAAATTCGTTATAATTCCGTTTAAAACAGAAAAAGGGACCGTGATAGATCCTTCTTCAACTATTTTTCCGGAAACATTCTTGGTTATGGCAAGCTCTAAATTAGTTGCCGTAATTCTTATTTTATTATCAAAAGTTTTTATAAGAATATTTTTAAGAATTGGTAAGTTGTTATTTTCAGATACCGCTCTTACCACGGAATTCAGACCCTCTTTTAAATTTTCTTTGAGAATTACTATTTTCATATGTTATAAATCTTTTTCAATCTTATTCTTAATATATTAGTATATAAGAACTTGCAGCAGTCATAGTATTTGATAAGTTTGTTGATAAGTCGGTTTCGCTTTTATTCCTTCTGGGTTATTTCGTGCACACAGGGGTGTGATTTATTGTTGGCATCTTTGTTGATAAGTTTTTTTCGGGTAATCTCAATATTTTTTCCCCATCTTTTCACCACAGCTTTTCAGTCAACTTACCAATAAGTTTTTAACAGAGCTATCAACAAGTTATTCTTTATTGATGATGTCTTTTATGGCGATTATTTTCTGGTTAAGGTTCTGATTTTTATTTAATTCTTCGGAAAGTTTGTTGTAGGCATAGATTGCGGTGGTATGGTCTCTCTTTCCAAGCTTTTCGCCGATGGACGGATAAGACATTCCCAAGACCTCGCGCAAAAGATACATTGCTATTTGCCTTGGCTCGGCAATGCTGTTTTTTCTGCAGCGCCCGGTGAGTTCATTAACGTCAATCTGGAAATAATCGGCAACAGCTTTTATGACTTGCCCGGCATTTATATTTTTAACCGGTTGTTGGATGCTTTCATTGATGATTTCCTCGGCTTGTCTGGCGGTGAGTTCTATATTTTTAGCGCTTTGTATGAATAAAAGCTTATTCAGGACTCCCTCCAATTCTCTCAAATTCTTCTGTACTTTTGAGGCAATGACGTCCAATACGTTTTCCGGAAGATTAACCCCTCTGTCCTGCAATTTTGTCTTTAAAATAGCCATTCTGAGCTCGTAATCGGGGAAGCCGATGTCTGCGATCATTCCACCCTCAAAACGAGACCTGAGGCGCTCTTCAAGTGTAGGAATGAATCTGGGCGGCCGG
>JAQURY010000003.1 GCA_028715395.1 Minisyncoccota bacterium
GCGATGATTACGGAAATCGGAACAGGTTTTGTTAAAGCCGAAATTCTTAAAAAAATGAAAAACAAAAGCGAATCAAAAAAGGAAACAATTTTATACTGCGCCATTTTAAAGAAAGAAAACTTTGAAGGGGCGGCGCAAAAAGCCACCGAAGCGGGTATTAAAAAAATAATCCCGATAATTACGGACAAAACCGTTAAATTGAACCTGAATATGGAACGAATCGGAAAAATTGTTAAAGAAGCCGCCGAGCAGAGCGGGCGGGGAATTGTTCCCGAAATCAGCGAGCCGGTTGATTTTGACGCGGCTTTGGAAAGCGCCAAGCAAAACGATTTGAATCTGTTTTTTACGGGCAATGCCCCGATGATTGAACTGAAAAAAATAAAAGTCGGGCAAGTCGGAATTTTTATCGGCCCCGAAGGCGGCTGGAGCGAAAGAGAGGAAAAAGCGGCCAAGAAAAATAAATTTCAATCCGCCGGTCTTGGAAAACTCACTTTGCGGTCGGAAACTGCCGCCACAGTCGCTTCTTTTATCTGCTCGCAGATGTAATCTTGCGGATTTGACGAAAAATCAGTTTAATCATACGCTACCTTTAGCGGGAATTAAGATTTCCCTTTGAAATACATAAATAATAGGAGGAAGGAATGAAGGTGAGAAGAAAGTACCTGGGATTAACAATCTTTATGGCGCTGGTCATGGTGGCGATAGTGGTGGTATTTATCGCGACTATTTTCCACAAGTATCCGTTCCAGTTTTTGGCATTAATGATCTGTGTGTTGTTGACGATATATGTCTTTTTTATCCGCAGGGGCCATCTCAGTTCGGGATGCCCCAGCAAAAAGGAAGCTCTGGAATTTCTTAAGGGCGTAAGGCGAGGCAACGAAGCCTAAAAAATAGAAAAGGAGTTTGAATGTTTTGGAACAGAAGGAACGGCAAGAACGGAAAGAAAAAGAAAAGATCCCTTCTGCGGCTATGCTTAGAGTGGCTTGTTGTATTAGTTATTTTGTATAAGCTGGGAGGGGTAGTAATCGCCTGGATCTGGACCCACAAAGCTGCATTTGCCATAGGCGTTTTGGGCGCGGAAATTGCCGCATATCTTGCCATGAAAAACTGGATTGGCAGATTGTATTTCAAGTACAAATTCAGGATTTTCAGAAAACTCAAAAAAACAGGAAACAAAATAAGGAGGAAATTTTAAAAGACCCCCAGTTGCATATTTGCAGAGGGTCTTTTTTATTTCATTAAATTTATATAATCTGCTAAGATATATCTATGTCAAAATATTACGTAGCAAAAAAGACGCGCGGACTGTTTGATCCGAAATCCACCGAGCCGTTTAAAATCAGCCGTTCCAAAATTGATTTATTTTTGAATTGTCCAAAATGTTTTTATATGGACAGGCGATTGGGAGTGGGGCAGCCGCCGGGATATCCGTTTAGTTTGAATTCTGCCGTTGACGCGCTTTTGAAAAAAGAATTTGATATTCACCGCGCCGAAAAAACAGCGCATCCGTTTATGAAAACTTATGGAATTGACGCTGTTCCTTTTCAGCATGAAAAAATGGACGAGTGGCGGGACGCGCTTGGCGGCGGAATAAGATTTTTGCACGAACCGACCAATTTATTAATAACCGGAGGCGTGGATGATATTTGGGTTAATCCGAAAGGCGAATTAATGATTGTTGATTACAAAGCTACTTCTAAAAAAGACGAGGTTAGCTTGGACGCGGATTGGCAAATTGGCTATAAACGGCAAGTTGAAGTTTATCAGTGGCTTTTCAAGCAGAATGGTTTTAAAGTTTCCGACACGGCTTATTTTGTTTATTGCAACGGAAACGCAGACAAAGAAGCTTTTGACGCGAAATTAGAGTTCAATGTGAAAATTTTGCCTTATAAAGGAGACGATTTTTGGGTGGAAGGAGCAATAAAAGACATTCATAAATGTTTAATGAGCGATGAGATCCCGAATTCTGGAGACGATTGCGATTATTGCAAATACCGCGAAGCCGTAAAATCCATTGAAAAATAAAAAATTTTGAAAATTTTTAAAAAATTCCGCTGTCGCGCGGATTTTTTATTTTTTCAAAGTTATACACAGAAGAAGCATAGACAGATGTTGAAAATTGATTGAAACTTAAAGTAAGAAATCATTTTTTCTGATTAAAGGTCGGAAAAAAATACAAAACAAAAATGGCAAAAAAGAAAAAAGCGAAAAAGAAAGCGAAGAAATCAAAGAAATCCAGAAGAAGATAGATTTGATTTACAGCTGAATTAAAAATCGTCCCGTTTTGCGGGGCGATTTTTTTAAACCTCAAAACTTCAGAAATTTTTAGTACCGTAAACTTTGTATAGTATATGCTAATATTAGCATATACTATACAAAGTTAGTCGTGTTTATATGAGCTAAAATAAAAAGAATTTATTGTAATTTTACGGAGGTGTGGAATTTATTGTGTTATACTTAAAATAAGGTCGAAAGGTTAAATTTCGAAAATTATGTACAATATAATTTATACAGTAATTACGACGCCGTACATCTTATTTCCTCTTATAGCATGGTGTATTGCGTGGAAAGGCTGGGCTTTATGGAAAGCGGCCAAGGCGGACCAAAAGTGGTGGTTTATTGCGATTCTTGTATTTAACACCCTCGGCATTCTGGAAATTCTTTATATATTCGTTTTCAGCAAGATGAAGAAAATCCCTTTCCAGCAGACAAACTAAATAAAAAATGCCCCTTCCGGGGCATTTTGATTTTGCGCTTGTTAGGTAGTAAAATAATTCAATGACAAATTATGATGAATTTTCCAAAGTTGATTTAAGGATTGGAAAAATATTTGAAGCGGAAAAAGTTGAGGGCTCGGAAAAGCTTATAAAAATGAAAGTTGATTTTGGCGCGGCGGAAATTGATGAGCCGAAAATACGCCAGATAATTGCCGGAATCGGAAAGGTCTACGCGCCTGAAAATTTAATTGGCCGGCAGGCGATTTTTGTCGTTAATCTGGAACCTCGGCAATTGATGGGCTTGGAAAGCCAGGGAATGATTTTGGCGGCGACAAATGAAGAGGGTTTGCCGGTCATTTTAATGCCCGAAAAAGAAGTTGGAATAGGAAGCAAAATAAAGTAATATTAAACTATGATTATAAAACATATTGATGAAGGGCAAGGTCCGGTATAAATATGAAAATAAAAATTAAAAAGCTTCATCCGGAAGCGAAAGTTCCGAAATTCGCCAAAAAAAGCGATGCCGGAATGGATTTGTTTTCTTTAAACGAGCACATTATAAAGCCGGATCAGGTTACTTTAATAAATACGGGAATTGCCATGGAGATACCCGAAGGCCATGTCGGTTTGATTTGGGATAAAAGCGGGCTTTCTACCAAAGCGGGAGTAAAAACATTGGCCGGAGTTATTGATGCGGGATATCGCGGAGATGTTACGGTTTGCTTGATTAATCTTTCAAAGCAAGATTGCCATATAGAAAAAGGAGTGAAAGTGGCGCAGATTTTAATCCAAAAAATAGAACAGCCGGAAATTGAGGAAGCTGAAGAATTATCGGAAACGGATAGAGGGGCGGGAGGATTCGGTTCAACAGGACATAAATAATCAAAACGGGCATAAAAAGCCCGTTTTTGTTATATTAGAAATATGTTGATGGTAAAAACTAAACTTGGTCCGTCAGAAATCGAAGGCATCGGCTTATTTGCCGATCAAGACATAAAGAAAGGAGACGTGGTTTGGAAAGAAGACGATGGATTAAGTTATTTGGTTTTTACGGAAGAACAGTGGAGAAAAATGGAAAAAGAATTTAGTCCTGAAACTTTCAGGCAGATAAAAAGATACTCTTTCAAATACAAGGCAACTGGAAATTATGAATTGCTTCTTGATGACACAAGGCATATGAATCATAGCGATAATTCCAATACCATTGTTTTGGGAGAAAATGGCGAAGGAGATGATATTGCCGCCCGAGATATTAAAAAAGGAGAGGAAATAACCTGCAACTATAAATCTTTCTACGCCCCTGATTATTTTGAAGAAATAATAAATTTTAAATAAATGCTCGAATTCAAAATTATCAAAAAATCAAAAAAGAGCAATGCTCGTGTCGGGATAATCAAAACCGAACATGGCCTGGTTGAAACTCCGACTTTGGTTCCCGTGGCGACGCAGGGAACCGTTAAGGCGCTGACAAATGAAGAGGTTATCGGAACAAAGACGCAAATTTTAATCGCCAACACTTATCACCTGCATTTAAAGCCCGGAGAAAAAATTATTAAAAAAGCCGGCGGATTGCATAAGTTTATGAAGTGGCAGTTGCCCTTAATGACCGATTCGGGCGGATTTCAAGTTTTCAGTCTGGGATTCGGAAAAGATTACGGAATGGGGAAAATTTTGAAAGAAAAATCGGATGCGGAAGTGGTTACGGGCCAGCAGCCGAGCTTTTTGAAAATTACTCCCGACGGCGTGTGGTTCCGCTCAATTGTTGATGGCGCAAAACTTTTTATGGGCCCGAAAGAATCGATAAAAATCCAGGAAGATTTGGGCGCTGATATAATTTTTGCTTTTGACGAATGTCCGCCGCCAATTGCGGATTACAATTATGTCAGAAGATCGATGGAAAAAACTCACCGCTGGGCAAAGGAATGTTTGAAAGTAAAAAGCAGCAAAAAACAGGCGCTTTACGGCATAGTCCAGGGCGGAAAGTTCAAAGATTTAAGAATTGAAAGCGCTAAATTTATCGGTTCGCTGCCGTTTGAAGGATTTGGAATCGGCGGGGAATTCGGCGATGACAAAAAAATAATGGGAAAAATGCTCAAATGGGTCAATGAAGAATTGCCGGAAAATAAACCTCGCCATCTTTTGGGCATCGGCCATCCCGAAGATCTTTTGCCGATAATCAAAGCCGGCGTTGATACTTTTGATTGCACCGCACCGACTCATTATGCCCGCCGCGGAGTCGCTTTTACCTCAAAAGGCAGATTGGATTTACGAAAGGGAATGTTTTTAAAAGACATGAAGCCGATTGATGAAAAATGCGATTGTGCCGTTTGTAAAAGCCACTCCAGGAGCTATATCCATCATTTATTTAAAGCCAAAGAAATTACCCCTCTTCGCCTTTTAAGTTTTCATAATTTATATTTTTTCAATACTTGGATTGAGAAAATAAGAGAAGATATAAAAAATGGAAAAATTTAAACGTTTACTGGAAGAATACGATTATAAAATTTCTCCGGAAATAATCGCCCAAAAACCGGCATCTCCGCGGGATAGCGCCAAGCTTTTGGTTTATAAAAAGAAAGAAGATAAAGTTTTTTACGATACTTTTGTAAATCTCGCTAAATATTTACCCGCGGATGCGGTTTTGGTTTTTAATCAAACAAAAGTTTTGCCCGCGCGGCTTATGGTAAAAAAAGAAACTGGCGGGAAGGCGGAGATTTTATATGTGGAAATGGCTGAGGGGAATATGAAAGTATTGGCCGACAGATTTTTGCCGGTAGCTTCCAAAGTTTATTTGACGCCCAAACTTCATTTTTTGGTTATGTCGCATAGAGGAAAATATTATTTGCTTAAACCCTGTTTTCCCGTTAAAAATATTTTTGAAATTCTGGAAAAATATGGCAGTACGCCCATTCCGCCTTATATAAAACATTCTCCGCTTTCGGAAAAACAGCTGAAAAAAGAATATCAGGCGATTTTTGCTAAAATCCGCGGTTCAATTGCCGCGCCGACCGCCTCGCTTCATTTTACAGACCGGCTTTTGAAGAAAATTAAGAAATTCGGCGCTGCCGTTAAATTTGTTACGCTGCATGTTGGGCTGGGAACATTTTCTCCGCTTACCGAAGAGAACATTAAAACGGGAAAACTTCACAGCGAATATTATGAAATAGACAAAAAGACAGCGGATTTTTTGAAAAAAGCCAAAAAACAGGGGAGGCCGATAATCGCGGTTGGGACTACTGTAGTTAGAACTTTGGAATCGGTTTTTTCGGCGGGTGGAATGAAAAAATTATCCGGTCCTACGGACTTATTTATAAAATCCGGATACAAATTTAATTTTGTAAATGGAGTAATCACTAATTTTCATGTGCCTAAATCCAGCCTATTGATGCTGGCGTCGGCCTTTGTGGGCAAGAAGAAATTATTTGAGATTTATAAAAAGGCCATGGCCAAGAAATTCAGATTTTTCTCTTTTGGCGACGGGATGTTGATTTATTAAGAGAATTATCCGTTATCCACAGACATGCGGTTATTTTTGGCGAAGCGGGTGTATAATAAAGGTATAAAAGTCAATTCAATTAATTAATAATTTTAAAAATGGACAATCCAAACCAACAAAATTGGCCGAATCCCAATAATTTAAACAATCCGAATCCAAATGCGGGCAACGAAAGACCAATGCCTCCTCCTCCGCCTCCTCCGGAAATAACTTTGAGGACGATGCAGTCGGATATTGATACTACAAAAAAGAGCGGCGGCGAAGGGCCGACGGCTCAGCCGTTTTCTCCTTCTGTTATAAGCGCCCAGCAGATTGCTAAGTCGGAACCGCAAGACAGTAAAATAGAATTAAGCGCTTTTTCAAAAGAAGATACGGGGGGTCTTCCTCCTTCCTCTCCGATTATTTCCGAACAGCCGGTAAAATCCGGCGGAAGCAAGGCTGTTTTATGGATAGTTTTAGCCGTGATTTTGGCTATAGGCGTCGGCGTTGTTGGATATTTTTTTGTTTTCCCGAAATTTTTTCCCACAGTGGCAGTGAATTTACCGCTGGAAACCCCTCCGGTGACTCCGCCCGTAACTACTCCTCCGGTAATTCCACCAGAAATTCCTCCGGTAGCTACCACCACACCGCCCGAAGCGCCTCCGGTTTTAGCTCCTCATGTATCATTATTTAAAACGCCGGCTGATTCTCAAATGCCGGTTAATTTAACAGAGCTTACTGCCGCCGCAATTAAAACAGGATTGTCTTCGCAGAATGGAATGGAGGCCACGTCGACTATAAAGGAAATTGCTATTTCCGATACCAATGGACAAGTTGATTTTATCCAATATATGCCGCTTCTGATTTCTAGTTTTTCCACAACTACTTTAAGCAGTTATTTTGAATCGGATTTCACCAACTTTGTTTTTTATGATAAAAACGGCGCGTGGTACGGATTGGTAGCCAAACTTAAAACCGATGCTAATTTGGAACAAGCCAAGACATTAATGGCAAAAATTGAAAAAGCCACCGATTTGAAAAATTTGTTTATTTTAGATCCGGGGACCAAAAGCACAGCTGGATTCAAAGCCGGTACAGCCGGATTCCGCTATCTGTCATATTCTAAAACCGGCGCTTCGCTTAACTATGGCTGGACTACCGACAATCTTTTTGTTATCAGCACGTCTTATAACGGTCTGAAATCGGCGATGACCAAGCTGGGACAACCCCTTTAAAACTTTTATTTAAAAATCACTTCCATACTTATGGAAGTGATTTTTTATTACAAACAAGGCCGTTTTGATATCGCAAACTTTGTATAGTATATGCTAATATTAGCATATACTATACAGAATTGATTGAGATATTTGTTTAAATGAATATTGAAGTTTTTGTTTTGGGGTATGACTTGTCGGAGCGCATAATTTATAATAGTATTGACTGATAAATATAATTTATGAAATACACCATTAAAAAACTCCCCGATTCAATAAGAGAGGCGGAAATTGTTTATGACAACAAGGAATTTTCCGATTATTGGCAGGAGGTTTATAACGACGAGATCGCCAAGGTTAATTTAAAGGGCTTCCGTCCAGGAGCGGCGCCAAAGGAATTGGCGGATAAAGCCGTTGATAAGGAGCATATTTTTGAACATGCGGTTTCCGATGCCGTGCGTCACGCGCTCAAGCAGATTATGGAAGAAAAGGATTTGGATATTATTGATCAGCCGAAAGTGGAGGTTTTGGAGCAAAAAGACGGGCTGAAAGTCAAGGTTATTCTCACGGTTTTTCCGGAAATTGTCCTGGGAAATTATAAGAAAATCGCAAAAGCGGCCTTTGAAGATAAAAAAGAAATTAAAATAGAAGAAGGCGAAGTTGATAAGACCATTGATTGGATATTGAAATCTCGGGCGCAAATAATAAGAAGCGTCCAGCCGGCCAAAAAAGGCGATGTTGTCCATATAATTCATGAGGGTAAGCCGGACAAGTTTATTCTCGGCGAAGGCCAGCTTAAAGACGGAATTGAAGATAAAATTGTCGGACACAAAGAAGGCGAAAAATTTGACGGCATCGAACTTAAAGAAATTTTTGAAAGAAAAGTGCCGGAATTGACGGACGAATTTGTGAAAGGAATTGGGAAATTTGCGACTGTGGCGGATTTCAAAAAAAGCATAACAGACGGAATTTTGAAGGAAAAAAAGCTGAAAGATAAAGAAAGAAAACAGCTCAAAGTTCTTGAGGGAATAATAAAAGAATCAAAAATAGAAATGCCTCAAGTTATGGTTGAGAGAACGTACGAGCATTTGGTTGCCGATTACGCCGATTTTATCAAAATCAATCCGGGCAAAGAAGAAGAATTTAAAAAGGGATTGAAGAAAGAGGCCGAGAAAAGCGTTGCTTCTAATTTAATTATCCATCAGATTGTAAAAGAGGAAAATTTGGAACCAACAGAGGATGAAATTGAAATGGAAGAGAATAATGTTCTGAAAAATTTACCTAAAGAGCAAGCGTTAAAGCTGGAGCATCACAGAATACACAGCTATTGCTACGATGTAGTCAAAAATAGAAAGGTCTTTGAGTATTTGGAGAAGTTATAATAAGATAAAGCTATGGAAAACAATGAGTATTTAATACCGACAGTTATAGAAAAAACTCAGGGAGGCGAGCGGGCTTATGATATTTATTCCCGCCTGCTTAAAGAAAGAATAATTTTTTTGGGCGGACCAATAAATGACGGAGTTGCCAATACGGTGATTGCGCAGCTTTTGTTTTTGGAACACGAAGATCCCAAAAAAGACATCAGCTTATATATTAATTCCCCGGGAGGTTCTGTGACGGCAGGAATGGCAATCTACGACACTATGCAGCACATTAAATGCGATGTTTCTACAATCTGCGTGGGAATGGCCGCCTCAATGGGCGCGGTGCTTTTGGCTTCCGGACAGAAAGGAAAAAGATTTGCGTTGCCGAATTCCGAAATTTTATTGCACCAAGTCATGGGCGGCGCCGAAGGACAAGCGGTTGAAATTGAAATAACGGCTAAGCATATTTTAAGAATAAAAGAAAAACTTAATCAGTTGTTGGCAAAACACACAGGACAGTCGTTTGCCAAAATAGAAAAGGACACAGATAGAGATTTTCACTTGAGCGCGCAGGAAGCCAAAGAATATGGCGTAATAGACGCGGTAATGAAGGGGAAAAATAATAAATAGAAAAATAGCGGCTCAAAGGCCGCTATTTTTTATTTGTAAGAATCCCCGTCAGGATTTATAATATTTACATGTCTAAGGACTTATTAACTCATAGAGTGGTTGATGTAATAGATAAGAAGCACTTGGAGGAGGTTTTGGCGAGCGGGAAGAAATTAAGGGTGAAATACGGGGCTGATCCGACAGCGCCGGATTTGCATTTGGGACATGCGGTAGGACTCCGCAAGCTTAAGGCCTTTCAAGATTTGGGACATCAGATTGTTTTTATAATCGGCGATTATACCGCCCAAATTGGTGATCCTTCCGGCCGTTCCAAGGCCAGACCGGTGCTTACCGAAAAAGAAGTGAAAGCTAACGCCAAAAGTTATTTTGAACAGGTAGGTAAAATTTTGGATGTTAAAAAACTGGAAATTGTTTATAACAGCAAGTGGTTTAAAAAAATGGATTTTGCCTCATTAATAAAATTATTGGGCAAATTCACCGTGCAGAGAATTTTGGAAAGAGATGATTTTGCCAAAAGAATAAAAGGAGGTATTGAGGTTTATGCGCATGAAATCATATATCCGATAATGCAGGCATATGATTCCATAATGGTTAAATCCGACGTGGAGATGGGCGGCGAAGATCAGATATTTAACATGCTTGCGGGCCGGGAATTACAAAAAAAAATGGGAGAGCCTGAACAGGATGTGATTACTATTCCGCTTTTGGTTGGCACGGACGGACAGAAAAAAATGTCCAAATCGATGGGCAACTATATCGGCATTACCGAAAAACCGGATGTGATGTTTGGGAAAGTCATGTCGGTTCCCGATGAATTGATAAGCCATTATTATGATCTTTGCACTGATGTGGAACAGACCATTAAAGATCCGCGCGAAGCAAAGCTTGAATTGGCAAGAATAATCGTTGAAATGTATCACGGTAAAGCCGCGGCGGAAAAAGCCAAGGAGGAATTTATCAGGGTTGTTTCAAATAAGGGAGTTCCTTCGGAAATACCGACGATGAAAGTTAAAAAAGGACTAAAGCTTGCGGATTTGCTTGTTGAAGCAAAAATGGCTGCGAGCAAGAGCGAGGCGCGGCGTTTGATTGAACAGAAGGGGGTGAGATTGGACGGTAAAGTTGAATCCGACCCGAATAAAACCATTGATATTAAAAAGGAAATATTGCTTCAAGTTGGTCCAAGAAAGTTTTTGAAAATTATTGCTTAAAACAAAAACAACCCGAAAGGGTTGTTTTTATTTAATGAATTTGAATCTTGGTACTGACTCGCCGTTGAAATCAACGTTTTCCGTAAACATTTTAAACGGCCGGGCCCATATCAAATTTTCTCCGTAAAGCGCTTGATATATAACCATTTCCTCAAGCGTTTCGCTGTGAAGAGCTACGCTTAAAACCCTATATTGCTTTCCGTTCTTATAATGTTGATAGATACCTAATTTTAAATTTTTTGCTTCTTCTGATAGTTTTATTTCACTCATATTTTTGGAGCCGGCTCGTAGAAGATGTTAGAACCTTTTTGGTAAAATCCGGCGACTCCTTTGATTTAAATTTACCCGATTTTCTTGAAAATGAAAATGGGTCTAAAACGGATATTTAATCCTTTATTGATTGTATTCCGGCTGTTAGAAGTGGAAAGGTAGAGAAAATTAGCATTTATGTATATTTTGGAATATTATTAAGTACATGTTGCAAAAAGGATCTATTATCGCCGATTATGTGATAGAAGAAGAACTAGGATCAGGAAGTTTTGGATCTGTGTTTAAGGTAAAAGATAATAAAACAGGAGAATTTCGTGCTATAAAAATATCTAATACTGGAATTAACATCATAGACAAGAAAAGATTTATTGATGAAAATTTAATTTTATACAAATTGTCTCCTCATCCTAGAATTTTGACGCCTCATACAAAGGTTATCGAAATTGAAAAACCTTTTCAGATAACTTATTATGTGATGGAATTAGGAGATTGCGATCTTGCTGTTTTCATTAATACAAATCAATTAACAGATACAGAAAAATTAGAGATATTTTCAAGTATCTGTGAAGGCATGCAACATGCTCACAATAACTCAGTAGTTCATCGGGATTTGCATTACAAAAATATTCTTATTATAAAGAAAAATGGTCAATTGGAATTTAAGATTAATGATTTTGGAAGAGCGAAGGATTTTGACATAGATAGTTTGAGCGAGATTCCTTGTTGGGGATTTTATGTTTCTCCACCGGAATTTAGATTTAAGATATGGGAAACTCCTCAGCTTCAAAACTATATTCCTGGCGATATATATGCATTAGGGATTATTCTTTTTACTCTTTTTTCAACATTTCCATCTTTGCCAATAACTTCTTTATTTAGTAATATCAATGAATTTTTTAACCAACAGGGCGTGAAAGATATTGGTAATATTACTTATAAAAAGCGTGAATATTTATACCAAGAATGGCTTAAGACAAAAGCTCCTGATAAATTATTTGCACTTGCACTGAAAGATTATGCCCTACAAACATCTTTAAATGGGGTTATTGAAAAACTTTGCAATATGGATTTCAATAAGCGTTATAAAGATATAAATTCAATTTTAAAAGATATATCTAAAATATGATTAGCCCAATTGAATTAGAAAGAAAACAATATGCTCAACCGATCAGGGGAGAAACTGATCCTGAGCCGAGTTATGTTGCTGACGATATGAATCTAAAAGTAAATGAAAAAATTGCCAATAAAGTTGCAAAAAACCAATGGAAATTTGTTCGACTGCAGGTTAAAAGTTATCCAAGCTCTAGAACTTTCATTCAAGACGGCGATTTATATTTACTTAAGGGTAATTATAGGAGATCAATTAAATCTTATTTAGAGGCTATCAAATTTAATAATGACATTCTTGCTTATGAAAGAATTGCAACTGCCTATATTACTCATAATCGTTTTCAAGAAGCTGATACATATTTTAAAAAATTACTGACTCTGGTAGATAAAAGAATAGATATCCTAAAAAAATATATCGGATTTAGATTGTTGTTTTTAGGACAACTTGATATTCAAGAAACTATTGCAATTATTAATGAATTAATTGCAAAATACCCTGGAGATTATGAGGCGTATAATTACCTTGGATTCATTTCTTTAGTTCAAGATAAACTAAATGAAGCTCAAAATTATTTCGAACAATCTTTGAAAATAAAAAATGATTTTATACATGCTCTAAATAATATGGGGGTTTTATGCATGGTCAAAAATGATTTCGAAAAGGCTGAATCATTCTTTAGAAAAGTTATTGAATCGCAACCTCTGAATTATCCATTTGCTTATCAAAACTTAGCAAGTGAAAAGGCCATACTCGAAGATTATAATTCAGCTTTGAATATTTTAGAAATGGCAACTAAGAAAGGGGTTGCTCTTGAAAATAATTGGGATCATATGGTTGGTTGGCTAATGATAAAATTACAAAAATATAAAGATGCCAAACGTTGGTATCTTAATAAAATTACTTTAGAACCGAAAAATGATTTGTTGTATAACAATTTAGGAGTTTGTTTCCAGTCCATGGGCGAATTAGAGGAGGCAAAAGAATATTTTTCCGAAGCAATCTCTATTTTTAAAGGAGATTCTCATGTAAAAAAAGACACTCGATCTTTGAAGGCTTTTTATAATTTAGCTCGATTAGCAGTAGGAAGGGGAGATATTAAATTAGTTGAGACTATGGCAAAAGATGTTTTAAGATTAAATCCTGATGATGCTTATGGCTTATATTTTTCTGGAGTTAGCTACGTTATGAAGGGCGAATATCATATGGCAGAACAATGGTACAAAAAAGCTTTTGATATAAATCGAAATATTCCAGAAATGTATCCCGACTACGCGTTTATTCTAGAATCTATAAATAGAGATTCCAAGGCGGCAATAATATTATTAAACGAAGGTATTAAACGTGGCTTCAAAACTCCATTAATTCTCAATAATCTAGCCTATGCATATATTGTGTTGGGGAAGTTGAAGAAGGCTGAACGAATTATTAACTCGGCAATTGATTCTAAAAATCCAATTCTATTAGCTACTAAGGGTTTATTAGAAATGAGAAAGAATCATTTGAATGAAGGTAATAAATATTACAAGATGGCAATCAATTCAAAAATATTTTCTAAATTCAATAAAAATATTGCGAGACAAATATTGGCATATGAGAATGCCTTTTACTGGTTTAGGAAAAAAGATCTAAAAAAAGCAAAATATTTCATTTGTGAAACAAAAAAGTATGGAGAGACTTATTTTTCTAAAAATGTTGAAGAATTGAATAAAAATATACTTTCTGTCACTTAATTACAATTAGTCTAAAAAATATAAATTGTTAATCTATTTTGTGGACGGTTCAACATCCTTCACCGAAACCAACTCACAGGTCAACGCGAAAAAATTAACGACATTTATCGCCATTTTTAAAGCTTCTGTGTCCGAGATTTCCTTTTTGAATACCTCTACATAAATTCGCTTGAATTCCTGTAATTCCTCGGGAGTTATGTCCACTTCAGATATGTTTTCCATGCCACCGGATTCTAACAGAAAACCGCCTTTTGGGCGATTAAGCCAGTAAGTCATTAACCGAAATCCCCAGTACTCCCACAATTTTTTGAAGAGTCAGAATATTGGGATTGGTTATTATGCCTGTTTCAAGCTTAATAAGCGCGCTACAGGAAATATTAGCCTGTTTTGCGAATTTGTCCTGGGACAATCCCGTTGCCTGCCGGAATTTCTTAATGTTGAAACCAATTTTATTTTCTTCAGTCATAAAATCATTGTATCCGAATGACTGGCGGCCGGAAGGCATACAAAAATAACATTTATGTCGATTCTGACCACAAAATAAAAATAAGCCCCATTGGGCTTATTTCTCTATACCTACATTCAAATCCTTACATTCCGTTACAGTATGGGAGCGGGTAACGGGAGTCGAACCCGTGTCGTCTGATTGGCAACCAGATGTAATACCGTTATACGATACCCGCCTACGCTACGCTTCGGCGGGCAAGCCCGCCACTATCTTAAACTTCTGCGGGGCAAGCCCGCTGGACGCACAAAAGCGATCTACGTTTTTTATATTATAGGTTTTTTTAGCCAAAATCAAATAAATAAAAAAGCGCACATTGAGCGTGCGCTTTGGCGTTGGAGGTTTAGGCGGCGGAACCGATAATTATCTTGCAGTCCTTGCCGTTGTTGCAGTCGAATCTGCGATGGCAGTAAGCGCAGGGATTTTTCGCCTTTTCGTTCTCTCTGGCGAGCTTTTCTAAATACGGCCGCGCTTTTTCAAAGTCTTCGTGAAGTTTCTTCACGAATTCCTCGGTTACGGGTTTAAGCTGCGTGATGTCTCCCGAGCCTTCTTTTTCCCTAAAATCGGGAATTTTGCTTGTCAGTTTTTGTTTTGCCGGAAAAAAAGAAAAAACTGCTCTCAATATTTTTTTGAACACTTGTTCCTCCTATAGGTTTTAAATGTGCCCCTTTGTGCCCTCGAGAGGAATCGAACCTCTATTACAAGATCCGCAATCTTGCGTCCTATCCGTTGAACGACAAGGGCAGAAAACTACTATACTAGAATTTTATTTTTCTTGAAAGGGTATCGCTTATGGAATCAATATATTCAATCTCTTTGATTTTTTCTTTCAAAAAATCTTTTATTTCAGGAATTTCTTTGTTGAATACGAGAATTTTAACGTAAGGATTTACCACTGACTTCATTTGCAATATCAATTCTCCGAAATCTCCGTCATCTTCTCTTATGTCAAAACCCTTAACGGCTTCATAGGGAATGGTTTTGTATATGCCAATTGTTATGTTTTTGGAGTCAATTTTAAAATTGATTTTTTGAGGCTGGCGCTGTCCCCAGGCTATCAGCAAAATTTCGGCAATAATTATAAAAGCCGAGAAAAGAATGTTTTTTTGCCAGACAAAAAATACAAGCAGCGCGGCGGCAATCAAGGCGCTCATCCAATACCACGAAGCGCTTTTTTCATAATACCTGTATTCGGGAGCTATCCAGGATATTTCTTTTTCGGGCATATTTTAAAAATAACAAAAATTGGCCGATTTTACAAACAAGCTTTTAATTTCAACTTGAAAATAAGCTAAAAATTCATTAAAATCAATAAATACAAAAGGAGGCGTGGCTGAGCGGTTGAAAGCAGCACACTGCTAATGTGTTGAGGGGGAAACCCCTCCGAAGGTTCGAATCCTTCCGCCTCCGCCTTTGGTCGCCAAGAGCGACCTGCGGCGGACAAGTTCGCCAGGGGCGAATAAATCCGCAGTATATTTTCTGCATAAATTTATGACTACATCAAATAATAAAAATGAATCATTGAAACGTCCGCCCATTGTCGTAGTGGTTGGCCACGTTGACCATGGCAAAACCAGCTTACTGGACTACATCAGAAAAACGAATGTCGCGGCGAGAGAGGCGGGAGGAATTACTCAGTCGGTCGGAGCCTATGAAATTTCTCATTCTCCTGAAGCGATTAAGCCAGCGGAAAAAATTACTTTTATAGACACTCCGGGTCACGAAGCGTTTTCCAAAATGCGGGTGCGCGGCGCTCACATTGCCGATATTGGCATCTTGGTGGTTGCCGCCGACGACGGCGTTCAGCCACAGACAAAAGAAGCCATCAAGGCTCTTACGGAATCCAACACTCCTTTTATTGTGGCTATCACCAAAGTTGATAAAAATAATGTTGATTTAAGGCGGGTTAAAAACGAACTGATTACCAACGGCGTTCTTTTGGAAGGTCTGGGCGGAGGCGTAAGTTATCAGGAAGTTTCTTCTAAAACCGGACAGGGCATCGCCGAACTTTTGGATTTAATCATTCTTCATGCGGAAATGGAAAATTTAAAATATAATCCAGCCGCCAGAGGAAAAGGAGTAATTTTGGAATCTGAAATGGATAAGCAGCGCGGGATAATCGTAAATGTCATTTTGGAAGACGGGAGTTTGAGAACAGGCGATCAGATAATGACGGCCAGCGCCAAAGGAAAGATTAAAATGCTTGAAAACTTTTTAGGCGAACGGGCGAAAGAATTATATCCTTCCAGCCCGGCTGTAATCATGGGTTTTGAGAAAATGCCTAAAATAGGAGAAGAGTTTATAGCGGGAAAGGAGATTACCGATGAAGAACAAAGCGCCATAAAGCCAAAAGTTATAGGAAAAGTATTTGAAGGCAAGACTGAGGGCGAAGAAATAATGAAATTGATATTGAAGGCCGATGTGGGCGGTTCGCTTGAGGCGCTTGGCGAAGCGGTAAGAAAGGTTCCTCTTAAAGAAAATCAGGGAATTAAGATTATCAGCGAATCAGTCGGTGAAATTTCCGACGGAGACATCAAAGATGCCATCGCCACGGGCGCTTTCATAATCGGTTTCCGCGTTAGAACCGCCAAAGCTGCGGAAAATCTGGCTAAAGATAATAAGGTTGCTATTATCAACTCAGAAATTATTTATGAGTTGCTTGAGGCAGTAGAGGATCATCTCAGAAATCTTGGCTCAAAGGACATAACTGGCGAATTTGAAACGTTGGCGGTTTTCGGAAAGAAATCAGGAAAACAGATTGTCGGCGGGCAGGTTATAAAAGGCGCCATAAAAAATAATATAAAAGTGGAAATCCAAAAAGCCGGCGAAACAATCGGGGAAGGAAGAATAGTTAATCTCCAACAAGACAAGAAAGACGCGCAAAGCGTTGAGGCGGGAAAGCAGTGCGGAATTTTATTAAGCACTAATGTGGAAATGCAAACGGAATATCATTTAATTCAACGATGAGCAAATTTCGCGACTTGAGAGTCAGTAGTTTAATAAGGGAAGAATTGGGGAAAATAATGCTGAAAGAGCTGGAATTTGACGGCGCGCTGGTAACCATAACCGAAGTTGATGTAAGCGAGGACTTGGAGAACGCCACGGTGAATGTCAGCGTTATTCCTTCCGAGAAAGCCGAAAAAGTATTGGAAGTTTTAGGCAAGTTTCGTTCCAGATTGCAGTTTTTATTGCAAAGAAAAATTGAAATTAAGCCTATGCCTCATATTGTTTTCCGAATAGATCACGGACTTGAAAAAGCCGCGGAACTGGAAAAGGTGTTTTTAGAGGTTGAAAAAGAAGAGAAAAGTAAATAATATTTAATAGTTGGCGCCGTAGCCAAGTGGTAAGGCAGCTCTCTGCAAAAGAGCTATACGTCGGTTCAATTCCGACCGGCGCCTCCAAGCCCGGGTGGCGAAATTGGTATACGCAGCAGACTTAAGATCTGCCGCCTTCAACGGCATGCCGGTTCGAGTCCGGCCCCGGGCACAAATTTTATGAAAAAACCAAAAATTGACAGTCCTATATTTTTTGTTGGCGTCAGAGATAATGGAATAATTTCTTTCGGCAGCGGGCAGCCAGATTTGCCGCCGCCAAGACAAATTTTTAATATTTTGCCCGATTATCGGTCTTTTAAATATGGTCTGACTCAGGGACAGATTAATCTTCGCGAAGCGTTAGCCAAGCAATATCCCGGCGCCAAGGCCGAAAATTTTGTTATTACCAACGGCGCGTCGGAAGCGCTTGATCTGACTATCCGCGCTCTCTCGCAAAAGTTTCACGGCGGAAAGATAATGCTGTTCAGGCCATATTATTATTCATATCCGTTTTTGGCGAAGATATCAGGAATGACGCCGGTTATTTCCGATTTGAAAGAGGGAAGGATTGATTTAGAAGATTTTAAAAAGAAAATAAAAGGATGCAAAGCGATTTTAATAAACTCGCCCTCAAACCCGACCGGAAAGATTGAATCTATTGAGACGCTTAAAGAAATAGAAAAAATAACCCAGAAGCTTGGTATTTATATTTTATCTGATGAGGTTTATAAAGATTTGATTTATGAGAGAGAAAATTATTTGCTTCATGGACCGTACGTTGTAACGATAAATTCTTTTTCCAAAACTTACGCCATGTGCGGATTTCGCGTCGGCTATCTTTATGCCAGGGATAAGGAGCTGGTTAGGGCCGTGGTGGAGATAAAGGCCCGTACCTCGATGAATACGGGCATTTTGAGCCAAGAAATGGCTTTTGAGGCCACTAAAGTCCCGAGGAGGCAAGTTGATAGCCAGATTAAGATTTGGCGTCAGAGAAGGGATTTGATATACAAAGGCCTTAAAGATATGGGATTTGATTTGTGGAAGCCGGAGGGCGCTTTTTATGTTTTTCCTAAAATTAAAAACGCCAATCGCGTAGTGAATGATTTATTTTATAAACATAAAGTTATTACCTATGACGGCGCCTGGTTTGGAAATCCGGACAGAATCAGATTGAGTTACGCGCTTGATGTGAAAGATATCAAAGAAGGGCTCAGAAGAATTAAAAAATATATTAAAGGAAAAGAAAGCTGGCTAAAATAAAAAGCACTATCGTGAATGATAGTGCTTTTTTGTTTTTTAAATTCCTGTCTCTCTTGCCATGTCGCAGAGTTTTGCCAGACCGGCTAAAAGAGTAATCTGCTGAGCGGGCGTGTCCGTGTTATGGCCGCTAAATTCCTCTTCTTCAAAATCCAGTCCGCAGGCGTTTCCCGGGCAGTCAAAATGGAGATGCCCATTGTAATTATGGGACCTAAAGAAAAATCGATCATGGTTGCTGATACTTTCGAAAAGCTGGGAATAAGCGGCGAAGGTCGTGGCGTTCAGTTCATCTAGTTCTTTTTTCCCCATTGACGATAGAAATTTATGGAATGGTTTTCCGATTTTTCCGAGGATTTGTCCTCCATAAAATTCTCTCCCTGTTGCCAATGTAAGTTCCAGTAATTGGGAATTTTTACAGGCGGTATTCCTCCATTTTTCTTCATAGGTGACCATGCTTGCTACCATGAAGAATAATTTTAAACTTGCCGAAATTGCCCTGGCGTTTATCCAATCCCTGTCGGACTTTTTTTCTTTTCCCGTTCCTCCGCATTTTATACAGCCAAGTTCAAGCTCAGTATCCTTTCCTTTGCCATTACATACGGGACAGATATTTCCCGTAAACCATTGGAGTTTCGGTATCCAAACCAGAAAATTGATGAATTCTCCGCCGTCCGGCTTTTGTTTTTGAAGCGCCCCATTAAACCCAAAAAGATTTTCATTGAACGAGCCGATAAAGCTGGTAAACCCGAACTCTGCCCGATACCCTATAACGAAGGGCGCATCATTGGGAATGGGCTTTATCTCGCTTGCCAAATCTTTGTGGATTTTGAGAATAATCGCCGGCGGCTTAGGTTGCCAGCTTAAATCGTAAAAGCAAGGCACATTTTCTTTTTCTATTCTGATCATTTTTCCTCCAGATTTCAGTATTTTTTAAAATCAAAGAACGCCTTCATACTATAAGAAACATCAATTTTTGACAATAGAAATTGATTAAACTATGCTTTGTTTAGAAAATTAAAAAATAATGGAGGTATCCGTGGATATTGAAAAGTTTGCGTTTGCTTTGGAGAAAGCCGGCTATGAGGGTGCGCTGGCTTTGATTAAAGAAGATATTGTTCCCCTTGCCCAAAGTAAACATATTTCTTTGCTTGAAGCGGCATGGGAATATGCGGATCAGGACGAGGAGCAAGACACGAGCTGGTTTCAGTTATTTCATGCTCTTCAATCTATTTCTTCTAAAGTTTTAAAATCTTTGGATATCCATCAGCCGCTTTAAAAAACCGCCATTTACAGGTGGTTTTTTATTTTATTTTTGGTAAACGGATTGTCAGGGCGCCGTCTTCATATTCTGCTGTGGCATTTTTGGCGCTGACCTTTTCCGGTAAAAAAACGGTCCGCGAGAATTCGCCGTAATAAGTTTCCTGATACAGGTAATTTTTTCTTTCTTCTTTTTGTTTTCTTTCGCGCACTCCTTTAATCGTCACGGAATCTTTATTGGCGGATATTCTCAGTTCGTCCGGATTAATTCCGGCAATCATTGATTCAATCACAATTTCGTCCGGTGTCTGATGGACGTCAATGGTCAGCTGTCCGATTTCCGAATCATGTTTTTGCGGAACTTCGGATTTTTCCGAAATGGAGATTTTGTAGGATTTGTCCATGACTATTGCAGTTTTTTTAACTTCTCAAAGTCATAAAGAATGAACATGGCGTAAATTATCAAGAATGAAACCGGAATTACCAGCGGTTCATAGCGGACTATTAGAGAATTGAAAATGGTGTGGAACACAGTAGCCGCGAAAAGTCCTATCAGCAGGAAAGATTTTTTATTTTTAATTACGGAAACGGCCCAATAATAACCCATTAAACCGGAGCTTAAAGTATGGAGAAGAGTGGCGCCGATAAATCTCAAAGAGGTGGTTTCTATTACGGGCATTTTCATCTGGACGGCTGCGGCGATGTTTTCAACGGCGGCAAAACCGAGCGCTGCCACAATCATATAAATCATCGCATCAACCGGTTCGTCAAAATAATCCTTAAATTTCAGAGCTACTATCCAGGCCGCGCCGAATTTCAGGATTTCTTCTATTACTCCCAGCATCAAGAAGGACAAAACGCTGTATTTTTCAATGCCGTGATCTATTGCCCAGTCATTGGTTACAATCTGGAATCCCAGAGCGATGAAAGTGCTTATCATTCCCGCCAAGAAAACCAAAAAAATTATTTTTTTTGGCTCAGGATGAGGATCTTCTTTCAGATAAAAAACCAGCCAGGCCAAAGAGGGAAGAAGTCCGAGAATTAAAGCGATTACAATGCTCATAAATTAATATTCTTCAATCATTAATAAATCTTTTTCTTTATCCGGAAGATTTTGGTAAATTTCTTCGGTGATGTGGGGCATAAACGGGTGGAGAATTTTGAGGATATCTTTCAGGACGATTTTTGAAATTATGGCTTTAAGGTTTTCGTCGTTTTTGCTCATTTCTATATATTTGTCTGCGAGGTCGTGCCAGATGAAATCATAAAGAGTATGGAGAGCTTGCCCGAAATCATAAGAGTCGATCTGTTCGCCAACCGCTTTTTTAGTTTGTTCAAGTTTTTCCAATAGGCCGCTGTCGTTTTTTATATCCGGTTCGGATTTGATTTCTTGCTGCAAAATAAATCGCGCGATATTCCACAGCTTATTGGCGAATTTTTTGCCTCCCATCACCGCTGTTTCGTCCCACTTAATATCCTGATTTCCCATAGATTGCCATATTAAACCAAATCGCGTGGCGTCGGAGCCGTATTTTTCAATCAAATCCAAGGGATCAATTCCTGTGCCGAGCGACTTGGACATTCGGCGTCCGTCTTTGGCCAAAATTGTTCCATGAATAATTACGTCCGTAAAAGGTTTTTCTTTTATGAATTCCAGTCCCGAGAAAATCATTCGCGCTACCCAGAGATTAATGATGTCGCGCGCCGTGGAAAGCACCTGTGTCGGATAAAACTCTTTCAAATCTTTTGATTTGTCGGGCCAGCCCAAAGTGGCGAACGGCCAAAGCGCGGAAGAAAACCATGTGTCCAAGACGTCATTTTCGCCTTCAATCGGAATTTTATGTCCCCACCAGATTTGGCGGGAAATGTTCCAGTCGCGGACATTTTCCAGCCAGGCCATATAAGTTTTCTCCCAATTTTCCGGATGGAATTTTACTTCACCGGATTTAACAGCTTTAACCGCCAATTTTGCGAGCTCGTCCATTTTCAGAAACCATTGCAAGCTTGGCATCGGTTCAATCACTCCGCCGCAGCGATAACAGATAGCCACATTATGCTTATAATCCTCGATTTTTTCTATCAAATTTTGCTTTTCCAGATCTTCAACGACTTTATTCCGGCATTCTTCAACTTTGAGCCCGGCGTAATCTTTTCCAGCCTCATCAGTCATTCTTCCGAGCGGTCCGATAACTTTATAAATGGGCAATTTGTTTTTTTCGCCGATACGGGCATCAACCAAATCGTGCGCTGGGGTTACTTTGACCGCGCCGGTTCCGAAAGCCGTATCGATTTCATCGTCGGCGATTATTGGAATTTCCCGGTTCTGCAAAGGCAATAAAACTTTTTTGCCGATTAATTTTTTATAACGTTCGTCTTTCGGGCTGACTGCTACAGCGGAATCTCCAAGCATTGTTTCCGGGCGCGTAGTCGCGACGATGACAAATTTATTTTTGTCGTCAGCCAAAGGATATTTTATATACCAGAGCTTGTTGGTTTCTTCTTTATATTCCAATTCCAAATCAGATAAGCTGGTCTGGCATTTTACGCACCAATTAACAACCCGTTCGGCTTTATAGAGCCATCCCTTTTTATAATAATGATTAAACGCTTCATTGACGGCTTTTTGATATCCTTCGTCCATTGTGAACCGCGTCCGCGACCAATCCATCGAGGCGCCAAGTTTTTTAAATTGTTTGAGGATTATGTTTCCGTGCTTTTCTTTCCACTCCCATATTTTTTCCAGGAATTTTTCCCGTCCCAGATCCTGTTTTTTGATTCCCTGTTTTTGCAAATCTTTTTCCACGACTTTTTGCGTGGCGATGCCGGCGTGATCGGTGCCCGGAATCCAGAGCGTTTTATATCCTTGCATTCTTTTTCGGCGGATTAAAATATCCTGGATGGTGGAGTTAAGCGCGTGGCCCATATGCAAAACTCCCGTAACGTTCGGGGGCGGCACGGCCATGGTAAAAGTTTTTTTGCGCTTGCCGGGCAGATTGTCGGGATTAAAATAGCCCGATTTCTCCCACATTTGGTATATTTTGTCCTCAACTTGCTTGGGGTCGTAGGCTTTTGGAATTTCCTTCATATTGCTTAATTTTATTTGATTTTAGGCTTATTTTCAATTATATTGGCGGAATAGTTTTCTTTGAAAATTTTAGAGGAGGATGAAATGAAAAAACTGTTCAATAAGACGCAGACATGGCTGGAATGCATTCTTTGCGGGAGGAAAAAAGATCTTCTCGAAGAAAGGAAATTCCGCTGTGTATGCGGAGGACTGTATGATGTTAAGCACAACTTGGAGTGCCCGCTTCCGTACGTTTTAAAAAAAGATTTTTACGAACGGCTGGAACTTCATCAGTCTATTTCCGGGGTTTGGCGGTATAAGGAATTAATAATGCCTTATCTGCCGAAAAGATTTGTAGTCAGCCTCAGTGAAGGCAATGTGCCGATAATTGAGGCGGGCAGAAACTTGGAAGAATGGGTTGGCGGAGATCTGGAGCTTTGGCTGATTCTCGAAGGCATGACGCCGACGGGATCTTTCAAGGATTTCGGAATGACGGTGCTGATTTCCGTGGCGAAAGCCGCGGGAATAGAAGCCGTAAGCTGCGCATCTACCGGCGATACATCGGCATCTGCCGCCGCTTACGCTGCCGCTGCCGGAATGAAGTGTGTTGTGATTTTGCCTAGAGGCAAAGTTACGCCGGCGCAATTGGCTCAGCCATTGGTTCACGGCGCGACCGTGATAACTCTGCCCGGAAGTTTCGATGATTGCATGAAAGTGCAGAGGGAACTTACCGAGAAATACGGAGTGTATCCGGCGAATTCCTTGAATCCGGCGAGAATTGAAGGCCATCAGGCGACAGTTTTCCAGGTGGCGCAGTTTTTCAATTGGGATTTTCCCGATTGGTTTGTGGTTCCGGTGGGAAACGGCAGCAATTGCTCTTCAATCGGAAAAGCCAGAAGACTGCTTTTGGATTTAAAAATGGCAGAAAACAATTGCAGAATTCTCGGCTGCCAATCGCTAGCTGCTAATCCTTTAGCTGAAAGCTGGGGGAGAGCAACATGGAAGCCCCAAGAAAGAAACAGCAAAGAATTCTTGGAATACTGGAAAATGCTTTACGCGCCGGTTGCGGTCAGAGAGACAACGGCTACGGCTGCGCGAATAGGAGATCCGGTTTCTCGCGACAAAGTCATGAGAGAAATCGTTGCTTCGAACGGAAGAATGAAAACGGCCACAGAAAGAGATTTAAATGAAGCTGTTTCGGTTTGCGGGAAAGACGGATTTTTCGTTTGCCCCCAGACCGGCATAGCTCTGGCCGGACTTCGCGAAGCCGTGAAAGAAAAAACAATAAATCCGGGATCCAGGGTGGTTGTTGTATCAACCGCCACGGGCCTGAAATTCACCGATTCGGCGGCGAAGAATTTGGCGAAAAATATTATTGACGCCAAAAACTGCAAAACCGATACGGTAGCGAGAATTATGAAAATTTAGGACATAAAAACAAAGCCCTGACGCAAGTCGGGGCTTTTTATATTGTAAGATTTGAATCCGCCTCAAATTTTAAAGAAGGCTTTTTTTGCAGCAAATCAAAATATGCGGCGGCCGCAATCATGGCGGCATTGTCGGTGTTGAATTCAAAGCTTGGCGCGAAAAACTTTTTTCCGGATTGCTCAACGGCGTGGCGCATAATTTCCCGCAGGGTTTTATTCGCTGAAACGCCGCCGGAAAGCATTACGGATTTGGTTTTGAATTGTTTTGCCGCGCTTAAAGTTTTCTGGGTTAAAACATCAATAACTGCCTGCTGAAACGAAGCGGCAATATCGTCTTTGAAATTTCTCAAATCTTTTTCATTGAAATGGTCTCGTATGTAATACAATACGGAAGTTTTTAATCCCGAAAAGCTGAAATCGTAATTTTTTTGCGGATTTTTGGGCGAGCTTAATAATGGGCGGGGAAATTTGACGGCAACAGAATTGCCGCGCAAAGCCGCCTTTTCTATTTCCGGGCCTCCCGGATAGGGAAGTTCCAGCATCCGCGCCACTTTATCAAAGGCCTCGCCGGCGGCGTCATCTATGGTTTCGCCGAGTTTTTTCCATTTAACGGCGCTTTGCATCAAAAGAAGCATAGTGTGGCCTCCGCTGACTACAATTGAAATAGCCGGAAAAAGATTTTTAAAATTTTTAGCCGGAGCCAGCCAATTTGAATATAGATGGCCCTCCATGTGGTTTACCCCGACAAGCGGTTTTTTCAATTTTGCCGCCAATTCTTGAGCGAAGCTTATGCCTGTCCAGAGCGCCGGTTCCAGGCCGGGCCCGACCGTAACCGCGATATAATCTATTTTTTTAACGTCAAAATCTTTGGAAATCAGCTTTAAAATTTTTGGAAGATTTTTTATATGCTCGCGTTTGGCGAGATTGGGAACGACGCCCCCGAAAGGTCTGTGGATTTTTATCTGAGAAGAAACAATATTTTTCAGAACTTCAAATTTCGGATTCGTTAAAGATCCCGAACATTTTACGGCGGCAATGGAAGTGTCGTCGCAGCTGGTTTCAATTGCAAGAATTATTTTTGGCTTCATTTTGGTAGCGCCATCGGGATTTGAACCCGAGTTACCGGAATGAAAATCCGGTGTCCTAGGCCAGGCTAGACGATAGCGCCATATTGCCTAAAAGATTATAACATTTTTCCGGAAAAGTCCAAGTTTTAAGCCGTTTGCGGATGGAATAATTTGCTATTATCGAATAATAATTTTATTGTTTATCTTATGACCAGATTATTTGAAATGCTTCCGGGCGCGCTGGCTTGGACGACTTTGATTCTTGCCGTTCTTTTATCTTGGCTTTTGCCGGTGTGGGTGGCTTACTTCATTATTCTTTTTGATACTTATTGGCTTTTTCGCGCGGTTTATCTGACTATAATTTTACAGACTTCTTTCAGAACCATGCGCAAAAACATGAAAATCGACTGGCTTAAAGAAACCGAAAAACTTGACAGAAATGATTGGCGCGAAATAAATCATTTGATTATTTTACCGATGTATAAAGAGCCGTATGAGATCGTGCGGGAATCTTTTGAAAGCCTTAGAAAATGCAATTACGACCTTAAAAAATTCATTTTAGTTCTGGCTACCGAGGAAAGAGCCGGAGATGAAGCGAAAATTACGGCGGAAAAAATAAAACAAGAATTTTCAGGATACTTTGGGCAATTAATGATAACGGCGCATCCGGCGGACTTGCCAAATGAAATTATAGGAAAGGGATCAAATGAAACATGGGCAATCCAGGAAGTGAAGCGGGAAATTATAGATAAATTAAACATTCCTTACGAAAAAATATTAGTTTCCATTTTTGACGTTGATACGCAAGTTTATCCGCAATATTTCGCTTGTCTCATTTATAATTTTTTGACCTGCAAGAATCCGCAGCGGTCCAGTTTCCAGCCGATTCCGATTTTCGCCAATAATTTCGACAAAGTTTCTCCTTTCGCGCGGCTGGTTTCTTTTCAGTCCACTTTTTGGCAGATGATACAGCAAGCGCGTCCGGAGCGGCTGACCAGCTTTTCTTCGCATTCCATGCCGTTTAAAGCCCTGGTCGAAGTCGGTTACTGGCAGAAAGATATCGTTTCGGAAGATTCGCGCATTTTTTGGCAGTGTTTTTTGCATTACAACGGCGATTGGGAAGCGGTTCCTCTTTTATACCCGATTTCCATGGATGCCAATGCCGCGCCCACATTTTTGCAAAATATGATTAATATTTATAAACAGCAAAGGCGCTGGGGCCATGGAGCGGAAAATGTCGCTTACGTCCTTGCGGGATTCGTTAAAAACAAATTAATAAGCTGGAAAAAGAAAGTTTATTGGATTTTTGAATTGGTTGAGGGATACCATTCTTGGGCTACCAGCTCATTGGTTATTGCGACTCTCGGTTGGCTGCCGACTTTAATTGGAGGAAATAATTTTAACGTTACTATTTTATCTTATAAGCTTCCGCAGATTACCAGCGAGATAATGACAATCGCAACTTTCGGCGTGATAAACACGGCAATCCTGAGCTTAATTCTGATGTCTTTTTATTTTCAGAAAATTAAGACAAAAAATTATATTTTGTATTTTTTGGAATGGCTTTTAACTCCAATAACGCTCGTGTTGTTCGGATGTTTGCCGGCGCTGGAGGCGCAGACGCGCTTATTGATTGGAGGAAAACACAAGCTTGGCTTTTGGGTTACGCCGAAACACCGCTGATTTAAGAAAGTTTATGGCCAGCGAGAAATTCTTTATAAGCCATCAATTTTTTTCCTTCAGGCTGAACTTTAAGGATTTCCAAAAATCCGTTATTCAGGGCGGCGTCGATAATTTTTAATCTGATTTGTTTTCCGTTGGCTTCTACTATGGCAAATACGCCCGGGTCGGGATTCAGGGCTTTAATTTTTCTGTAAATTATTCCCGGAGAATCTTTTTTTAAATCAACCTTGCCGTCTTCGGTTGCGAATTTTTTCGTAAAAGTCGCTTGTTTGTGGTCTTGTGTTTGAAGATTTATCGGAGCGCACAAATGTCCGGGTTTTTTATGGGCGGAATCGTTTAATTTACAAGAAAAATCCGGCAAAATTTCCAGCAATAATTCAGCGCCAAGTTCGGCAAGCTTAACGTTTAAAGATTCATAATTTTCATCGCCATTTAGCCTGATTTTATCGCTTGTGATAATCGGCCCGTTGTCTATTTTTTCGTCCATAAGATAAATTGCTACGCCAGTTTCTTTCTCTCCGTTTAAAATAACGCTTTGAATCGGCGAAGAGCCGCGGTATTTAGGGAGAAGAGAGGGATGAACTCCGATGGTTTTGAGGCGCGGCATTTCAATTATTTCTTTCGAGATTATTTTGGCGTATGACGCCACTATAAATAGGTCAGCATCTATTTTTTTGAGGTCATCAACAGATTCTTTCAATTTTTTTGGTTGAAGTATTTTTATGGACCACTCATTTTTTTCGATAATCTGCTTAACGGGCGGGGAGGTCATTATTTTTTTTCTGCCTGCCGGCTGATCGGGATTGCACACAACTGCCGCGGGCATATGCCCGCTTTCAACTAATTTTTTCAATATTATGGCCGCGAATTCCGGCGATCCAAAAAGTATTATTTTCATTATTTATATGTAGCTTTTGATTCGTCTTCTATTTGATAGATTTTTTTGGCCTTATCAATAAACAAAATTCCGTTAAGATGGTCGGTTTCATGCTGGAAGACGCGCGCCAAAAGTCCCCAGGCCTTAATTTTTATTTTTTTGCCGTTGTTGTCCTTGCCCTCCATGGTAATTTTTTCAGGCCTTTCCACCGGGCCGAAAAATCCCGGCACGCTTAAGCATCCTTCTTCCAAAACAGATGTTTCTTTCGACAGTTTTGTTATTTTTGGATTAAAAACCGCGTATGCTTTTTCTCCGACTTTTGCCACGAAAACTTTCATATCCAGCCCGACTTGATTGGCGCTTAACCCGATGCCATTTTCCCTTTTCATTATTTCGCGCATTTGCTGAAGTAAATCGCGGATTTCTTTTTTATTATGTTCTGAAAAATCAAAATCGCGAGTTTTTTGCCTCAAAAACTTTTCTTCTTTTTTATTGTTTATTGTGAATATTTTCATTTAAATTATTTATTTTTTTCTTCTTTTAAAACTTTCATAAAGTATGCACCCCTGTTTCTAATGTCCTTTTTTTCGGCTATTTTTCTTGCCAATCCGATTAAAAACTGGGAATTGTGGATTTTTGAAAGCTTGATATAAAGCGCCTTGTGGGAATTGTCATTTAAAATTTCCGCCAGCATCAGTCCCGTGGCCTGATATGATTTATAGACTTTTGATTGTTTACCGCGTTCTTCAAGCAGCTCAAAATAATTATCATTCAGCTTTTTAATGTTTTCCATTGTGGTATCTTATATATGATAACTTATGCAGAGACGTTTGTTTATATCTATAAATTTGCCGGATGAAATAAAATCCCGGATTAAAAAAGAAATCGATAAATTGCCCGGCCTAGCCGGAATTAAGTTTGCGAATCCGGAAACATGGCATATTACCCTGATTTTTTTGGGAGATCAAGAGGATTCGGCCATTCATGGGATAATCGGCGCAATGTCCGCCGTTTCAGAGGATTTTGAAGCTCCGCCGGTAACTTTTTCGGACATTGGCTACGGCCCTTCCGAGCGGACTCCCCGGATGATCTGGCTGAACGGGACTTTGGAAGCCTCAAAATTACTTTCTCCTTTAAGAGACAGACTGTCCGATGAACTGGCTAACAAGGGGGTAAATTTTATGCAAGAAAGGAAAATGTTTAAAGTTCACGTAACTTTGGCAAGATTGAAAAATAACCAAGAAGAGCTGCCGGAATTAAATTATGCCCTGAAAAATCCGCTTAATTTTATTCCGGAAAGTTTTGATTTAATGGAATCTTTTTTGTCTTCTTCGGGCGCCGAGCATGCGGTTTTACAAAAAATATATTTCAATTAGAATTATAAAGACATGAAGATGCTGGCAGTTATCAAAAATTTTACGGTTAAAAACAAATCTCTTCTTACCGGAATTTTGACGGTTGCGGTTTTGTTGTCCGCAATTGGAATGTCTTATTATGCCGGTTATCGTCTGGGAGTAACCAATCCGCAAACCATAATAGTAAAAGGAGTTGATAATAAAGATATTGAAGCCGAACAGGTGAAGAATGCCGATTTCGGCGTTTTCTGGCAGGTTTGGCAGAAATTAAAAGATGAGCACATTAAAGGAGCGGAGGCGAAAGACAAAGATTTGGTTTATGGCGCAATAAAAGGATTGGTAGATTCTCTCGGAGATCCCAACACTAATTTTTTGCCGCCTTCCGACGCGAAAAAATTTGAACAAGATGTGACGGGAAGTTTCGGCGGCGTGGGGGCAGAATTGGGAATGAAAGACGGCTTGGTGGTGGTGATTGCTCCTCTTGCGGAAAGCCCGGCGGAAAAAGCTGGAATATTGGCGGGAGATAAAATTATTGAAGTTGATCATAAAAATATTGAAGGATTGGATGTTAATGAAGCGGTGAAAAAAATTCGAGGAGAAATAGGAACTCAGGTTACGCTGACTGTTCTTCATAACGGAAACGAAAAGCCGGTTGATATAACCATAACTAGGGCTAGAATCGAAGTGCCGACGTTAAAGATGGAAATGAAGGAAAACAACATAGCTCATATTCAGCTGTATCAATTTAATGACAATGCATCTTTTCTTTTTTATAAATCGGCAATAAGCGTGCTTTTCGGCCAGAGCAAGGGAATAATTTTGGATTTAAGAAATAATCCGGGCGGATATCTTGAGGTGGCGGTTAATCTTGCAGGCTGGTTTGTGGACAGGGGAAATGTCGTCGTTACCGAAAAATTCAGGAGCGGCAAAGAAGCCCCATTTAATTCAAATGGCAATGCGGCCTTGAAAGACATTCCTATGGTTGTTTTGATGAATAAGGGTTCGGCTTCGGCATCGGAAATTTTAGCCGGAGCTTTGCGTCATTATGTAAAAGCTAAATTAATAGGCGAAAACAGTTTTGGAAAAGGGACTGTGCAGGAATTACAAACCTTGAAAGACGGTTCGGAGATTAAAATTACCATCGCCCAATGGCTTTTGCCTGACGGTAAAGTATTGGATGAAGCGGGGTTGAAGCCGGACATTGAAGTTAAAATGACAGAGCAGGACATTAAAGACAAAAAAGACCCGCAATTAGATAGAGCTATTCAGGAATTGAATAAGATGATATCGGCCAAACAGCAATAAAAAACTCCGCATTGCGGAGTTTTTTAAACGGTTATTACATCGACTATTTTGATATATCTTGTTGAGCCGTCAAAGCGTGTTTTTTTGGATGAGCGGAATTTCACTTTGCCGCTTTTCATTGAATAAATAGTATCGTCTCCCCCTACTTTAACATTCTTTCCGGCGACGTATTTAGAACCTCTCTGGCGGAGTATAATTTCGCCTGGCCTTATCGGCTGGCCGTCTTGTTTTTTGACTCCCAAGCGTTTGGCTTCTGAGTCGCGGGCGTTTTTAGTTGTTCCTAGTGATTTAGTATGCGCCATATCTGATTTGAAGCAGTTCTTGCTTCGTTTTAATTGTTTTTAAATTATATTAAAATAAATAAATGATGTCAAATATAAGGGATTTTTTGAAGAAACGCGAAGTTATTTTGTTCTTGTTGCTGTTTTTGATCGCTTCCGTAAGTTTCGGAATAGGCTATCTGGCGGCCGGGGAGTACGGCAAAAATCCGATTATTATAGAAAAATGCTCAAAATAATATTTGTATAGTATATGCTAATATTAGCATATACTATACAAAGTTAAGATTTGGAATTAATAAAAACACCCGCTTGAGCGGGTGTTTTTAAAGTTTTAATTTCAGTTCGAGATTATTATTTCTTTGCGGGAGCAGGAGTTGTCGGCTGAGTTGCGGCAGGGGCTACGGGCAAGGTTCCTTCTATGGCTTTTACCACATCGCTATCCGACTGAAGGAAGGCCCAGAATTCCACTTGTTCGTCATTAATGTAAATCGGTTCTTTCGGCGCCCAGACGGAATCAGTTAATTTCTTAACAGTTAATTCTCCGGTTTCCTGATTTTCTTCTATGTAGACTACATTGGTCATGCTCATCCTGGGAAATTTATGCAATTCTCCGAAATAAGTGTCTCCCGTTATAAGATGGACTGCCGCGTATTTTTTCTCGGATTTCCAGGAGCCGACTTTATTGATTAAAACGGCGATGATTATCGCCAAAATTATTATTGTTGCGCCCAAAGCGATTGAGCGGCTTGTTTTTGTGTTAAGCATTTATTTTTTATTTTTTATTTTTCGACCTGATTTTAATTTAAGTTATAATTTTAAAAATTAATAATTTCCTGCAGCGCAAAGGCATACGGAATTACCTGTCGTAGAGCAAGCCTTAGCCTGTTGCTGAGCTTCATATGTAAAAGCTTTAATGCATTGTCCAGATACATAAGAATCATTACATCTGTCGTCGCAACTTTGACCAGTAGCGCTATTGGTTTCATATATTTTTGTATAACCGAATTGTACTACCCCCTCTGTTTTTACGCTTCCATTTACATGTAATTTATAAGAACCGGTATCTGTTGTTCCAATACCTACATTGCCGGAGGATGGCATTAAAACTATATTACTTCCATCAAAATTAGATTGAAGAATTACATTGCTTCTTTGAGTTATTGTGAATGAAGCTGTTGGATCATAGTTTTCCGAAAGTGATACGTGATATATGTTTTGTTCCGCTCTGGCAATAATGCGAAGCATTGAGTCTTGATCCGATCTTGCAAGCGTAAGGGCAGCAACAGGGGTTGTTGTTCCAATGCCCACAAAACCGCTTGTCTGGGCGAGCGTTACGCCGGCGGCATAAGCGGATCCATTGTGATATTTCAGAGTAAGATTATTGCCCTGAATAGCCAAAGTACTTGGCTGGGAAATAAGGTTAGCGCCGGCATCAAGTGTAATCGGTCTAGCCATCCCGGCGGTATACATGTTTACTACTAATTTTCCTGCCGTAGAGCCGGAATTACCCGAACCGATCGTTACGGTCGGAGTGGTTCCGACAACGTGAAGTATACTGGCCGGTGTTGTAGTTCCAACGCCGACGTTGCCTGCATTTGTTATTCTCATTTTTTCCGTCGGAGTACTGCCGGGTGTATTTGATGGAGTTGTCAAAAACGCGATATGTCCGGGAGTGCCGCCGCCGCCATCCCAGTCTCCCGGTCCGGAAATTGATTGTATTCTAGACATTTCTCCTACACTTGACGCATTAGAGCCTTCATTGGAGAAAAAAGATATCGCGCCCAAATTATCGCCCCCGGTAGTGTTGGTGAAAGAACCAGAGGAAGATATTCTTAAAGTAGCTGCATCCTTAACTCCAATCATAGAAAGAACAGTTAATGGAGTTGTCGTTCCGATGCCGACATTACCGCCATCTTTTATGTAAAGTCTTGCAGTTGAATTGTCTTCATAAATTCCGAAATCCACTCCGTATCCGCCATTTTTAATACTGAACACATCGCTACCGCCGTACTTTAATCTTATGGCGGGTTTATTGGAATAGCTACTGACGATTACATCCGTATCGCCGGTTCCTCCGCTATCTTGCGTTATTAATACATCCTTATTTAAAATATGCAGTCCTTCGGAAGGCGCAACAGTTCCTATCCCGACATTTCCTGAAAAATACGCGTTTTTCCACGCTCTCGGGGTCGTTAGTCCCAAACTGTAAGTGTCGTTCGCTCCGGGAACCAAGTCGGAATCAAAAACCGCGGCGTTAACTCTTCCAATAATAGAAGTTAATGTTTTGGAAAATGTTAATTGAGAATTTTCAGAATTATATTCTACTGTCATGTCCACCAGCACGGAGTCGTGCGCTTTTGGCGAAGAAATTTTAGTGAATTCCAACTGAGAAACAGTTACCTTTTCATTTGAAAGAGGCACTGGAGCCGCGGTTCCCTGGCGGATATAAACTGTTCCGCCGGAAGCGTAAATTGTAGTTGAGCCCGTGGTTTCGTCCTGCATGCGTAAAGACAGAATTGTTTCCGAAGTTGTTGAAGCTACGTCAATCAAGCTAGAGGATCTGACGTATTTTTGAATAGTTTGCGAAATGAAGTTCATTTGAGAAACAACTTCATTTGAAGCGGTCTGGCGATTACTGATTCTTTGTGTATTGGTAAAAATTCCGCCGAGCAAAGCGCCCGACACTCCAAGAATGGCGGTGTAAATCAAAATTTCAACTAATACTACTCCGCGAGAATTTTTATTATTGAAAAACATAGGGAGTTATCTATACATATATTATAGCACATCATATTCCATTGGGGTCTGTTAATAAAATCAAAATTGTTTTGAAAATTATTTTCAAATCCATCCAGAGCGATCGGCGGTTTATATAATAATTATCCAGCTCCAATTCTTTTAAAAAGGGAAGATTGGAAGCTCCGCTGACTTGGGAAAGGCCGGTGGCGCCGGCTTTGGCAAGCGTCAGATGGCGGTATTCAAAAGGATAATTAAGCACCTCCTCCGGTTCGTGCGGCCGCGGTCCCACCAGCGACAATTTTCCCGTCAGGACGTTAAAAAGCTGGGGAAATTCATCTAATTTGAGCTTTCTCAAAAATCTCCCCACCCTGGTCACGCGCGGATCCTTTTTGATTTTGAAAAAAGGACCGTCTTTTCTTTCGTTCTGTTCTTTCAGATGTTCCTTGGCGAGCTGAGCGTTGGCTATCATGGAGCGGAACTTATAGACCATAATTGTTTTACCCTTGCTGACGCGGGGAAGTTTCACGAAAACCGGTCCGCGGGAATCAAGTTTTATGGCTAGGGCGATAAAAGGAGTGAAAGGCGTTATTATCAGAAGGCCGAGCAAGGAGCCGATAATGTCCAAAAATCGTTTCAAGATTGAATAAAGCATTATACAATTATAATATAAATTATCATGAAAATCGCCCTGGTCCACGATTACTTAAATCAATATGGCGGAGCCGAAAGAGTTCTGGAAACGCTTTGCGAGATTTTTCCGGACGCGCCGATTTTTACTCTTATTCATGATGAAGAAAAATCTCTCGGGCGTTTTAAAAATAAAATAGAAGGCACAAGTTTTTTGAATAGAAAATTCGTGGCGAGAAACCACAGAATGTTTATTCCGCTGATGCCGTTTGCGGCTTCGCAGATGAATATAGGAAAAGAATACGACGTTATTTTGTCCGCGAGCGCGGGATACGCCAAAGGAATGAATTTTCATCCGGAGTCATACCATATTTTTTATTGTTATACTCCTCTCCGCTATGCCTGGGAATACCACAAATATTTCAACTGGCATCCCGCCGTGAAATTGGCGGCGTCTCCGGTGTCTTGGTATCTGCGCAACTGGGATTTCAGGGCCGCGCAGAAGCCGGACAAGATTTTAGCGGTTTCAAATTACATTTCCGGAAAAATAAAAGATTATTACAGCCGCGATTCCGAAGTTTTATATCCTCCCGTTGATACAAAAATATTTTATAAAGAAAAAAATTCCAGGCCCAAAGGATATTTTTTGGCGGCGGGCCGGCTGATGCATTACAAGCGTTTTGATTTGATAATTGAAGCGTTCAATAAATTGAATTTGCCGCTTTTGATTACGGGAGACGGGCCGGAACTGAAAAATCTCCAGAGCTTGGTGCGTTCGCCGAAGATAGACTTTATTCCTTTTGTTCCGGAAGGCGAATTGCGGAAATTATATAATGAGGCCGAAGCGCTGATTTTCCCGCAAGTGGAAGATTTTGGCCTGGTGGCGGCCGAAGCGCAGGCGTGCGGAACCCCCGTCATTGCTTTTAACGGAGGAGGAGCCGCGGAAATCGTGAAGGGCGGAACAACGGGCATATTTTTTGAAGACCAATCGCCGGAGAGTTTGGCGCTGGCGGTTAAAAGATTTTTGCTTTCGTCTTTTGACGGAAAAGAAATAGAAAAATCGGCGCAAAGATTCGCCAAATCAAAATTTACCGACAAAATATTAAAAATCGTAAAACAGCATGAATAATATCAGGAATTTTTGCATTATCGCCCACGTTGACCATGGCAAATCCACTTTAGCGGACCGGCTTTTGGAAATTACCGGCACAGTGGAAAAAAGAAAAATGAAAGAGCAATATCTGGACCAGTTGGAACTCGAAAGGGAGCGCGGCATAACCATTAAAATGACTCCGGTCAGAATGGATTATTCCTTTGGCGGCAAAGATTATGTCCTAAACTTGATTGATACTCCGGGGCACAGCGATTTTCAATATGAAGTTTCGCGGGCGCTGGAAGCCGTTGAGGGCGCGATTCTTTTGGTTGATGTGACGCAGGGAATTCAAGCGCAGACATTGGCGAATTTTCACAACGCGAAAAAAGCCGGGTTGAAAATTATCGGCGCGGTCAATAAGGTGGATTTGAATATTTCCGGAATTGAGGAAATTATAAAAAACACGGCGGAATTAATCGGCGTCTCCGAAGAAGAAATTTTCAGGGTTTCGGGAAAAAGCGGAGCTGGCGTAAAAGAATTATTGGAAGCGGTAATCGAACAGGTTCCTCCGCCCGACAGCGGACCGAATGAAAATATATTTCAGGCGCTGGTGTTTGATTCTTTTTATCACGAGCACAAAGGAATTGTCGCGGAGGTCCGGGTATTCGGCGGAGAAATTAAAGAATATGAAGAGGCGATGTTTATCGCTTCCGGCGCGAAATTTAAAATAAAAGAACTGGGGCATTTTTCTCCCGAGCTGAAAGTCGATAAAACAATAGGAAACGGGCAGATAGGATATATTGCTACCGGATTAAAAAATCCGGAAGTCCTGAAAATCGGCGACACTGTTACATCTGTTAAAGATTTTGACAAGAATCTCGCCTTGCCCGGATACAAAGACGCCCAGCCGGTGGTTTTCGTTTCATTTTATCCGGAAGAAGCCGACAATTATGAAACATTAAAAAGCGCCATGGAAAAATTGCGGCTAAACGACTGGGCGCTGAAGTTTGAGCCGGACACGAATGAATTTTTGGGCAGAGGCGTTAAGGCCGGATTTTTGGGAAGATTGCATTTTGAAATTACCGCCGAGCGTCTGGAAAAAGAATTTAACATCAGAACGGTCCATAGCTTCCCGTCGGTTTCTTATAAAGTTAAATTAAGAAATGGAAATTGGGTTTTGATTACCAATCCGAAAGAATTTCCCGATGATTATTTGGAGGTAATGGAGCCGATTGCCAAGGCGGAAATTTTAGTGCCGTCGCAATACTTGGGCGCAGTGATGAGCCTGCAGAACGTTTTTTATCTGAGAGATTTAACCACTCAATCCATCGGCAAAACGGTTTTAATTTCCGCGTCTTTGCCGCTGGCGGATTTAATCAGGGATTTTGACGACAGGTTGAAATCCGTTTCCGCCGGTTACGCGTCTTTGAGCTATGAAATCTCCGATTTCAAAAAAGCTGAAGTTGCCAAGCTGGGGGTTTTGGTTGCCGAACATGATGTCGGCGGTCTGACGAGAATTGTTCACAGAGAGGATGTGGAACGGGAAGCGAGAAAAACGGTTGAACGATTGAAAGATCTTTTGCCGAAGCAGCAATTTTCCCAGGCCATTCAGGCGGTCAGCGACGGAAGAATTATCGCCAGAGAGACGATTCCGGCGATGAAAAAAATACTTGGGAATTTCGGAAAAACCGGCGGTGACGTGACTAGAAAAATGAAGCTTTGGAAAAAGCAGAAGAGGGGCAAAGAAAGGCTTGAGGAGAGGGGCACTAAAACTAAAATTGATATTCCGGCAAGAGTTTTCAAAGAACTCCTCAAAAAATAAAAGCAGTGTTATTATAGAAAAATGAGAGCTGTCGCGGTCATATTTGCAATCATTATTATAATCGCCGTAGGGGTGCAGATTTATCGCCTTTATATCCAGAATGCGGAACTTAGGGAAACCGCCTTAAGCCTCACAAAAGAAATCGAAGATATTTCAAAAGAAAACGCTTTATTGCAGGCGGACTTGGAATATTTTTCCAATCCGGAAAATCTTGAAAAAGAACTGAAAAGCGAATCCAATCTTAAAAATCCCGGCGAAAAATTAATTATTGTGCTGCCGCCGAAGGCCGCAACAACCCAATAAAATGAAATTTAAAAAAATTATCGCCATAACGGTAGTGGTTATTGCCGGAATCGGATTTCTGATAAGCCAGGGATATTATCCCGTTGCGATTGTCGGTTCCGATATCATAAGCGCGGCAGCAGTTAAAAAGAACGGCGATGTGGCGTTGCGATATTTTCACGCGCTTAATACGATTAACGGTTCCAGCGAAGATTTAAATACGCCCGAAGTTTTGAAAGAAATAAAAAGAGGCATGATCAGCCAGCTGATAGAGGACAATATAATTTATGACAAAGCGAAAGAACTGGTCGGCAAAGATTTATCGGGTATTGCCGATAAAAAAGTTAATGATGTTCTTAGCCAGGCTGGCGCGAAAGACATGGCGGAAGAAGTTTATGGAATAAGCCTCGGAGATTTTTCAAGATATGTTTTATATCCGCAGGCGTACCGCGAGATAGTGGAAGACAGGATTTTTTTGGGCGGCGGAGATTTTAATGCATGGCTGTCCGAAGCGAAGAAAAACTCAAAAGTTACTATTTTGCTTAGCAGTTTTGCCTGGAAAGACGGGGATGTTGCCTTAAAATAGTTTGCGGGATTAGTATAGTGGTAATATGCGACCTTCCCAAGGTCGAGAGGCGAGTTCGATTCTCGTATCCCGCTCGCCAGCGTAGCTCAGTGGTAGAGCAGTCCCTTCGTAAGGGAAAGGTCGGGGGTTCAAGTCCCTTCGCTGGCTCAAAATAAAAAACCGCCCCAAGCTTATTGAAGGACGGTTTTTATTTTTGAGGATTACTAAAATGGTTGAAGTGTCCGTGATTTTGGCAGTTCATGATTTTTTGCCTGATGTATTCGGCTTTAGCCATATGTTCGGCATAGCTCAGTTTGGAAACGGAAAATTTTCCATTTTTAAACTCGAATACAACATTGCATCTTTTGCAGCTATGCCAGGTTTTTTTCTGGCCTTGGTCCAGTGGCGGCAAAAGAATCATGTCTCCCATGCAGTTGGGACAAATCATTTTCATCACCTCCTTTATTTTGGAAAAATTCTGATTAAACTTTAGCGATTTTTTCCGACATTGTCAAACTTTTTCTTTTATTGTATCGTATGAAAGCTAAATAATTTAGCGCAATTTTAAAAATTTAATATTGAAGGAGGGATTATGGATGTGTTAACGGCAATGTGTGCCGGAGCATTGATAGCTTCGGGGCTGGGCGCGGCTTTTGCAAGAGAGCCGGCGGGACTGAGACGGACGTATCTCACGAGCTTCGTTGTGGTTTTGATTCTCGCGGTCTATTTGGCCGGCTTGGCGGAGGCAAAGAAATCGCGTTCTCTCGGCTGGTCCGAAGGCTATAATGCCGGCATGCAGGCGTCATACGGCAGGGTTGCGTCAATTAACGACATGGTCAAGGAAAAAGCTTTTCAGTCGCTTGTTGACGCCATGATTCCGGCGGGAGATTATTTCGTGGTCGCTGTGCGCGCGGAAAACCGCACAATCGAGGGATTGAAAAACGGATCCATTACGTTCGGCTTGAAAAAATGGGACCGTCTTGATTTTGAAATAGTCGATGCGCTGGATATCGTAAAACAGATTAAACGCGGAGAAAAATTATAAATATATAAAAGCCCAAATCTTAACAGAGGAGGGCTTTTTTGTTCTATAATGAATAAATGCGGATTACCATTAAAGTAAAACCGAACGCCAGGGAAACGAAAATCGAGCCGTTAGGCGGAAATGTTTATAAGGTTTCGGTGAAAGAGCCGCCGAAGGAAAGCCGGGCGAATTACGCCGTTCTTGAAGCGCTAGCGGAATATTTTGATGTAGGGATATCGCACGTGCGGATTGTTTCTGGCCTGACCGCGAAAAATAAAATCGTGGAAATTATATAATTTTTATATGAGTATTTATTACACCGGCAAGGGAGACAAAGGAAAAAGTTTTGTGTGCCACCAAACGATGGCGAAAACTTCCGCGGGAATGGAGGCGATGGGCGAGTTGGACGAATTGAACAGCTTGATTGGCTTAATAAGAAGCCAAAAAGCTCCGGCTGATTTTAAAAATATTCTTAAAGTGATTCAGGAAAATTTATTTTTAATCCAGGCAAGCGTAGCAAAAATAGTTTTTAGTTATAAGTTATCGGTTCCAAGACCAGATAAAGATATCGTCAAAAAAATGGAGAAAGTCATTGATTTATATTCAAAAAAAATAGGGCAGCAAAGAGGTTTTGTAATTTCCGGAGAAAATGAATTGTCGGCTTGGCTGGACTTTGCCCGCGCCGTTGCCAGAAGAGCCGAAAGAGGTGTTTTGAAATTAAAGAAAGTTGATCCGATTATTTTTGCTTATTTAAATAGGTTGTCTAGCTTGCTGTTCGTTTTGGCAAGGGTGGCTTCCAAGCGCGCAAATAAGAAAGAAAACAGCCCTCTATATTAAAAGTCACGGAAAACAAATTTGTCCGTTATAAATAAATGATAGGCAACAAATCAGAGAAAAATCCGAAATTACTGATGGATTTGGCGAAAAAAGGCGACAACAATGCCTTTGCGGAACTTTATGATATGTATTTCAAGCCGGTTTTTCGCTATATCTATTTGCGGTTGAAAAATAAAAGAGATTCGGAAGATTTGGCGCAAACGGTTTTTTTAAAATTTTATAAATCTGTTTCCGGTTTCCGCGAAAAGGGGAAATCGCCGCTTGCGTATTTTTTTACAATAGCCAGAAATTCAATTATTGATTTTTGGAGAAAAAAGAAAGAAGTGAGATTGGAAGACGTGGAAGAGGCGATGGAACAAACGCCTGCCGCGGAAGACACTCAATCGGAGGTGTTGCGAGATGAGGCGGCGGGAGCAATAAACAAGACTTTGGAAAATCTGTCTGAAGAGCAGCAAGAAGTGATTATTTTGAAGTTTATGAACGAATTAACAAATAAGGAAATAGCCGGATTATTGGGAAAAAATGAAGAGGCCGTCAGGCAGCTTCAGTGCAGAGCCCTCAAATTATTAAAACAGCATTTAAAAAAATGAAAAACAACAGCGAAAATATTTTAATGGAAGCGTTGAAGCTCCAAGAACAAGGCAGGTCCGTTCAGGAGATTTTGAATTTATATCCGGAAAACAAAAACGAATTGCAGGAGATGTTTGAAACCATTGATTTTTTAAATAAAGAAAAAAATAAAATAGAACCGTCAAAAGAAGTTTTAGAAAAAATTATAGATCAGATTTCTTCAGAAAAATATGTCACAAACGAAGAAATTAATCGTTGCTCATATCGTAAAGGTCGGTTAATTAATTTGAGCCAAATTCACAATATTATGAACTGGAAATTGATTGTTCCGATAGGGGTTGTGGCGGTACTCGCCGTATTCTTAATTTCACAGTACGGGGGGAGCGCGCCTCAATATGTCCAGAATATAATTTCGCCCGCAACACCGGCTGAAAAAATAGACGATGTTGTTGACAACATAATGGCGGAATTAGTTTCGGAAAACACGGTTTTTGCGGAAGAAGACGGAGATGCATTGCTTGTCCAGATGGACAGTCAAGAACTTAGTGATTTTGGTCAATCCTACAATGAAAATGAATACTAAAAAAGTTTTAGCTTCTTTTGTCGGGATAGCATTTAGCGTTAATTTAATTTTACCGACAGCTGTTTTGGGAAAAATGTTGGGAGCTGGCAATGCCGCGACGGGAACGCCGAAGGCAACCAATAATTTTTGCACCAAAATAACTTCTGTTAAAACGGAATTAACCCAGCGCTTCACCGACCGTCTTGCGAAAATTAAGGACAAACAAACCGAAAAAGAAAATAAATTGAAAGAAAACAGGGAAAACAGAGATAAAAAAATAGAAGCTAAACGTGAAAAAGCGGAAGAGAATAAGACGAACCAATTGTCAAAATTGGATTCGTACGCGAAAACTGATGTTCAGAAACAAGCAGTAGTGGCGTTTCAGGCGGCGGTGAAGACCGCGATGGAGGTCCGCAAGACAGCAGTTAACGCGGCAATGAACGCTTTTCGCGCAGGGGTTGACCAGGCGGTTGCCAATAGAAAGGTGGCGGCTGATGCGGCAGTGGCGGCTCTGAATAATGCCAAAACTGCGGCGTTGGAAAAAGCCAAAACCGATTGTGCGGCCGGAGTTGCTCCGGAAACGGTTCGTCAAACAATGAACCAAAGCATAAAAGCGGCCCAAGAAAAATATAATGCCGACAAAAAAGCTTTGGAAAAAGTCAGCGCTTCGGTTCAAACTCTGGTTGATGCAAAAAAGCAGGCTATAGAGAAAGCTAACAGCGATTTCAAGGCGGCGATGGAAAAAGTCAGAGCAGATTTGAAAGCGGCTTTTGCTGAGAATGGAAAGGACAAAAACGCAACTACAACCCCCGAAACCGTATCCCAATAAATTCTTGAGATAAAAAACCCCTTAAGGGGTTTTTTATTTTGAGCGGGTAACGGGAGTCGGACCCGTGTCTTCAGGTTGGAAACCTAACATAATACCGTTATACGATACCCGCCTACGCTGCGCTTCGGCGGGCAAGCCCGCCATTATCTTTAAACTTTTGCGGGGTAAGCTCGCCAGAGGCGAACAAGTCCGCTACAGCTTTTATAACTATTTATATTATATAATAAAGTTAAATGAAAATAGGTCAAGTTAAATACAAATTAGCGATTGGAGGAATAGCGGCTTTGTTCTTGGCGGGACTATGTATCGCTTATTTTATTTTCATAAATTTACAGGTAAAAATTGTTATTCCTGAAAATTTTGGGCAAGCCAGAACGGACGCCTCTATGACCGCCGCGGAAATTGTCGCTTTAACCGAAAAATCTTTAAATGTTCTGAACCAAATAAATAATGCGGACAGAAATTATGATTTTTCCAGAGCGCTTGATTTGGTTTACAGCGAACAAAGCCAAGTTAAAAAAATAAATCAAAAAACGACGGAACTGAACGAACGGCTGGCCATAATGGCCAAATTTATAAGAGATATTAAGCCTCAGGAAGCCAGCGATGTCGCTTTTGCGGCCGTCAGCGAAGAGGTTTCTTTGATAAGTCATATGGTAAATTATGGCGCGTATTTTAATGCCTTGCTTGAAACTCTGGAATATAAATTTTCCGGAGATATCCGCTATGATTCATCGGATGTTCAGCTGCTTGTCGGAAATATGAATAAGGAGGTTAAAGAAATTAACAGCATAAACGAATCTTTTTCCATGAAAATGGCGGAATTCGACAAAATTACGGAAGAAAAATTTAAAATCTTTTAACGATAAAAATTATCAGAATATTAAAATACCCCTTTTAGCGGGGATATTTTATTGATAAGAATATTTAAAAGAACATTCGAAGCGCTGCGATTTGAACGCAGATCTCGCGCCTTGTAGGACGCGCGCACTGCTCCGGCCCGAGCCGGAACCCAACATAATGTCGGTCCTATTGTGCTACGCTCCGGATAACAAAAATTAAATCTAATATAAGAATATAGATTAGTCAATAAATGGTGCCGCGGGAGTGAATCGAACACTCGACGCCAGCCTCTTCAGGGCTGCGCTCTACCACTGAGCTACCGCGGCATTTTTAACTTTTTTATTATAATCAAAACCTTTAATTTCTTCAATAACTGTTATTATTCGGATAAAAGCGTTAATTGACTACAAGGCTTTGTCTGTTACAATTTAATTGTAATTTGCGGATTAAGCATGCGTATGTTTATCAAAAATCAGCTAAATAAATTCACGGAAAAAATAGAAAAATTGATAGACAGGGAAGTGAATTGGACTTCGGCGGCGCTTTTGATGTTTTCTGTCAGTTTCATCAGGCTTTTTTTGGAGGCCTATTCCAGTCCCGGCTATCAGGGATATTTTTTTTCCGGTTACTCGACTTTTTTGCACGCCCCCCTTCTTTTTATCGCGATATTTCTTTCGTTGATGATACTAACGATATGTTTCGTTAAGTTGGAATTCAATAAATCGGTAAATTTAGTAGTTCTTTTTTCTTCAATAATCATGACCCCGCCAATAACGGACCTTATCGTAACGGGCGGCAAAGGCATGGGAATCGCTTACGTCTTTTTTTCCAATTTCAAAGAAGGGCTTTACGACTTCCTCGCTTTTTTCGGAAAAATTGTTGATCCTGGAATTAATTATGGAATTAGGCTTGAAGTTTTTATAATCTTGGCCGGTTTCGGATATCTCGTTTATCTTAAAAGCAAAAATATTAAAAAAGTAATTTTGGGAATATTGATTTGTTACGCGATTTTCTTTTTCTATCTTACTTTCCCGAGCATATTCGCCATTTTATTCGGATCAAGCGAGTCTTTTGCGGCTTATCAGGAAATGGGCATGAGATTCCCCGTTTGGGGAGTTTTGCACGACATGTTTTCTTCCAGCTTGCTTAACGGAGTTCACACTATGAAAGATTTGCCGCAAGACCCGTTTTTATTGATGGATCAGCAGCTTGATATTTTCGGGACGCGCATAGGATGGCTGTTGCTGGTTTTCCAGAGCGCCTGGCTTTTTTACTTGGGCAACAAGCAGGCTTTTAATGCCTGGCGGAAAAATTTGCGTTGGGAAAGAACGATTTATTACATATTTATAAGCATCATAGGCATCGCTCTCGGTTTTCAATTTTTGCCGGCCGGAAATTTGTTTAATTTTGTTGATATTCTGGGATTCATGGTTTTTTTCATTTCAATAGCGCTAAGTTTTTGGCTGGCGGTAGGCATCAATGACATATATGACACGAAAACCGACGGCATCAGCAGTCCGGACAGGCCATTAATTGCGGGGACTCTTACGGTTAAGCAGCAAAATATGATAAACGCTTTTCTATTTTTATTTATTGTCACCGGATTCGCGCTGACAAATTATCTGGTGCTGATTTTATTTTTAATGTTTCAGGCGGTTTATTTTATTTACTCGGTTCCGCCGCTCCGTTTCAAAAGAGTTTTCGGTTTGTCTTCTTTATTGGTGGGAGCCAACGCTTTGCTGGCGATGATGGCAGGTTTTTATTTGGTGGCGCCGATTCAAAAAATATCTTTTTTCCCTCCGCACATATTGGCGATGGTGCTGATAGGATTTACTATGGCTGTTAATATAAGAGACATTAAGGATTATGAAGGCGACAAAGCCGAAAACATAAAAACTATCCCCGTAGTTTTTGGCTTGGAAAAAGGAAAGGTAATTATCGGATTTATGTCGGCCTTGGCATTGGTGCTGGTTGCTTTATTGACCAAATATAAAGGCATAGCAAATCCGTCTTTGATTTTTTCCCCGATTATATTTTTCCTTATTAATCGTAAAAATTACAACGAATTGTTTATTTTTGGCGCTTTTTTCCTTTACGCGATTGTTTGCGTGGCTATGCTGATTATTTATTAGAGCAGCAAGTATTTTCAGAAAAACAAAAAGCGGCTTTTGCCGCGATAATTCGAGATTTTAAATTGGCGCCCCCAGCAGGAATCGAACCCACATCAATGCCTTAGAAGAGCACTGCTCTATCCATTGAGCTATGGGGGCGTAAATTGATTTCGGACAATTCTATGATATTATTTTATTGAAATAATTTCAATTCTTCGGAGTGTAGTATAACGGTAGTATATATGCTTTGGGAGCATACGGCCTGGGTTCGACTCCCAGCACTCCGACAAATTTTAAGATATAATTAGCATATGCATAAAATTATTTCCTTCGTATTAGCGGAAAGTTCAAAGCCGAAGAAGGGTGAGGCTTTGACGATTTCAGCTATTAAAAGTGCTCCGCATTATTTTGAGGCGTCCGTTCCCGTACAGTCAATTTTGAAAGAAACAAAAGACGAATTGAACGGAAAAGAGGTGGATGTAAAAATAAAATTCTATCAGCCGGATGTTTTGCTTGTTGAGGCGGAGATTGATATAGAAGACGTTTTTGCTAATGGAACTTTGGATATAAAAGCGAAATTGCTGGACATCTGCTACAAATATGTAAAGAAAAACGGCGGCAATGAAGAGTTAAGCGAAGAATATGCCATATATGTTGTCTCTAAATATGAAGGAGATCCGGAACAATTTTTAATACATTCCAATAAAATTGCGGGATTGCTTAAGTCGGAAAAATTATCGCTGGCGGAACAGGAGATCCAGCATACTTTGTCTTTCCAGCTTAAATATGAAAAAGGAGACCTTACTATTATCGATTGGGATGGCGCTTTTATTTTTGACAGGGACGGCGCGGAAATCGGCGAAGATTTAGAACTTTGCGAATTGGCGAATTATCAATTGCTTAAACACAGGATTTTAGATCGCGATTTGGATGAACGCTCTCAAAAAATAGTTAAGCTTATCAAAAAAGAACAGCCTAAATCGTTAATTCTTGGGGCTGGCGGAGTAAATCAAGCCTTTAAAGAGGTAATAGATATTCGTTCCCGCGCCATTGCGGAGTTTGAATCAATGGATAGGGATATAAAATTAATTGGCGACTGGTATTCTGCGCGTTTTTATGACTTACTCCATAAGAAACTTCGTTTGCACGAATGGCATCAGACCATTAAAGAAAAATTGGATTCTTTAGAAGATGCTTACTCAATAGTTTCGGAAAATTTAGGATTTTCTCATACTCAACAATTGGAAAGATTGCAGATCAGATTATGGTTTATTCTCCAGGCCGGTTGGCTAGTTTTGATAGTTTTGGAATTTCTGGCGTTTTTTAAAGATTAGAGTTAAGATATTCTTTAATTATGGGCCTATAGTAAAGTGGTATTACGCGGCATTCGCATTGCTGAGGCGGGAGTTCGATTCTCCCTAGGTCCACCACGGATTTTTCAGATATAATTAAAAAATGGCAACAGCCAAAAAAATAACCATTTTAATACCCGTTCTCTTGCTGGTTTTTTATGGATTTTTTCTGACGCACAAAACAAATCTGATAACGGCGGATTTGGGGCGGCATTTGAAAAACGGGCAGGAATTTTTCCAGAATTTTTCCGTCAATGAAACTAATTTATATTCTTATACCCAGCCGGATTATCCGACCATAAATCATCATTGGGCGAGCGGAGCCGTATTTTATCTGGCATACAAATATTTTGGATTTTCGGGCCTTTCAATATTTTTTATAATTTTAAGTTTACTGACATTTCTGATATTTTTCAGAGTTGCGTACAGAAGGGTGGGAATGGGGGTTGCCGGATTGGTGGCTCTGCCAGCTATCGGCCTTATGGCGTCGCGGATTGAAATCCGGCCGGAGACATTCAGCTATTTATTCGCGGGAATATTCCTTCTTGTTTTATGGGGATTCAGGGATGGAATTATTTCTTACCGCCAGCTTCTTGTTCTGCCGGTTTTGCAGATTTTTTGGGTGAATCTTCATATATATTTCTTTTTGGGGCCGCTTTTAATCGGGGTATTTTTGCTAAGAAGCCTGATTGTGGAAAACTTGCGCGATCAATCCCGCAAATTATTCAATATTTTAAGCTTTACCGCCTTGGCTTGCCTTGTTAATCCCGCGGGTCTTGCCGGAGCGCTTGTGCCTTTCAATATATTCAGGGATTACGGCTACGCGCTTTATGAAAATCAGACAGTCTGGTTTATAGAAAACTTTTTGGGCCAGCCATCTTTTTATATTCTTAAAGCCGTTACGGCTCTTTTGGCGATTAGCTTTTTGCTGGTTTTATTTAAAAAGAAAAATTTTGCGATGATAAATTTTATGGTAGGAATTATTTTTGTCGGCATGGCCTGGCTGGCGGTGCGCAATATCGCGCTGCTCGGATTTTTTGCTTTGCCCATTCTTTCTACCAATATCGGCAGAGCTTTTGAAAATGAAATCAAAGAGCATTCTTTGGCAATTGATTTGTCGGCGCTGGCTGCGATTGTGATAGTTTTAATTGCGGCAATTTCCGGAAGCTGGCAATATAATTTTTCCGATTGGCGGCAGATGGGCATCGGATTGGAACAGGGGAATTCCGCAGCCGCCGATTTTATCAAAAAAGAAAATATCAAAGGACCGATATTCAACGATTACGATATCGGCGGATATTTAATTTTTCATTTATATCCGCAGGAAAAAGTTTTTGTCGATAATCGGCCCGAAGCATACGGAGCGGATTTTTTCAAAAATACTTATATACCGATGCAAAATGACGAAAAAAAATGGAAACAGGTGGAAGAAAAATATAAATTAAACGCCATTGTTTTTTCGGTTACCGATGTCGGCGAAGGGGCGCAAGGATTTTTGATAAAACGGATTGCTGACCCGGGGTGGGCGCCGGTTTTTACGGATGGGCAAATTATCATTTTTCTTAAAAGAATCGATTTGAATAAGCAGATTATTCAGAAATACGAAATTCCGAAAAGCAATTTTGGAATAAAATAGCGTTTTTCCTCCTAATAATATTTATTAACATGGCTGGTTTGGGCTGGCCTGCCAATTTGTTATAATAAACATAAGCTTTATTTTTTAAAGCAAAAGGTCGGCTATTTTAATTAATTCAAAAATTAAAAATAAATGGTTGTTCAAACTTGGGGAGATGTTTTGAAAGCATCTTTTGAAAATTTGTGGGCTCAAGTATTCGGCTGGCTGCCGTCTCTCGTTGGCGCGATAATTGTTTTTATCGCCGGATTGATTGTTGCCTGGTTTTTGGCTTATGCGGTTGAGAAAGCTATCGCCGCCATAAAGCTTGATTCTTTGCTGAAAAAATTTGGGCTGGAAGAATATACCAAGCGCGCTGACATTAATTTGGATTCCGGAAAATTCATGGGCCAGTTAGTTTATTGGTTCTTGTTGGTTGTGGTCTTATTGGCTACTTCCGATATTCTTGGATTCTTCGCTTTGTCTGCGTTCTTGAGGGACGTCATTATGTATTTGCCTAACATTATAACCGCGGTCTTGATAATGGTTTTTGCGCTGATCGCCGGAAATGTTGTTGGACGAATAGTGCGCGCTTCAGTAATGGGCGCGAAGCTGCATATGGCGAAATTCTTGGGATCGGCGACGAGATGGGTAATCGTGATTTTCGGACTTCTGACTGCTTTGTCGGAATTGGGAATCGCGGTAGCTATCATCAATACCTTGATTACCGGAATTATTGCCATGATCGCTATTGCCGGAGGCCTTGCTTTTGGCTTGGGCGGTAAAGATGAAGCGGCTCAAATGATCAGAGAAGTCCACGAAGAATTGAAAGGCAATAAATAAGATTTGATTTCGTTTTAAACTAAAAAACTTTTGCTGTGAGGGCAAAGGTTTTTTAGTTTTTAGGGGGATTTGACGTGAATAAGGCCATTAACCCCATGCCTTTAAAAGAGCGGATTTACTGGTGTTTTTGTTATCAACACTCTTACAAAGGCGCGGGGTTGACAGCTTTTATTGAATGTATATAATAGTACTTACATAAATGAATACCGTTTTACATATAGAAATCGCGGCCCCGGGGACAGGTTCGTAAATTTTGATTGACTTTGAAGCAAGCCGCGCAAGACGCGGTTTTTTATTCCATCGGCCCCTCTGAATTTTTTAAAATGATTTAAAAAATCTGTGAGTGGCGGATAGAAACGGTTGCGCGACTGCAGTTTGAAAATGTGCGTTCGGGAAACCGGACAAACTAAATAGGAAAAAATGTTTGGGAAAAATATTTTTTCCATTTATTGATATATCAACAATGTTTCGCATTTTCTAGGTGTGTCAATAAAACCCGCGCATGAAAAATTGTGCGCGGTAGTTAAGATTTATATGTGGATAAATCGTTCCATAAACTTATTGATAAGAATCAGCGTAAGTTTTGGAATCAACAAAATAAATACTGACTTAAGAGGTCAGCGTGCGCTTTGCGCACAAATTAAGGGCGTATGGTGGATGCCTTGGCATTAAATGGCGATGAAGGACGTGGCGTAGCTGCGATAAGCTTCGGGGAGGTGCTTAGCAACCTTTGATCCGGAGATGTCCGAATGGGAAAACCTAATTGCGTAAACCGCAATTGTTCCGACTTAAAAAATCGGTTCGCGTATCTACTGAAGTGAAACATCTCAGTAAGTAGAAGAATATAAAACAACAGTGATTTCCTAAGTAGCGGCGAGCGAAAGGGAATG
>JAQURY010000004.1 GCA_028715395.1 Minisyncoccota bacterium
AAAAATAAAATTAGAAAAAGAATACTCGAAAAATTTATTGAATATTAATGCGGACCTAAATATTATGCGAATGGTTTTACAGAACCTTATTTCTAATGCCGTAAAATATACCACAAAAGGCGGAAGGATAAGCGTTAAAATAAGCAAGGAGGAAAAGAATTTTACCATAGAAGTGTCGAATACCGGTTACGGCATACCGAAAAATCAGCAAGACAAAATATTTACTAAATTATTCAGGGCTGATAATGCAAGAGAGATTGATCCTGAAGGAAATGGATTAGGTCTTTATATAGTCAAATCGATTATTAACAGCGCGGGCGGGAAAATTTGGTTCAATTCCGTGGAAAACGAAACAACGACTTTTTATGTTTCCATTCCTATCCAAGGCATGGAAAAGAAAGAAGGCGTCAAAGGACTGATTCTATAGCTTGTGAGAGTTATGTGTTAATATAATAAATATGGATAGTAATCAAAATAAAAAGATTCTTATTGTTGATGATGAGGATTCCTTTTTGAATGTTTTAGCAGAAAGATTCAAACTGGAAAATTTTGAAGTTTTTACGGAAAAAAACGGCAAGGCCGGTCTTAAAACGGCGCTTAAAAAACATCCCGACATTATTTTGTTGGATATCCTTATGCCCAAGATGGGCGGCTTGGATATGCTTAAAGAATTAAGGGCGGATGTCTGGGGGGAGAAAGCGGTCATTGTTTTGCTTACCAATTTAAATGCTGACGATGAAATAATGAAGGCGGTGGTAAAATATGAGCCGGCTTTTTATCTGGTGAAAACAAGCTGGAAACTTGATGATGTGGTAAAAAAAGTTAAGCAAGCCGTCGGGTTAATCGATCTTCAAAGCTAATATTAATTGCAAATATGGTCAATCTGAGAGAAGCGATAAAATCTGCAGAGCAGAAAAAAGTTGCCATCGGACATTTTAATATTTCCGATCTCGTCGCGTTAAAAGCGATTTTTGAGGCGGCGCAGGAATTGAATGTTCCGATAATCATCGGTACCTCCGAAGGAGAGGCAAATTTTGTCGATAGGGAACAGGTTGTAGCTTTGGTGAAAAGCCTGAGGCAAGAACATAACTTTCCTATTTTTTTGAATTCCGATCATACGCATTCGATCGAGGAGGTCAGGAAAGCGGTGACGGCAGGCTATGACGCGATTTTGTTTGATGCCGGGAAATTGCCTCTTGAAGAAAATATTAAAAATACGAAAGAAGTAGTCGAATATATCAGATCGGTAAATCCCAATGTGCTGATTGAGGGAGAGCTAGGATATATCGGAGTTTCGTCGAAAGTTTACGAGGGAATGCCCGAAGGAGTTTCCATTAAGCCGGAAGATTTGACTACGCCTGAACAGGCGGCGCGGTTCGTTAAAGAAACGGGAGTTGATTTGCTGGCTCCGGCCGTGGGCAATATCCACGGAATTATTGCGGGAGGAAATCCCAAATTGGACATTGAAAAAATCAGAAAAATTCGGGAAGCTGCGGGGGTGCCGCTGGTTTTGCACGGAGGTTCGGGAATCAGCGACGAGGATTTTTCCGCGGCCATTGATGCGGGAATTTCCATTATACATATAAATACGGAAATTCGCCTTGCCTGGAGAAAGGGAATTGAAGAAGGATTAAAAGATAATCCGCAGGAAATCGCGCCTTATAAGATTTTGCCTGAAGCTGTTGAGGAGATAAGAAAGGTGGTGGCGCAGCGCTTGAAATTATTCGATAAGCTGATATAATAAAACACCTATGGAATTACAGGTTCAAAAGAGGGAAATATTGGGTAAGAAAACGAATAGCTTGCTGAAGCAAGGGCTTGTTCCGGCGGAACTTTACGGAAAGGGGTTAAAGAACCTCCATTTAAGCGTGCCCAAAAAAGATTTCAATAAAGTTTTTAAAGCTGCCGGAGAAAACACTGTTATTGATTTAATGGTTGAGGGAAAGAAGCATCCGGTTTTAATACACGATGTGGCTTATGATTATTTGAGCGGAGATTTTATAAATATTGATTTTTATCAGGTCAGAATGGATGAAAAAATTAAAGTTAAAGTTCCTTTGGAATTTGAAGGCGTGGCGCCGGGCGTAAAAGAAAAGAACGGAGTATTGGTCAAAGTTTTGCATGAAATTGAAGTTGAAGCTTTGCCGGCTGACATCCCGCATAGTTTTAAAGTTGATTTAACGAAATTAGCCGATATAGGCCAAAATATCCATATCAGCGATTTAAAAATGGCGTCTTCCGTTAAGCCGGAAATTCCTCTCAATACGGTTGTCGCGACTATTTCCGCCAAGGTTACGGAAGAAGAAGAGCTGGCGATGCAGCAGGAAGGTGCAGCTAAAGTTGAGGAAGTTAAAGTTGAATCCGAAGAGAAAAAAGCTGAAAGAGAAGCTACAAAGGCTGCCGCTCCCGCCGAGCAGCAAGCTCCAGCCGCTGAAGCCAAAACTCCTCCCAAAAAATAGTTTTTGTCTGTTATAATAACCAAATGAGGACAACGCCTCGAATTTTAATCTTTTTTGGAGCCGTTTTAACGGCAATTGTTTTGTTTGGAGGACTTGTTGCAAATGCGGTGGAAAGCGACGCCCAAAGGGCCGAGCTTGAAAAGCAGCTGGAACAATTGGAAGCGCAAATAGACGAATATCAGAAAACTGCCGATGAATACCGAAGCCAGGGCAGCACCTTGCAGAAGGATATTAAAAGTTTGGACAGTAAAATCGCCAAAATTAATCTCCAAATCAAAGCGATAAATCTTACTTTATCCAAATTGGACGGGGAAATAAAAGACACTCAGGGAAAAATTGTCGTTACGGAAACGGAAATAGAAAAAAACAAAAGGATTTTATCCAATTCTTTGCAGGAAATTTATGAGAGCGACAATCTGGGAATGCTGGAAATACTTTTAAGCAAGCCGAAATTGTCGGATTTTTTTACGGACGTAAATAATTTGATAGATGTCCAGGACAACATTAAAACCACTTTACAAAAGATAACCGATTTGCGCGTGGATTTAATCGACAAAAAAGAACAGTTAATCGTTAAAAAAGAAGATGCCGCGTCTTTGAAATTGGCTCAGACTTCCCAAAAAGGTTCTTTGAGCAATACCAAAAGCGAAAAAGACAATCTGTTGAAGGAAACAAAGGGACAAGAATCAAAATATCAGGAATTGGTAAAAGAAACGCAAAAAACCGCGGCGCAGATAAGGAGCAGGATTTTCGAAATGCTTGGCGGAGGAGAAATGACTTTTGACGAGGCCTACAAATTTGCGAAATTTGCCGAGCAGGCGACGGGTATCAGAGCGGCTTTAATTTTAGCGGTGTTGGACAGGGAATCGGCGCTCGGTCAGAACGTCGGGAAATGCAGCTATAAAACGGCGATGCATCCAACAAGAGATATTCCGATATTTTTGGAATTGTGTTCTAGTTTAAAGTTGAATCCTGATTCAATGATGGTTTCTTGCGCGAACAAAGACGGCGCTTACGGAGGAGCAATGGGACCGGCGCAATTTATTCCTTCAACTTGGAATATGTATAAAAACAGAATTGCCGCGGTAACGGGCAGCAATCCGCCTTCGCCGTGGAGAAACGCGGACGCGTTCGTGGCAACGGCGCTTTATCTGAAAGACGCGGGAGCGAAAACAAACGAACGGACAGCGGCGGCGAAATATTATTGTGGAGCGAATTGGAATCGTTATGTTTGCACTAGCGTTTATGGACGAGCGGTTGTTGAGCACGCCAAGCAGTTTCAATCGGATATAGATGTTTTAAACAGCTAAAACAAAATGAAAAAAAGATTGGGAAATAAATTTCGCAAAGAAATTAATTTTATACGTTCTCAATCTTCGTTTTCTTTGGTTGAAATGCTGATTGTTTTGGGATTATTGGCAATATTAGCGGCAGTGGCGGTTTTTGTTTTAAGGCCGGATCAGGCATTAAAGCAGGCGCGCGACAGCAAGCGCTTGACTGATGTTCAAACTATTAATCAGGCGGTTTCTCTTTATGGATCCTTCGGAGGTTCTTCTACTGGAAGCGCCAATACGGTTTATGTTTCTCTTCCGGACGACGCTTCTACTACTTGCGCCAGCCATGCCGCTTTGCCGATTCTTCCGACCGGCTGGGCTTATTCTTGTAAAACAGCTTTAAATTACAGAAATATAGACGGCACGGGCTGGGTGCCGGTGGATTTGTCCACGGCTTCAACTTACGGAGTGAAAATCGCTTCTTTGCCGGTGGATCCGACGAATACCGCTTCAGGGGGGCTTTATTATACTTATGTTACCGGCGGTTCTTGGGAAATTACGGCCAAACTTGAATCGGAAGAAAAACATGATGCAGCCATAAATGATGGCGGAATGTTGCCAGGGGTTTATCAGGTTGGAACACACACAGACCTAACTCCGCCACTTAGAGATTTAGGTTTGGTCGGATATTGGAATTTTGAAGAAGGCGCGGGCGGAAGCGCCTACGATTCCAGCGGGAATGGAAACAACGGAACATGGGCGGGTACGGGATCTCACTATGCTTCAGGAAAAGTAGATACTTATGCTGGACAGTTCAACGGGTCTGATGATTATGTGCAAGCTTTGGACTCAAATACTTTGGACTTGGCGGGAAGCGCTATGACTTTGTCTGCTTGGGTTTATATAGATACAAATGTCGGGCATCATAACGATATTATCCATAAATACAATTATCAAACAGGGGGATATTTATTAATTACTGAAAGTTCGGCTGAGGGCGGACAAGGATATGGCAGAATTGATAATGGTTCCACCACGAGCAATCTTCAAAGCACACCGGCAATTTCTTTGGGAACATGGAATCATCTTTTGACTGTATATGACGGGAAAACTTATCTGTTTTATGTAAATGGTATTTCAGCGGGTGCGAATAATTCTCCAGTAAGCTCAATAAAAGCAACAGCTTTAAATTTTAGAATCGGAGCTTATGTCAGTGGTTTTTATTCGGGATTTTTTGACGGACTGATTGACGATGTCCGTGTTTACAACCGCGCTCTTTCTCTTGATGAAATAAGAGCCATTTATAATGCGACGAAATAACAAAAAACTTTGTATAGTATATGCTAATATTAGCATATACTATACAGATTTTTAGGAGGGGGTTTGCTGTTTTTTGAAGGCATTAACGATCGGATCCATATCTCCTTCTAGGATTTTTTCTATATTGTGGAACTTTTTTCCGACTCGGTGGTCGGTGATGCGATCGTCGGGGAAGTTATAAGTTCTCATTTTTTCGGAACGGTCGGCGGTGCCGATTTGTTCGCGGCGTTCAGCGCCAAGTTTTGCGAATTCCATGCTTCTTTGGGCTTCGTATATTTTAGAGCGCAGAGCTGTCATGGCGTTTTCTTTGTTTTGAAACTGGGAACGTTCATTTTGAGAGGTAACGACAACGCCGGTTGGCCTATGCAGTATTCTCACGCCGGTTTCCACTTTCTGGACATTTTGTCCGCCCGGACCGGAGGAGCGGAAAGTAGTAATTTCCAAATCGCTATTGTTTATATTAACTTGTTTCGGTTCAACTTCGGGAAGAATTGCGACGGAAATGGTTGAGGTATGAACTCGGCCGGATTTTTCGGTTTTGGGAACCCGTTGGACGCGATGGACTCCCGATTCGTTTTTTAAATCTTCATAAGCATTTTCTCCTTTTATTTGTGCCATTAAATTTTTATATCCGCCTAGAGTTGTGGGGCTGGAATCAAGAACGGAAAAACCCCATCCGCGTTTGGCGGCATATTTCTGATACATTCTTACCATTTCGCCGGCGAAAATAGCGGCTTCGTCTCCGCCCGCCCCGGCTCGTATTTCTAAAATAAGTTTCTGAACCATTTGATAATTTTATTTTAACCCAAATAAAAACCAGTGGCTAACCACCAGCCTTAAATAACTCAAGCGAGTTATTTCTTGTTCTTTTTAACTCTGGCTTTCTTGACGATTTTCGGAGCGGCTTCGGCTTTGGCTCTGCGCGCTTTGAATTTCTCAACTTTACCGGCGGTATCTATAAGCTTTTCTTTGCCGGTGAAAAAGGGATGGCACTTGGAGCAGATTTCAACCTGGATTTCCGGCTTGGTGGCGCCAGCTTCAAAATGCGCTCCACAGGCGCATTTAATCTTTGCTTTCGGGAAATATTCGGGATGAATGTCTGGTTTCATAATAGGAATATTATACACAAGTTATTGAATATATCAAGTTTGACGCCTCTTATCGGGTTGGGTATTCTTAATACTTAATCGTATTGACATTAGGTTATTTATTCATATATTATATATGTAATAAAGATATGGGAAAGAACGCACCGCTTAGGGAGAAAAATCAACCTTAAGCCCAAAAGTGAATAATGAGTTTTAGTACATCTGCTCCGATTTCGTTAATTAAAAATAAAGAAGTCGAAGCAGGTGTATTATTTTCACAAAAAATAATACTCGCTCGCTTGATAATTTAATACCGGGAAAATTAGTAATTAGTAAATTACGCAATATCGTGTTCGCCAATTGGCGAACGCGAGTCCAAGAAAAATAATAATACGAACAATAATACGAAAATAATTGAAAGTTTTTTAGTTGTCCCAAATACACAGATTTATCACTAAGGTCGGACCCAAAATGTGTGGCATAAGATTTATTTTATGCAGAGTCTGTGTTGGATCTTTAAACCGTAAAAGGTTTAATTTATCTTCAAGATAAATTTTATTTAGAGGATTTGATCCTGGTCCAGGATGAACGCTGGCGGCGTGGATAAGGCATGCAAGTCGTACGGAACAATTTGTGATTATATCAATGATTGTTTAGTGGCAAACGGGTTAGTAACACCTTGGTACATACCTCAAAGTCAGACATAGCTCCGCGAAAGCGGAGGTAATTTCTGATAGTCTCGCAAGAGTAAAGTCGCAAGACGCTTTGAGATTGGCCTAGGTCCGATCAGTTAGTTGGCGAGGTAATGGCTCACCAAGACTATGACCGGTAGGGGGGCTGAGAGGCTGATCCCCAACGATAGCACTGAGACACGGGCTATACTCCTACGGGAGGCAGCAGTCGAGAATATTCGGCAATGGGCGCAAGCCTGACCGAGCGACGCCGCGTGCAGGATGAAGGTCTTAGGATTGTAAACTGCTTTTCTACAGGAAAAAGTTATTGATGGTACTGTAGGAATAAGTGGCTGCAAACTTCGTGCCAGCAGCCGCGGTAATACGAAGGCCACAAGCGTTATCCGGATTTATTGGGCGTAAAGAGTGTGTAGGAGGATTTTTAAGTTTGGTGTTAAATTCCATCGCTTAACGGTGGAGCCGCATTGAATACTGAAAATCTAGAGTGTGCGAGAGGTCAATAGAACTCATGGTGTAGGGGTGAAATCCGTTGATATCATGGGGAATACCAAAGGCGAAGGCATTTGACTGGCGCATTACTGACTCTGAGGCACGAAAGCGTGGGGAGCAAAAAGGATTAGATACCCTTGTAGTCCACGCCCTAAACTATGTCGACTAGCTATCTCGAGTATCGACCCTCGGGGTGGCGAAGCTAACGCGTTAAGTCGACCGCCTGGGAAGTACGGCCGCAAGGCTAAAACTCAAAGGAATAGACGGGGACTCGCACAAGCGGTGGAGCATGAGGTTTAATTCGACAGTAAGCGAGGAACCTTACCAGGGCTTGAAATTCAACTGAATACTTTCCGAAAGGAGAGTAGTCTCTCAAGGACAGTTGAACAGGTGCTGCATGGTTGTCGTCAGCTCGTGTTTTGAAATGTTCCCTTAAGTGGGGTAACGAGCGCAACCCTTATTCTGCGTTATATGTGTCGCAGGAAACTGCCCCTTTTTTGGGGAGGAAGGTGAGGATGACGTCAAATCAGCATGGCCCTCTGATGCCCTGGGCAACACTCGTGCTACAATGGCCAATACAATGGGTCGCCAAATCGCAAGATGGAGCTAATCCCATCAAAAATGGCCTCAGTTCAGATTGAAGGCTGCAACTCGCCTTCATGAAGTCGGAATCGCTAGTAATCGCGGATCAGCTATGCCGCGGTGAATACGTTCTCGAGTCCTGTACTCACCGCCCGTCACTTCAAGGGAGCCAGGAGTACCTAACGTTCTGCTTCGGCAGTATTAGGGTAAACTTGGTGACATGGAAGAAGTCGTAACAAGGCACGCGTAGCGGAAGCTGTGCGTGGATCATTTTATTAGAGATTTAAATATCTCAAAAAAAGTTTATCGCGAGCTTTAAATCGCGGTACCGCCGAAGAAGCGGTTGGGGCAACTAAAAAGTTTTCAATTCGTAAAAAGTTCAAGCTTCCAAAAGAGGCGGGTTTTTGATATAATTTATTTACAATGGCAAGAATATTATTGGTGGAAGACGAGGTGTTTTTGTCTTCTTTATTAAAAAATCGTTTTCAAAAAGAGGGATTTGAGGTGGTCTTAGCGCAGACGGGGGATGAGGCTTTGACGGCTTTAAGCGGCGGACAAAAGCCGGATTTGATTTTACTTGATTTGATTTTGCCCGGTAAGTCCGGTTTTGAGGTTTTGGAAACGATAAAATCCGACCCGCGGGTGACAAAAGTGCCGGTAATGATTATTTCCAATCTGGGGCAGGACAGCGATATTCAGAAGGGCAAAGAATTGGGGGCGGTTGATTATCTTATAAAAACGAGAGTTTCCATAGATTTTTTGGTGGAAAGAGCGAAGGAATTTTTGAAGCAGTCTCCAGTCCAGCAATAAGTTATTAACACCTTAAAATTGATAAGCTTCAGCCTAATTTGTTATTATTTAACCATATGAATACAAAAAACAACCTAAAAGGTTTTACGTTAGTCGAGCTATTAATCGTTATCGGTATTTTGGCGGTGTTGTCCACCGTTGTTGTGCTGGTGCTTAATCCTTCTCAGCTTTTCGCGCAGGCTCGCGATTCGCAAAGAATTTCTGATTTAAGTTCCTTGAACAGCGCAATTTCTTTTTATCTTTCCACTGCCTCTACGACAGTAATGGATGGAAACGGAGGAGCTTGCACGACAAAGTGTTGGGCTACACCAAATACGGCTCCCAACAGTTCGGCTAATTGTGGAGGAAGATATACTACTGGCGCTGCAATGTCTGGAGCTTCGGCTACCAGAACCCCGGGACCAACAGGTTGGGTTCCGATAGATTTAAGAAATGCCACAGGCGGTTCTCCTCTTTCATCGTTGCCGGTTGATCCGACAAATACGGGAGTAACTAATCTTTTCTATTCGTATGCTTGCGACGAAACAAACAAAACTTATGAGCTTGATGCCAATATGGAAAGCACTCGTTATGCCAGCGGCGGTTCGGATGACAAAGAGGCATATGACGGAGGAGGATCAACGACAATTTACGAAATAGGAACAGATCCCGGATTGGATTTGTAAAATAAAAGGAAAACCCCGATATTAGTCGGGGTTTTTTGTTTGCTTATAAATATTAACATTTAGGGATTATCTATTTGTTTAAAATTTGCTATTATATATATAAATGGAGTTTTCAAATAAACAGCGGAACAGGGGATTTACCTTGGTAGAATTATTGATTGTTATCGGACTTTTGGCGATTTTAACAACGGTGACTATTTTGGTTTTGAATCCGGTCCAGCTTTTCGCGCAGGCGCGCGATGCAACGAGATTGTCCGATTTGGATACTATCAACAGCGCGCTGGCGTATTATTTATCGACGGCGTCTTCAACGACGGTGGATTTGGATGCGGCGGTCGCGAATGGCTGCACGACTTATTGTTTTACTCATGTTGCGGAAGCGACAGCCGGTTCAAATTGTGGAAGCCGCCATGCCGCTCTTGGAAAAGAAACAGAATTGAATTCTTCTGACAGAGACGTTGACGGCACGGGCTGGATTCCGGTGGATATCAGAAATTCCACAGGAGGTCCGCCGATTTCAAATTATCCGGTTGATCCATCCAGCACATCTTCATATTTTTATGATTACACCTGCGATAACAGCAATTTTACTTATGAGTTAGATGCCAACATGGAGAGTGTTCGTTATGCCTATCAGGGATCTGATGATGTAGAGTCAACCGACGGCGGAAACTCCGCTACTATATATGAGGTAGGAACCGATCCTGGTTTGGATTTATAAAATTAAATAAGAAGGCCCCGATGAATGTCGGGGTTTTTTGTTTAAGCGACGGATGTTATAATTTTAATATGTTAAGCATGCAGTTTGATGATTATTTAAGGCTGGGAATTGCGGCGGGATTGTTCGCGTTTCAGATTTTTTTATGGAAATCGGAGGTTTCGGAAAAGAAGCGGAAGTGTATTTTTAAAATTTTGTTTTTTGGGGCTATCGCGGCGGTTTTCGGATATTGTTTGTATATTTCAATTACGCAATATTCGGTATGGGCGGACGGGTTTTACAGTTATTTGCCGCCCACTGTTAATCCTCTAAATCACTTTATTCCTTATATTCTGATTCATTACTGGGCAACTTTTTTAATTTCTTTGATTTTGGGAGTTTTGGGATTTTATTCCGCAAATTATGCGAACAAAAAGTATGGAGAAAGGTTTTTTGAACCCGAAGAGCCGTTCCTGATATTAACCGCGATTTTTTTGACCGGCCATCCGGCCTGGATAGCTTTCGTAATTTTGCTGTTATTGGCGGCGCTTTTATTTTCCGTTTTAAATTCCATAAAAAGGAGAGGGGAACGCTTTTCTTTATATTGGCTTTGGCTACCATTGGCTTTTTTCACTATAATAATAAGTAGCTGGCTGTTTGTTAATTTTCAGTGGCTTTCAGTGCTTAAATTGGGGACTATTTAATCGGTAAACATGAGAATTCCTACTCAAAAACTTAAAGAATTTCTTATTAAAGACGGGCTTATAGCCGAAGCGAATTTTGATACTTTGGCCATGGAGGCCGAAAGACAAGGTTATGATGTAGCCGATGTTTTGGTTTCGCGCAATATAATTTCCAAAACATATTTAACGGGATTGTTATCGGCATTTTTTGGCGTTGAAGAAGCAAGGCTGGGCGAAAGGCAGATAGACGAAAGCGTTTTAAAATTATTGCCGGAAGAACTATCAAGACAGAGAAGAGTGATAGTTTTTAACAAACAGCCGGACGGTTTTTACAGCGTTGCCATGGAGGATCCGGGCAATTTGGAAACCATAGAATTTTTGGAAAGATATCTCAAGGGAAAGGTCAGGCCTTATCTTGCAAGTGAAGATGATTTAAACAAGGGTTTTGCTTTGTATGGTTTGCGGCTTTCCGAAAGTTTTAAAAAAATTATAGAACAAAATATTGCCGAATCGTTGCGGCTTGGAAAACGGGGAGAAGAAGCCGCGGCCGAAGTTCCGATTGTGGCAATAGTGGACAATCTTGTAAATTACGCTTTTTCTTCACGAGCTTCGGATATTCACTTTGAAATTTTTGAAGATGAAATTTTAATCCGTTACAGAATCGACGGCGTTTTGTTTGAAATAATCAGGATTTCAAAAGAAGTTCATGCCGCGATAGTTGCCCGCGTTAAGCTTTTGGCGGGATTGAAAATAGACGAGCATTATAAGCCGCAAGACGGGCGATTCAGGATGAAAATCGGAACAAGCTCTCTGGATATCCGTGTTTCGGTAATACCGACTTATTACGGAGAAAAAGTGGAAATGAGGTTATTGGCTTCGGCACAAAGGCCGCTGTCTCTCCAAGAGCTTGGAATGCTTGAGGATATGCAAAAAATTGTCATGGAAAATATTGCCAAGACATACGGTATGGTGCTGGTATGCGGACCTACCGGTTCTGGTAAAACTACAACTCTTTATTCTTTGCTGAACATGCTGAACAGGCCGGAGGTAAATATTGTTACAGTTGAAGATCCTATCGAATACGATATTAAATATGTCAATCAGACGCAGATTAATCCGCAAGCGGGCATAACTTTTGCCGGAGGATTGAGGTCTATTTTGAGGCAAGACCCGAATATTATTCTGGTCGGTGAAATCCGCGATGAGGAAACGGCCGGAATTTCGGTGCAGTCGGCTTTAACCGGCCATTTGGTTTTATCTTCTTTGCACACTAACGACGCGCCGACCACAGTTCCTCGATTAATAGATATGAAAGTGGTTCCCTTTTTGGTGTCTGCGGTTCTTAACGTTATTATCGCCCAGAGGTTGGTAAGAAAAATATGCCATGTGTGCATTTATTCCAAAAATTTGTCAGAAAATGAACAAAAAACCATAGAAGATCAGTCTAAAGAATTTAAAATAGAGGGTTCGGAAATAAAAATTCCAAAAATAGTGTATGAGGGAAAGGGCTGTCCGGCTTGCGGAGGCAGCGGTTATCAAGGCCGAATGGCCATTTTCGAAGTTATGGAAGTGACGGAAGCAATAAGGAAGTTTATTGTCAGTCCGGAATTCAGCTTGGACGGGCTCAGGATCATGGCGAGAAAATACGGAATGATTTCAATGTTTGAAGACGGTTTGAGAAAAGCCGAGACAGGCATGACCACTTTAGAAGAAGTGTTGCGTGTTATTAGAGAATAATAAAAGTTATCATATAATATATGAAATATAAATTTGTCGCATCCGATATAAAAGGAGCTTTGGTAGAGGGCAAAATTGATGCTGTAAGCGATGCCGAAGCATTGGGAATTTTAGGGGGAAGAGGATTAAAGCCGATATCTTTGCGGCCGGAAAGGATTTCTGCTAAACAGATAGTGATTTTTGGGCAGAGCATTTCAGTTGAAGATAAAGTATTTTTGACTAAATATTTGGCATTGTTGCTGAGAGCGGGCACGGACTTGTTTAAAGCGACAGATATTTTAATACAGGATTTAGAAAAGCCGGCATTAAAATCAATTTTAATCGAAATCAAGGCTTCTTTGGAAAAAGGAATGCCGTTTTATCAGACTTTCGCAAAATATCCCAAGTTTTTTTCGCCGGTATTTGTAAATTTGATAAAAGCCGGAGAATCATCGGGAAATTTGGAAACCGTGCTTGTAAATTTGAGCAAATCGCTGGAGTCGGAACAAGAGTTAAGGAATAAGATAAAATCAGCGCTGGTTTATCCGATCATACTTTTGAGCATGTCTATGTTGATTCTTATTCTAATGGTTACTTTTTCTTTGCCGAAGATTGCCGCAGTTTTTACTAATTCCGGATTTGAAGTCCCGACATTTTCAAGAATCGTTTTTGCCATAGGATTATTTTTCAATAAACATGTAGTAGTAATATTTACAGTAACGCTTATATTAATTTTTTCTTTGTGGATTCTTTTTACGAAGGTTAGCCCAGTAAGGAGGATTTTAAACCATTTCATAATGAAAATTCCGGTTTTAAGCAAAGCGTTGAAACAGATTTCTCTGCAAAGATTCGCTTCAACCCAGGCCTTGCTTATGAAGTCGGGATTGCCAATTCTTGATTCGCTGGAAATTACAGCGGGCGCGGTAGGCAACGAGGAGTTAAAGGAAAGTTTGCTTCGCATCGCGCGCGAGGGAATCGCAAAGGGATTGACTATCGGAGAAGCGTTTAGAAGAGAGCCGGCTTTTCCGTCGGTTATAAGCAGCTTGATAGCGGTTTCGGAAAAAGGCGGACATACAGAGGAAATTTTAAAAACAATCTCGGATTTTTATGAGGGAGAAATAGACATGATAGTTAAAACACTCGTTTCTTTCTTGGAACCGATTTTACTTTTATTTATAGGTGTCATTATCGGAATAATCGCATTGGCCATTATTGTTCCGATGTATCAGCTAGTTGGCAATATATAAAAAGGAAATGAAAAATAGAAATCTGGAAAATATAAGAAGCGCAACACTGATTGAAATATTGATGTATGTGGCGCTTGCCGCGATTTCGGTAACAACCGCTTCTTTAACTTTATACAGTTATGAGAGCAGCTTATCAGTTAATAATGAGGCGGCTCAGTTGTTGGATGATATTCGCGAAGCCCAGCAAAAAGCGATTACGCAGGAGGAAGGCAGTAATTGGGGAATTTATTTAAACGCCGCCGCTGATGCAGTTGATTCTTATTCGATTTTTTATGGCGACAGTTATGCTGCAGGCACTGTTACATATATGGCAACTTTCGCTCCCAGGGTAAGATTTTCCGATCCGGCCGAGGGATCAACGAAAGAAATTATTTTTGCGAAAGAAACAGGAGTTCTTACTTCGGGAGATACCAAAACCATAACGCTGACTTTATTGAACGGCCCGTCGGTATATAAAGTTATTTCAATAAATAGCGCCGGACTTATCAGTTATTCAGACCTTGCTCCGCCGACGAATGGACTTGTCGGATGGTGGAAATTTGAAGAAGGCGCGGGCAGTACGGTTTTGGATTATTCAGAAGGCGGAAATGACGGGACTTGGGCGGGCACGGGAACGCATTATGCGACCGGCCAGGTTGGAAATTTTACAGGACAATTTAATGGGACCAGCGACGTGGTAAGCGTTCCGTCGAGCGAAAGCTTAAGAATAACCGATGCTATCACTATGCTTGCATGGATAAAGCCCGGGAGTTTCAGTCAAACAGGAACTTATCAGCATATTTTTATGAAAACAGGAACAACTCCTTATATGCTATATTTGCGCCATCCTAATGCTAGCGGCAATTTATATCTTACTTTAAAAATTCCAACCGAACAGACCATGAGTAATTTTACTATTACACAGGATGTTTGGCAGTTTGTAGCGTTTACTTATGACAGCGCCGGAGGAACTAATAATTCCAAATCTTATTTAAACGGATCTCTAAAAAGCCAAAGCACTAAAACTGGCACAATAAATGATGTTGGCACCAATAATCTTGGAATAGGAGCTTATCCTGCGGGGGGAGAATATTGGTATGGATCAATAGATGAGGTTGCTATCTATAATCGCGCGCTTGAGGCAGATGAAATTGAGGAAATTTATAGCCGGCAGCAGTAAACCTGCCTTGTTATTAACAAAGACGCGTGCTAGGGCAATTAAAAATTGCTATACTATTATATAGATGAATTTTAAGAATAATAAAGCGCAATCTTTGATTGAATTGACTATCGGATTAGGAGTCAGCGTTCTTATGATTGGCGCGGCCACGGGCGCGCTTCTTTCCGCTAACAAAGCGGGAAAAGTTACGGATCAGAGCCAGACTGCGGCGTCTTTATCCAGCTCGTTGTATGATTCTTTGGTTACGTCCGCAGAAGCGAATTGGGGAACAATTTATTACACGTCAAAGAATTCCACAAATAAATATCACTTAATTAATACTCCAACAACTTCTGTTTCTGTTTTGGGAATAGAAAGCATATTGGGAACAGACGTTGTTAAAGGATTAATGGCTCAATGGCAATTTGATGAATCGGGAGGAGTGATTATGCATGATAATGGAAGATTTGATCATAGAGGAAAATCATTTGGAGATTTAACAAGGTTAACAGGAGTAAATTGCAAAATAGGCGGTTGTTTAAGTTTTAGCGGAAACGGCGATCATGTATTTATAGGAGATAAATTTGACACGCCTTACACCGCTCCTTTAACAATTTCCCTGTGGATATCTACGGCGCAATCAGGAGGGGCTTTTATTAGCAAACAAGGTTACGATAGTCCTTGGACGGGGTGGATTTTTGAATCTTATGCTCCCAATCAAATAAGATATCAAGTATATGGAAGCGGCGGTTCAAACAGATTGGGCAAAATATGGAATGTTTTCTATCAGGATGGAAATTGGCATCACCTGGTATTGGTAAAGGGGAATAATGCAGCGGCAAATTTGAAACTTTATATTGACGGAGTGGAACAAACCAGCGTTGCCGCTACGTATGATACTTTAACTCAAACAGTTTCAACTAATTTTAATTGTGAGATAGGAGCAAGAGACGGAACAAATCAAGCCTTCAACGGAAAAATGGACGACGTTCGTCTTTATAGCCGAGTTTTAACCGCCGATGAAATTTCCAAGCTTTACAGCAGTTCCATTTTTACCCGTTATTTTTATGTTCAGAATGTTTCCAGGGATCCTAACACGCAAAATGTTGAGGCGACTTATGATGCCGATCATGACGATCCTTCTACTCAGAAGATCACAGTAAGAACAAATTATACCGCAGACGGATCAAGCGGTTATGTTGAACTTATAGGATATTTGGTTCGGTGGGTGAATGCTACGCCAATAGGAACGCCATCGGGAGACGGCTGGTCCGGAGGATCCGGGGTGGCTGGTCCGACGAATACATGTTCGGGGGATTTTGCCAATACTTTTTTTGATTATTCCAATTTGGATTATTCCAGCGGTTTAAAAGTATTGGGATATTAATATGATGAATATCGGTAAAAAACTAAAAATTTTTGGAGGAATCGCAATAGCGCTGTTTTTGGGATTTGCGGTTTTTAAAATGGTTTCAGCCGTTACGACGATGGATCCTACCAATCACTGGGCTTGGAATGATCAAATTGGCTGGATAGATTTTTATTCTACCAATAACGCAAATGTTTATTATGATCGTTTAGAAGGTTATGCGTCTTCTTCGGTCGGATATATTGCTTTAAATTGCAATACGACTCCAAATGGCGATGTTTGTTCCGGAGATGCGGGGAATTGGAAGATAATCAACACCGCGGGTACATTATCCGGCTGGGCCTGGAATGATCAAATTGGCTGGATAAGTTTTAATTGTTCGGATAGAAGTATTTGCGCAACTTCCAATTATTCAGTGACGATTGACTCCAACGGTTATTTTAACGGTTGGGCATGGAATGATTTGGCTGGCTGGATAAGCTTTAATTGCGGCAATAGCGGGACTAACGGATGCACAAGTCCGGGAGTTAATTATAAAGTTATAAATTCCTGGGCGCCGTTTGCTTTGACGGGATGGCTTACTTCAAGTACTTACGATACTTGCGAAGAAGATGGAGCAGCTTTTGACTCAATAGTTTATACGGGCACAAAGCCCGCAGGCACAGCTGTTTATTTCCAATTTGCTACTTCAAATAGTAGCGATGGGCCATGGTCTTACGCAGGCCCGGATGGGACTAGCGGCACTTATTATAATCCCGCAGGATCGGGTATTCCGGTAGTTATTACGGACACCCAGCATAACAATAAAAGATATTTCCGTTATAAGATTTTCATAGAGACGGATGTGGGTAGGCAATCTTCGCCGACAGTTACGGGCGTAAGAATAGTTTGGGTGCCGTAAATAACAAATAATTAATAATAAACAATAAAAATGCTAAAAAATTTATTAAAAAGTTTGTTAAAAAGCAGAAAAAGTATAGCCGCTCTTCCGACACTTTTGGTTTTAGGAACGGCGGTGGTTGATATTGGAATCGTTGTTACGGCCGGAGTTTATTTTGTGAACAACAGCGATTACGGAGTAAGATTATCGGCGGAAGCGCTGGCTGCGGCAAAGTCCGGAGTTCAGGACGCATTATTGCATCTTGTAAGAGATAAAACCTTTTTGTCGGAATCCCCATATTCTTTAACCGTGAGCGAAAAATCTTCGGCATCTGTAATTGTTTGCAAGAATACAACGGAATGCGGAGGAACTGGAAAATATAAAATTTCTTCAACGGGAAGCGCTTTTACCAAAAGAAAGAAAGTGGAAGCGGTTGTAATAGTTGATTCAACATCCGGCGCGGTAGATTTGGAATCCTTGAAGGAGGTGCCCCTGTAATAAATTTTTTGGGGTTTAAATGGAATAATATGAAACCTGTTTTAGATTTTAAAAAACTTATTAAACTTATAAGCCCGCAGCCGGCTATAAACGGTTTGAATATCAGCGAAACAGGACTGCAGTTTATCGGCTTACAAGACGGTTTTAAAAAGGCTAGCGTGTCTTTGGAGCCCGGCGTGATTTTGGACGGAAAATTAAGGGATGGGAAAAAATTTCTTGAAGCGTTGATGAAGTTGCGGCAATTACTGGGCCTTCCGAAAGCCGAAGAAAAAATTTATGCGATTATTTCTATTCCGCCACACAATATTTATACGCAATCTTTCAGTTTACCGCCTATTCCGAAAGAGAAATTAGTTCAGGAAGCGGCCATGCTTAATTTGCAGCTTATTTCTCCGATTGATATAAAAAACGCTTATTATGATTCGGAAAGGATTAACGGGCCGGAAAAAGAAGATGAGAAAATTGAATTATTGGGCGCTTTTGTAAATAAAGTTATTATTGACGATTTTGTTTCAGTGCTTTCGCAAGCAGGGTTCCGAGCCGTAGCCATTGAATTTCCGGCGCTTTCAATTGCCCGAGTAATCAAGGAAACGGCGGTTGGTCTGAATTTGGAAAAACCTCAGATTGCTTTGGTGATTTCAAGCGAAGGATTGAATTTTTTAATACTTAAAAATGGGAGGCTGAGATTCCATTATTTTTCTTCCTGGGGCGCGGTTCAAGGCAGGCAAATTTCCACGGAAATGTTTAACGGGATAATAATCCAGGAAATAAAGAAAATAGTGACTTTTTACAGCAGTCATTGGAATGACCAAATAAACGATTTGGTGTTGATAACCCAGGGAATGGGAGAAGAAATCAAAAAATTAATTCAGATGAATTTTTCTTCTCTTAATGTTCAGATTTTAAATCTTAATGAACAATATTCCAAAATTTCTCCGTTATGGTATACGGCGACGGGCTGTTTTTTAAGGGGGCTGATTCCGCGTTCGCAGGATTTTTTGATAAGCTTGATGGCTGTCGGCACAGAAGAAAGATTTTTAGAAGAACAGATTTTGTCATTCATAAAGGTTTGGCGCATCGTATTAGCAAGTTCGCTTGGTTTTTTGGTTATTGTTTTTCTATTAAGTGATGGCTTGCTGATGAACATATCAAGCGGTTTAGCCAAGCAGCTCACAACTGTTTCCGCACGTGGAGACAGCGCGGAAATAGCACAAATAGAATTAAAAGTTCAGGAATTCAATACTTTAGCGAAGAAAGCTTTGGCGGCAAAAACGAAAAAGAGCAAACACTCCCAATTTTTTGAAACACTTGGGAATATCGGCAATACCAGCGGAGGAACAATAAGTCTTCAAAACATCAGTTTCGCGGAAAGCACCGGCACGGTATCTTTGTCGGCCAGAGCGTCCAGTCAGACAGCCTCAATTAATTTTAAAAATAAATTATCCGAGTTAAAAGACGTTAAAAATTTAAATCTTCCTTTATCTGACATGATTACCAATCCGGACGGAAGTGTAAGTTTTAGCTTAACCTTTATTTATAGTCCTACCCCGTAATTTTTGGAGAAATATCCTCAAATACTTTTTCCAGTGTTTTTTTATTGGCTGGGATTATTTTTTTAAGGACAAATAATTCGGCTTTAAGACGTTTGGCAGTTGCGGATTTTGGCTGCGGCCTGATTCCGATTCTGAGCCGCCAAAAATTTTTGGTTTTAAGCTCTTTTTGAACGCTTTCTATGCCATGATGGCCAGCTGCGCCGGAATCATAAGAAATTTTGTAATTTCCAAGGAATATATCGGAATCGTCGTGGATAATCAATATTTCTTCGGGCTTTATTTTAAAATATTTAACGGAGGATTTTACGGCCTTGCCGGATTCGTTCATAAAGGTCAGCGTTTTTATAAAAATCACGTCATCGATTTTAAGGAATTCAAAATTGCCGGTGGAGGCTTTTTGCCAGTTTGTTTCGGCATTTTTAGTTAAAAAATCAATTGCCATGAAACCGGCATTGTGGTAGGTATTTTTGTATTTCGGATCGGGATTTCCCAATCCGATGACATGCTTGAAAGTCATGCTTATATTATAGTAAAATAATAGAGATTTAACTATTTATTTAACGAAATGAAGACATTTTTACTGGGATTATGGGAGGTGGCGGAAGTTGTTTTGGTGGCAGCGGCAACGGTATTTATAGTCAGAACTTTTTTGGCCCAGCCTTTTTTGGTAAGTGGCGCGAGTATGGAGCCGACTTTTTCCAGCGGCAATTACCTTTTAATAGATGAGTTTACTTATCGTTTAAGAGAACCGCAAAGGGGAGAGGTGGTGGTTTTTAGATATCCTGGAAATCCATCGGTTTATTACATAAAAAGAATTATAGGGTTGCCGACCGAAAGAGTGGTGGTCCAAAAAGGCGAGGTGCGCATATTCCGGAAGGGCGATGATGAGGGATTGGTTGTCAAAGAGCCCTATTTGCCTCAAGGATTAAAAACCGGCGGGGATGTGACCGTGGTACTCGGAAATAACGAATATTTTGTTTTAGGAGATAATAGGAATTTCAGCTATGATTCAAGGAGCTGGGGCGTCCTTCCGCAAAAAAATATTTTGGGAGTTGTCAGATTAAGACTTCTTCCTTTCGCTCAAGCGGCGGTTTTTGGGGAACAGGCTATTTCTTTCAATAATTAAATTTATGCCAAAACAGAAAAAATTTTCCGGTTATCAGTCGGTAAAGGGAATGCACGATATTTTACCGTCCGAACAAATATGGTGGGATAAGTTGAGAAAAGAAACCAGAGAAGTTGCGGAAAATTATAATTTTTTGAGAATTGAAACTCCGATTTTGGAAAATACGGAACTTTTTGTTCGCGCGACCGGCGAGACAACGGATATTGTGGAAAAACAGATGTTTTCTTTTACTACCAAAGGCGGAGATCATTTGACTTTGAGGCCGGAAGGAACGCCGGGAGTGGTGAGGGCTTATATTCAGCATGGGCTTTCACATTTAACCCAGCCATTGAAAGTTTATTATGACGGACCATTATTCCGTTATGAGCAGCCGCAGGCCGGAAGGTTGAGACAGTTCAATCAGGCGGGATTTGAAATTATCGGCGGAGAAGATCCGATTTACGATGCGCAAATAATTTTGACAATTTTTCGTTTGTTGGAAAGCTTAAAAATAAAAGACTTGGTTATTCAGGTTAATACTATTGGCTGTAAAACTTGCAGGCCGGCATACAGGAAAAAATTAATCGAATATTACAAATCCCGACAGAAAGATTTATGCAAAGATTGTGTCAGGAGAATGGTTGTAAATCCTTTGCGGCTTCTGGACTGTAAAAATCCGGCTTGCGCGGAAATAAGAAAAGAAGCGCCGGGAATACTTGATGATCTTTGCAATAACTGTCACAAACATTTTAAGGGATTTTTGGAATACATTGAAGAATTAAATTTGCCGTATGAATTAAATCCGCAGCTTGTTAGGGGACTGGATTATTACAGCAGAACGGTTTTTGAAATTTTTACAAAAATGATTTCTCCGGAAGGAAAAGCGTTTGATTCGGCCTTGGCTGGAGGCGGACGATTTGATTATCTTGTGGAGCTTATGGGCGGAAGATCCACTCCGGCAGTCGGGGGAGCGCTGGGAATGGAGCGGGTTATTGAGGCGGCGAAAGCGTTAAAGGCGAATATTAGCGCCAAGCCCAAATCCCGCGTTTTTTTGATCAACATTGGAGATTTGGCTAAGAAAAAAAGTTTGTCGCTTATAGAAGAATTTGTTAAGGCGGGCGTTAGGATTTCGGAATCATTAGGAAAAGATTCATTAAGCGCTCAGCTCAGAGCGGCGGATAAAGAGGGCGTGGAATTGGCCTTGATTTTGGGCCAGAAGGAGGCCTTTAAAGAATCGGTAATAATAAGAGACATGAAATCCGGAGTTCAGGAAACGGTGCTTACCAAAAAAGCGGTTGCGGAAGTGAAAAAACGCCTTAAATAGCCAACAGCTTATAGCGAATAGTTTATGGATAGCAATTGTATTTTTTGTAAAATAATAAATAAGGAAATTCCCACGGAATTTGTTTTAAACAATAACGATTTGGTGGCGTTTAAAGATATCCGTCCGTCGGCGCCGGTTCATTATTTAATCGTGCCCAAAGAGCATATCCAATCCATAGCGCACCTGGAAGGAAATCATAAAGATGTTTTGGCGGCTTTGATATATGCCGCTAAAGATTTGGCGGAAAAAATTAATTTAAAGGGATATAAATTGGCTTTTAATGTGGGGCGGGAAGGAGGGCAGGTGATTGACCATTTGCATCTTCATTTGATGGGCGGTTGGAAAAATGATGCGGAATTGGAAAAGAACCACAAAGATTTTTTCAAAAGCACCAAAAAGAAGGTTTAATCGAAACGGACTGGACATTTAGGCCAAAAATAATATACTATTAAAACACTATGCATATAAATAAAAAGGAAGGAGAAACAACCGGATCGCTTTTGTACCGCTTTTCAAAGAAAATGCAGCAAAGCGGGATTTTGCGTGAAGCCAGAAAGAGGAGATTTCACAACAGGCCGATTAGCCGTTTGAAAAGAAAACTTTCAGCTATTCACCGCGATGCCAAAAAGAAAGAATTGGCGAAAAATAAAAAAATGGGCTTGGCATAATTTATGCTCCAGGAAAAAATTTCTCAAGAATTAAAAGAGGCAATGAAATCCGGCAATGCCGGAAAGGTTTCAGTGCTTCGGCTTTTAAACGCTTCTTTTAATAATGAAAAAATTAAAAAAGGCAAAGACTCGGTTTTAACCGAAGAAGAAGAAATTCAGGTATTAACGCGGGAGGCCAAAAAAAGAAAAGAATCAATTGAGGCTTTTAATAATGGCGGCAGGCCGGAATTGGCGGAAAAAGAAAAAGAGGAACTTTCCATTATAGAAACATATTTGCCCGCGCAAATGAGCAAGGAGGAGGTTGTGGCGGCGATGGATAAAATTTTAGCCGGCTTGGCCGACAAAAGTAATTTTGGTTTGGTGATGAAAGCGGTAATGGCGGAATTGAAAGGGAAGGCAGACGCGAAAATGATAAGCGAAATATTGAAAGAAAGGCTTGGTTAATTAAAAAAACATTAAAATAGAGGCCCTACAAAGGCCTTTGTTTTATTTGTATAATTTAATCAAATGAATGTCCGCAGGCATATTTATTCCCAATCTTCATTTACATTAGTAGAGCTTCTTATTGTTATCGGTATTTTAGCCGTATTAACCTCGGTTGTGGTTTTGGTGATTAAGCCAGATCAAGTATTCAAACAAGCCCGAGACACAAAAAGAATGTCGGAATTACAGGATATCGATAAGGCGATTGCCATGTTTCAGTCACTGGGCGGAACATCGTTGGGTACAGCCACCAACATCTATATATCGTTACCCGGAACAGATGGGGATAATGATTGCGATGAGTATGTTTTACCGGCTTTACCAGCTGGCTATTCTTACTATTGTTCAGTTACAGCCAACTACAGAAACATAGATGGCACAGGATGGATACCAGTCAATCTCTCAACTTCGGCGGGAGCGTTATTTCATATTTTACCTATTGATCCGGTAAATACGGTAGCGAACGGCTACTATACGTATGTCATGGGAGGTTCTTGGGAATTAACGGCTAAAATGGAAAGTAATAAATATTCTAGTATTGACGGGGGCGCGTCAATGTTAGACGGAGGATCATCTTTGGCGAGCTTTGAAGTTGGCACCAATCTTAAGCTTACTCCCACAGCGGTTGAAGAATTTAAAAGAGATTCTTCTCTTGTCGGATATTGGACATTTGAGGAAGGAAGCGGATCGACTGCTTATGATGCGAGTGGAAATAGTATTAATGGAACGTGGTCTGGACCAAGTTATTCAACGGGGAAAGTTGGCACTTATAGCGGGAATTTTACCGGAGGCGGCAATAACGTAGATTTGGGAACATCATCTTCTTTGGCTTTTAATAATAAAATGACAATCAGTGCGTGGATTAAAAATTCTTCAGCTTCGGGTGTATTGCATGTTGTCGGACAAATGGCAACATACACTCCTCCGGCTTCTACGGGTTATCATATGCGTTTATTCGATATGCGGTATTGGGGAGGAGTAGAAGGAGATCTTAAATTTGGAATTGAAGCCGGAGGAAATAGTTTTTGGACAAACAGTCCCGCTACCAGCGTGCCGGTAATAAATGACGGTGTTTGGCATTTGGCGGTAATAGTGATTACGACTTCAAATATAAAATTTTATCAAGACGGCAATTATGTCGGAACGGTAGCGGGCCCTATCAGCATCAATGACGGCGGTACACATTATAGTATTGGAGTGGAATTACCGGGCGGCGGCGAAGCATATACGGGTCTTTTAGATGACGTCCGTATTTATAATCGAGATTTATCTGCCACAGAGATATTAGCCCTTTATAACGCCACAAAATAGATTTATAATTAATAGCAAATTATGACTATAAAGGTTTTACTTTCAGATAAAAAAGCCGCCAAATATCGCGGTTTAATACTTAAAAACGCCCAGAAATTGGCGCGTTTTTTGCGTTTGGATGGCTACGTGGAGATTTATCTGGTGGGGAACAGGCAAATGAAAAAGAATGTGCTGACCTACCTGGCTTTAAGAGGATTTCCAAGGCCGGATTTGAAACAGAAGCCGCTCGGCGAAATCTATTTAAACCCATTTTTCATAAAAAAAAGCAAGGAAGATTTATTATTTATGTTGACGCACGGCTTTCTCCACATTGCCGGTTATGACCATATAAAGAAAAATGATAGAATTATGATGGAAAAGAAAGAGCTACAACTTTTTAGAAAACTAAAAAGTTAATTTTTTTAATTATGTCGCAAAATCACATTGTTGGTTTAGACATCGGAACAAGCAGCCTTAAGGCGGTGATAGCCGAAATAAAAAAAGACGGCCAATTGTCTTTGGTGAAGGTTTTGCAATTTCCTTCGGCCGGAATGAAAAAAGGAAACGCGGATGATTTGCCTGATTTGGTCAGATCCCTGAATCAGATTTTGCCGGAGATAAAAAACGTTTCCAAAAAATCTTTAAAAAATATTTTTTTGAATGTTTGCAATTCGGACGCGCGTATCCAGTCATCGCGGGGAATAGTGGCGGTATCGCGAGCGGATTTTGAAATTCATAAAGATGACATAGACAGAGTGGTGCAGGCATCGCAGGCGATTAATTTGCCGCCGAACAGAATGGTTTTGCATTCCATTACAAAAGAATTTACCGTGGACGACGTTGAAGGAATCCGGGATCCGCTCGGGATGGTTGGCAACAGATTGGAAGTCGACAGTTCAGTGATTGATGTATTTGCTCCCAAAGTAAAAGATTTGACCAAGTCGGTGGAGATGGCCGGAGCGGGAATCGGCGGATTGATTTTCAGTCCGTTAGCCGACGCGCGTTCCGTGCTTTCAAGAAATCAAAAAGATCTGGGAGTGGTTTTGATTGATATCGGTTTTGGAACTACGACGATGTGCGTGTATGAAGAAAATCGTTTGATACATATTGCGGTGCTGCCGATAGGAGCGGGAAATATTACAAACGATTTAGCCATCGGTCTTCGCACGGAAGTGGGTACGGCGGAAATGATAAAACTATCTTTTGGCTCGGCAATTTCAAAAGGAATTTCCGCGCGCGATACGGTGGATGTAAGAAAAATAGATCCAAATTCGGCAGTTTCAACTTCAAGAAAATTCATTGCGGAGATCATTGAGGAGCGTCTTGCCGAAATATTCGAATTTGTTAATAATGAACTTAAATCTATTGATAAAAACAGCAAATTGCCTGCAGGAGCGGTGCTGGTGGGCGGAGGGGCTAAGATTCCGGGTATTACCGAATTGGCAAGGCAGGAACTGCATTTATCGACAAAGCTGGGCATTCCCGACACATCTCAAATAGAAGTTACAAGCGGAGAGCTGAATGTTCAGGTTGAAAATCCGGAATTTGCTTGCGCTTTGGGGCTGGTTCTTTGGGCTTATGACAGAATGGCGGAAGATTCCACAGGGGTTGATATAAAAAGTTTTTGGGGGAAAATTAAAAGCTCATTATTGCCTTAAATATTAAAATGGCGAAAAAATCCAAGAAAAATAAAAAAATAGATAAAGCGCTGGTTTACAGTCCGGCGAAAATTAAAGTAGTGGGTATCGGCGGAGGAGGAGGAAACGCTGTTCACCGCATGCAGGACGGATTTTTCAGAGGAGTGGATTTTATCGCTATCAATACGGATGTCCAGGATTTGGAACATTGCGATGTCAAGAAAAAAATTCATATTGGAAAAAATTTAACGCGCGGCTTAGGTGCCGGAATGAATCCGGAATTGGGACGGCAAGCGGCAGAAGAAACAAAAGCGGAACTTATTGAAGCGCTCAAAGGCGCAGATTTGATTTTTTTGACAGCCGGACTTGGAGGCGGCACCGGTACGGGAGCGATTCCAGTAGTGGCCGAAGTTTGCAAAGAACTCGGCGCACTGACGGTGGCTGTCGTTACAAAGCCTTTTTCTTTTGAGGGGGCGCAAAGAAGCAGAATTGCACAGGAAGGTTTAATGAGATTAAAAGATAAAGTTGATACCTTGATAGTTGTTCCCAATGACAGAATTTTTGCGGTTATTGGAAAAGATACTCCGATAATAAAAGCGTTTGAAATTGTTGACGATGTTTTGCGGCAGGCGGTTCAGGGAGTTGCCGATCTTATCGCGATTCCGGGAATAGTGAATGTTGATTTTGCGGACGTGAAAGCGATTATGCAGGAAGCGGGAACGGCGATAGTCGGATTAGGAATGGCTTCCGGACAGGATAGAGCCATAAAAGCGATAAACCAGGCAATTCATTCTCCTTTATTGGAGTCGACGATGGACGGAGCCAAGGGCGTGCTATTTGGAATTTCCGGGGGCAAGGATTTGAAAATGAACGAGGTTAATGAAATTGCAAGAGTAATCGCCGAATCAATCGATTCTTCGGCTAAAGTAATTTTTGGCGCTTATCACGACAAAAAAATGAGAGCGGGCTTTATTAAAGTTACGCTTATAGCTACGGGATTCAGCGGAATAAGCTTAAATAGGATAGCTAATCAGCCGGGGACCTCTTTATTCAGTTCCCAGCCTGTGGAAAAAATGAATCTCCATGAATCTTCGAAGGAAGGCGCCGTTATAAGCGAAAACAAAGGGGAAAAAGACAAGGCGCATAAGCCCTCAAAGGACAAATCGGGCGCGGAGATTTGGGAAATACCGGCTTTTCTCAGAAGGGGTAAAAAATCAAGAGAAAAATAATTTTTTCGGAAAAGTTATCCACTTTACTGGAAAATTTTTTTGTTTCAAAATGAGGTTGGCTTAGTTTTCAAATTAATTAGAACACAAATGATAAAATCAATCAGAAAAAGAGAAGGCAATATTGTTCCTTTTGACCAGAGCAGAATTACAAACGCTATTTTAAAGGCGATGGCTGCCGTCAATGAAGGGGATCAGGAGGGAGCACAGAAAGTTTCTGACAAGATAGCGAAAGAATTGGATAAAAAATACGGCTCAGGCGGCGTTCCGGGAGTTGAAAATATTCAGGATATTGTTGAAGAAGAACTTATTTTAAGCGACTACGCCAAGGCCGCGAAGGCGTACATTCTTTACAGGCAAGAGAGGGCGCGGCTCAGAGAGCAAACGAGGCAAGTTCCGGAGCATGTAAAAAGAATGTCTGATGAAAGCAAAAAATATTTCCGCAATCCTCTTGCAGAGTTTATTTATTACCGTTCTTATTCGCGATGGATAGAATCCGAGCAGCGCCGAGAGACTTGGGTGGAAACAGTGCAGCGCTATATGGACTTCATGAAAGAGAATATGGGAAATAAAATAACAGAAGAAGAATATCGCGAAATTCATCAGGCAATTTTGAAAATGGAAGTTATGCCTTCTATGAGATTAATGTGGAGCGCCGGAGAAGCGGCAAGAAAAAGCAATGTTACGGCTTACAATTGTTCATTTATAGCTCCGAGCTGTCTCAGGGATTTTGCCGAGATAATGTATATTTTGATGTGCGGAACGGGAATTGGATTTACGGTGGAGCAGCAGAATGTGCAAAAGCTTCCGCAGATAAAACCGCAGACCGGAAGGCGTTTGCCGACGCATGAAGTTGTGGATAGCAGAGAAGGATGGGCGGACACTATGTTGCTGGGATTGGAAACGTGGTTTAGCGGAAAAGATATTTCTTTCGATTATTCCAAAGTCAGACCGTCGGGCTCGCGGCTCAAAACGATGGGAGGAAAAAGTTCCGGCCCGGGACCGCTCCGGCAAGTTTTGGATTTTACCCGCGATAAAATTTTAGCGAGGCAAGGAAGAAGATTAAGTTCTTTGGATGTTCATGACATTGTCTGCAAGATTGGAGAAGTGGTGGTAATGGGCGGAGTCCGCAGGAGCGCTTTGCTTTCTCTTTCCGATTTCGACAATGTGGAAATGCGCGATGCCAAAAAGGGCCAATTTTACTTTACCGAACCGCAAAGAATGATGGCCAACAATTCAACGGCCTATAACGAAAAGCCCTCAGCGGCGCAGTTTATGGATGAATGGATAGCCTTGGCAAAGAGCGGTACGGGAGAAAGGGGCATTTTTAACCGTGGCGGCCTTAAATATCAGCTGCCGGCGAGGCGCTGGAAGTGGTTTTCCAAGGAATTGCAGAGTACCGGCACAAACCCGTGTGGAGAGATAGTTCTTCGTTCAAGAGAGTTTTGCAATCTGACCGAGGTAGTGGCGCGCGCCAATGATACAAGAGAGAGCTTGTTTAGAAAGACTCGCTTGGCAACAGTGCTGGGAACTTATCAGGCCACTCTTACAAATTTCGGATATTTATCAAAAGAATGGAAAAATAATTGTGAAGAAGAAAGATTGCTTGGCGTTTCAATTACCGGGCAGTGGGATTGCGATTTGGTCCGCAATAAGGAGATGCTCCAGGCGATGAGAGATGAATCAATAAGAATCAATGAAGAATATGCCAAGAGGTTTGGCATAAATGCGGCTAGAGCGATTACTTGCGTGAAGCCATCGGGAACTGTTTCACAATTAACCGATGCGGCTTCCGGTTTGCATCCGCGCCATTCTCCTTATTACATCCGCCGCGTCCGCGTTTCGGCAACAGATAGTATGTTCAAAATGTTAAGAGACCAGAAAGTTTCTTATTATCCGGAATTGGGACAGAATATAAATTCCGCTACTACTTATGTTTTAGAGTTTCCAATCAAGGCGCCGGCGCATTCCAATTTCAGAAATGATTTAAGCGCTATCCAACAATTGGAGTATTGGAAGCTGGTAAAACAGAATTTCACGGAACATAATCCTTCGGTAACAATTTCAATCGGGAACAGCGAATGGATAGCCGTAGCAAATTGGGTTTATGAAAATTGGGATATGGTTGGAGGATTGTCTTTCCTTCCGAGAGAGGATCACGCTTATGAATTAGCGCCTTATGAAGAAATAGACAAAGAGTTTTATGATGATATGGTTTCCAAGATGCCGGTTATAGATTTTTCGCAGATACTTCTTTATGAAAAAGAAGATGAGAGCAAAGGATCGCATGAATTAGCTTGCACGGCCGGAGGATGCGATAAGATTTAAAAAATGAAAAACCCGCGTGAAAATGCGGGTTTTTTTGTTACATGCCCCTGTGTAGGCTCTTGGTAAGGCACCACATCATATGGTCAAGAGCCCTTTTCTTGATTCTGCGGACGTTCGTTCTAGACATCCTAAGCTTCTTCGCTATCTTTCCCGTGCTCATCGGTTTATTGCCGTTGAGACCGTAGATCATGCAGATCATTTTGGCATCTCTTGAGCGAAGGTGTCGCATGGCGCGGGAAAGCAGATTGAGGAATTCTTCTGCACAATATTCCTTTTCTGCGTCTATCCCTTTTTCGCCGGACAGAACATCTAATAGATAGATGTTCTTGGAATCTTCGAGCGTCCTTTCCCTTTCTGCCTCCTCATCTTCGGGTTCTAAGAGAATGCCGTACTTGGCATAATCTCTTTTTCCGAGAGGCGCATCCAAGGATCTCGTGGAACTTTCCATGACCGAGATACGGAGCCTGTCGAGCTTTATTTGCCCAACAATATTCAGGCCTCTGTGTCCATTGGTTTTCTCCAGTTGCCTGATTTTGTTAGCTACATCGAAGGGCAAGCGTATCTCCCTCCAAAAAAGCTTCGCGCCGCGGCTGACCTCGCACAGGACATACCAGAAAGCGAAAGTGGAAAATGCGCACCCCCTTTTGGGGTTAAATTTTTCCATTGCTTTCAGTACGCCGATTTGAGCATAAGCGAACAGGTCTTCTCTCGGCACCATTCCGATGTCGTAGAGATGAACAACCCTGTTTACTAGGCGCCGGCACGCAGACAGAATTTCCTCCTTGATTCCGTCCTTGATTTCCGTCTCGGCGTTGCTGTTCAGGATCTGAAAAGCCCTCTCTTCCGAGATGACTATTTGTGGTCTCATTCAGAGACCTCCGTTTTTGGATTTAAAAAATTCTGTTTGTAAATATAGCACAAATAGTGGGTTATGTCAAGATTAAATGTATAACCACCAAGATTTTTTAGTTTTTGAAAAATGTTAAATTATTAACATCCCTATAATTCCGGTAAGAATCAAATAAATAAGACAGGGAATTATTACTCCTTTTAATACGGCTCTTTCTTGATTTTTTAATCCAACAACAGCTTCGGCAGCTAGCATATCTGCTAAGGCAATCATGTTTCCCGCGGCTCCGCCAACCAGCGCTAGCGCTAAAATTTTTGCAGAATTCATATTTATGGCCTGGGACGCAAAATTAAGAAAATTACCGAACATCAGATTGGAAACAGTGGCGCTGCCGGTGATAAAGCATCCAAAAGCACTAATAAATGGAGTCCATAAAGGCAGTAACGTCGTTTCAAAATTTTTCGCTATTAAAGCGATTGAAGATGGAAGCCCGCTTAAGTTTTGACCAGAATTAATCATTAGTTGAACAACTATGGAAACGGAGGCGATGACAAAAAGCGGTTCCAAGGCACTTTTAAAAGCGATTTTTACCGATTGAAGAGCAATTTTGTATTTTGTTGCGCTCCAAAGAAGAGCAACTGGAATACCGGCTAAGATAAAGGCGAATCCGGGGTTGAATAAATTAAATTTATGGCTGATATCTAACGGAATGGAAAAACTTATTGTTCCGAGCAAAATTTTTCCGAAAATAAGAAGGATAATCAAAAGAGAATATGGAAAGAGTGTTTTAAAAGGAGAAAGGGCAGGTTTCAATTCTTTAGCTTCGTGGGCGGGAATAATATTTTTAGGAACGAAAATACCAAGTTTAGTTGTCAATAAAACAAGAAGCAATCCTATCACTGAGCCGAGAATGGAAGGAAATTCTTGTCCAAGGAAAACTGTCAGGGCTGAAGGAATTACAAAAGCGATTCCTGCCCAGATAGCAAAGGGCAGCGCTTCCCAAAACTGTTTTCTTTTGTCAGTTTTGTCGGCTACCAAAGTTAAGAGCATAAAAATTGGAACTATAAATCCGATGCAATTTATCCAGGCAGATAATTGAGGAATGGACGGATAGTCCAGGCCCGCAAAGCCTACGCGTATTGGCGTTCCGGCAGCTCCGAAAGCAACGGAGGTGCTGTTTCCTAAAAGAGAAATGATTATTGTTTTAATCGGAGACAAACCAAGTGCAATAAGAAGCGGGGCAATGATTACTGCGGCGGTTCCAAAACCGGCGGTGCCTTCCAAGAAGTTTTCAAAGAACCAAGCTAAAATAATCACCTGTATCCTGTAATCTTTCGAAAAAGATTCCAGATAATAAGTAATGCTGTCTATAACTTTTAAGTCTTTGAGAATTTCCAAAAAGAATATGGCGCCCAATATGATAATAAATATATCCAAGGCTATAAAAAATCCTTTAGCTGAGGAAACTAAGAGCAGGACGGGGATTATTTTCCAATAAAAAAATGCTAATGCCGCCGTTAAAATCAGTGTTAATAGAGAAACTTTTAAAAGCGGCATTTTTTTCCAAAGCAGAAGCAGGAGAAATACCACAAAGGGAATGACTGATAAGACGAACGGAAGATTAAGCATTTATAATTTTATTATAGCAATTTTCAATTTTTTTGGCTTTTATCGGAAATTTAGATTACAATACTTGAAATGCTTATAGATGACATAAAAATCAGCGTAACCGCGGGAAGCGGAGGAAAAGGGGCGGTGGCTTTTAATAAGAATGTGATGAGTTTGGGTCCGGCGGGCGGAAGCGGAGGAGATGGCGGCAGCGTTTATTGCGAAGGAGTCGTTGATCTCGGAGCTTTGAGGCAATTTCGCTATAAAAAAGATTTGGTAGCGACCAGGGGACAAGACGGCAGACCGCAATTTGTTGACGGAAAAGACGGGGAAGATTTGATTTTGAAAGTTCCGGTGGGAACCGTAATCCATAATTTGGAAACCGGTACCGACCAGGAAATTACGGCTATCGGAGAGCGGGTTATGGTAGCTAAAGGCGGACACGGGGGAAAGGGAAATTTTCTTTTCCGTTCTCCGCGGAATACCAGCCCGGAAAGATTTCAGGAAGGTTTGCCGGGAGAAAAATTCAATTTGCGGATGGAATTAAAGCTTATCGCCGATGTCGGCTTGATTGGTGTCCCGAATTCCGGAAAATCGAGCTTGATTAACGAACTGACCAACGCCAAGAGCAAGGTGGCGAATTATCCTTTTACAACATTAGAGCCGCATTTGGGCGCTTATTATGAATTGATTTTGGCGGATATTCCGGGAATTATTGAGGGCGCGTCGGGCGGCAAGGGGCTGGGAATAAAGTTTTTGCGCCATGTTGAGCGTACTAAAATATTATTTCATCTGGTTTCGGCCGAATCCGACGATTTGGCGCGGGATTATAAAATCATAAGAAAAGAGCTTGGTGATTACAATAAAGAATTGTTAAAAAAGAAAGAACATTTATTTCTTTCCAAAAGCGATTCCGTAAGCGCGGCGGAATTGAAAAAGAAAAAAGCCATTTTGAAAAAATTAAATTCGTCGGTGATTCCGATTTCCATATATGATTTTGACAGCATAGAGAAGGTTAAAAAGATCCTCAACGGGATTATAAAGAAGAAATACGGGAAGAAATAAAATAATTTATTTTGATTTTTTAACCCAATTTATAATAAACAGCATTCCTATAAGAATGGCCGGACCGGAGAGTATCAAAGAATAGAAAAACATGTACCACTCAAACGGACCCTTTAAGGCGCCACTTATTATCATGGCGATATAAAGCAACCCGGCCAGAATAAAAACGATGCCTCCGACAATCTCGCGTTTCCACGATATTATCAAAATTGCCAGCAGGATAAATACGGGAATGTTATGCATAAACAGGCCCAGCAATGTTCCCCAAAAACCGAGTTTCATTTCAAAAATATCCAAAGAAAACATTGCTAAAAAAAGCAGGAATATTATTGATAAGATTCTCGGGGTCCAATATACGAATTTGCCGACATTTCCTCTCATATTGTTAATCTTATCAGAAAATCGTTTTCAGGGATTGTTGCTCTTTATTTTTCCTTTTTTCTGGATTATTATGTAAATACGTTTGAAAATAGAATAGATTCCGGGATAGCTCAGCGGTAGAGCGGCTCGCTGTTAACGAGATGGTCGCAGGTTCGATCCCTGCTCCCGGAGCACTTCGTCCGCCAGCTGGCGGATCAGCAAAAGCCAAATAAAAATCGCCCAATGGGCGGTTTTTTGTTATGATAAACACATGAATAAAAAAATAATTTTAAGGGTAATTACAGTTTTAATAATAGCCGGTGTGGGAATTGCTTTATATTTTTTTAATAATAAAAACCAAGCCATAAATGAATCCAATAATCATAGAAATTTCACTTATGTAAATGAGGAAAGCGGATATTCATTTGAATATCCGGAAGAATGGAACGCGATAACCAATAAATATAATTCCAATAACGCTTTATTCGGGCCGGGGGCCACAAATGAAAGCGGCTATGGCGGAGTGGAATTTATTGGGACTCTTTCGTCCGGCCAATCATTAAAGGATTTTGTAAAAGAATTTAATTCTGGGGTGGAGTCGGGTTCTGTTTCCGAAACGGAAACAACTATAAACGGACAAAACGCCATAGTCAGCACATTGCCGAAAGCGTCAATGGAATCCACGGAAACAAAAAGCGTCAGTTTTGAAAAAGGCGGCAGGGTATTCAATATGTATTTGATGTATAAAACCGATTTCGTAAAATATCCGGAGGACGAACAAAGATTGGCTATTTTTAATCAAATGATTTCCACTTTTAAGATTTTTGATTTGCCTTCAATCAAAGTTTTATCTCCGAACGGGGGAGAAAGTTGGACAAAGGGACAAAAAGTGAAAATAACTTGGAGTGCGCCGGATTTGGTGAAAAACGTGAATATAAGGTTGGAAGTTTCCGGAAATCCGGATAGTCAGAATTTCAATGCCGCGATTGTTTCAAATGTTCCGAATACGGGCGGTTATGAATGGACGGTAAAGGAATTATATGCGGAAGTATGGGGAATAACGGATTTGCCGGCATCGGATAAATATTTTGTTATTATTGAAGATAGCGAAAAGAACAATATATACGATAAAAGCGATACCACTTTTAGTATTCAATAAATAAGCAATTTTTCTGCTATAATTAAAACAGGTCGCAAAATTAAAAAATAAAACACATGAAAGGATTTAATACAAACATAGAAAAAGATACTCTGGAAAATAATAATTTCCGGAAGGTGCTTTATACGGGCAAGCATAGCCAGCTGGTTTTAATGAGCTTAAAGCCGAAAGAAGAAATCGGAATGGAAATTCATAATGATAATGACCAATTTTTCCGTTTCGAGGCGGGTCAGGGAAAATGTATTATTGATGGAAATGAATACGCATTAAGCAACGGCTCGGTTATTATCGTGCCGGCGGGAGCGCAGCACAATATCATTAATGTTTCTGATACTGAGGATTTGAAGCTTTATACTATTTATTCTCCGGCGCATCATCAGGACGGAGTTGTCCGTGCAACCAAAGCGGAAGCCGAAGCGAATAGTCCGGAATTTGACGGGAAGACTACGGAATAAGAAAATTCGATTAAATAAAAATCGCCGACAAGGGCGGTTTTTATTTTTTGGAAATAAGCATAAAATGACATTTATGAAGCCCAAAATACTTATTCATACTTGCTGCGCGGTCTGCGGGGCTTATTTGACCGAGATTTTTAAGGAAAATTACGAGCCGGTGATTTTATTTTATAATCCGAATATTTATCCGAAAGAGGAATATGAAAAAAGAAAGGAATCGGCGGTAAAATTGGCGGAGATTTACGGCGTGGAATTTATTGAAGGAGAATATGACGATAAAAATTGGGCGGAGAAAATAAAGGGATTGGAGGGAGAAAAGGAGGGCGGTAAAAGATGTCCGGTTTGTTTTGAAATTCGTTTGGCGAAAACGGCCGAGGGGGCGAAGCGCAATGATATAAAATATTTTTCAACGACACTGGCGGCAAGCCCATACAAGAACGAAAAGCTGATAAATGAAATCGGGCAACGAATTGCCAAAGAAAACGATCTTGAATTTATAAAGATTGATTTTGCCGATAAAAAGGATATTTGGGATAAAAGCCGGAAGCTGGCTAAGGATTTTAATTTTTACCATCAAAATTATTGCGGATGCGCTTATTCAATATGGAAAAAATAAATTTGGAACAAAAAATAGATTTTATTATTCGCGATAAATATTCCGGAAAGCCAAATAGAAAATTATTGGCGGATGTTAAGCGTTTAAAATCCGGTGAGCCGTTAGACTATATAATCGGCTGGACGCCGTTTTTGAATTGCAAAATAGATTTATCGCAGAAGCCGTTAATTCCTCGGTCGGAGACGGAGTTTTGGACGGAGGCGGCGGTTAAAGAAATTTCCGCCGGCAAATGGCCGAAAAAAATAAAAGTTCTGGATATTTTTTCGGGGTCAGGATGTGTTGGGATTGCTATTCTAAAAGCTTGCCCTGAGCTTGTCGAACGGGTTGATTTTAGCGAAACAGACCCGAAGCTGGTAAAACAGATAAAAATAAATCTTAAGCTGAATAAAATTTCTCCGAAAAGATACAGGATTATGAGATCGGATATTTTTAAGAACGTTAGGGAAACCTATGATTTTATTTTGGCAAATCCTCCGTATGTTGCGGGAAATAGGATTAGCCGAAAGGTCATAAAATATGAACCAAAAAAAGCGCTTTGGGGAGGGAAAAAAGGAATGGAAATTATTAAAAATTTTTTGAAACAAGCGCCAGAACACTTGAGGTTAGGAGGTCACATTTACATGGAATTCAGTCCGGAACAGAAGCGAGCCATAGCCAAGCTTATTAAGACGCTAGGAAGAGGGTGGAAGGAGACTTTTCATAAGGACCAGAGCCGCCGATGGCGGTGGGTAGCAGTAAAGCGTGACCAGGGGTTGTTATAATTAGTGTAAAGGTCGCCAACAATCTTAAATAGTAATATGGCAAAAAAGAAAAAAGTCGCGAAAAAGGGCCGTAAGTGCTGTCGAAGCTGTGGCAAGAAAAAGTGCACTTGCTAAGTCGCAAAAATAATCCCCGATAAAGTCGGGGATTATTTTTTAATTCATATTGATGGGCGTGATATAATAAGCATATGAAGAATAATTCTTTTAAAAAATCGCAAACAGGTTCCAAGAGACCGACGAGAGCATGGAATCTTGCTTCAAGGATGGAGTATAAATTTGAGAAGATGAGAAACAAAAAGAGCAAGGCCAGCCATGATTAAAAATAAAAAAGAAAATTATTCATGGGTAGTTGGGGTAGATATGGGTTATGGGCATCAGAGGACGGCATATCCGTTAAGGGAATTGGCTCTGGGCGGAAGAGTTATAAATGCCAATCATTATTCGGGAATTTCGGAAAAAGACAGAAGAATTTGGAAAAATATCAGAGTAGTTTATGAGTTTCTTTCCAATTTCAAAAAAATTCCATTTATAGGAGAGGCGCTTTTTGCCTTTTTTGATAAATTCCAGAAGATTATGGATTTTTATCCGAAAAGGGATTTATCGGCTTCTAATTTTCAGCTGGGACCGCTGATGTTTTTGGTCAGAAAAGGATGGGGAAAACATCTGATTGAAAAAATAATTTTAGACATGAAGGGATCGGGCGGGAAGCCAAGGCCTTTCATAAGCACTTTTTTCATGCCGGCTTTCATGGCCGAACAATTCAATTATCCCGGAGAGATATTTTGCGTGATTTGCGATGCGGATGTTTCCAGGACATGGGTTGCTCTTGACCCTTATAAAAGCAAAATAAAATATTTTGCTCCTACGCAAAGAGTGGTTGAAAGATTGCAGCTTTACGGAGTGAATAAAGAAAAGATTTTTTTGACCGGTTATCCTTTGCCTCTGGAAAATATCGGTTCCGAAAAGATGGAAATTCTAAAAAATGATTTAAGAAACAGGATTAAAAATCTTGATTTCAACGGGGTATATTCAAAACAGTATGGGACTCTGATTAAAAAATATCTTGGTAAGTTGCCCCAGAAATCCGACCATCCTCTAACAATAATGTTTTCCGTGGGTGGAGCCGGCGCACAAAGGGAAATGGGAGTTAAAATCCTTAAAAGCCTAGCTTCCAAGATAAAGGAGGAAAAATTGAGGATTATTTTGTCAGCGGGAACAAAAAGCTATATCAGAGAATATTTTATTAAAAATATAGAAAAAATCGGATTAGCGGGGTATATAAACGGTCATATAAAAATAATTTCCGCCGATAGTACAGAGGAATATTTTAAACAGTTTAATGAGGCGCTTAGAACGACGGATATTTTATGGACCAAGCCGAGCGAACTTTCTTTTTATACGGCGCTGGGACTACCCATAATTATTTCGCCGACAGTGGGATCTCAGGAAGATTTCAACCGGGAATGGCTCTTGAAATTGGGTTCAGCCGTGCCGCAGGAGAAGCTGAAATATACCGACCAGTGGCTTTGTGATCTTTTGAATAGCGGCTGGTTTGCCGAAGCGGCGATGCAAGGATTTATAGAGGGGGAGAAAAAGGGAGTTTTTAACATTAAAAAAATAATTTCCGGGAAAAATATAAAGTGAGAAAAATTTTGATGACAATTTTATTTTCAGTTTTGATTTTGATTGTTGCTGCCGTCGGATACTTTTTTATCGGAAGGGCAAAGCCGTCGGAAAAAATAATCTGGGGGGTGAATTTTTCTAAATCGCAAGCGTCTTTATTGGGGCTTGATTGGAAAAAAACATATTTGGCGCTTCTTGATGATTTGAAATTCAAGCAAGTTAAAATTTCCGCCGAATGGAATCTGATAGAAACAGAGGAGGGGGAATATGATTTTAAAGATTTTGATTGGCAGATAAAGGAAGCGGAGAAAAGAGGAGTTGAAGTTTTTTTGGTGACAGGGCTTAAAACCACCCGCTGGCCGGAGTGTCATGTTCCGGAATGGGCGAAAAAATTAAGCTGGGAAGAGAAAGAAGAAAAGGCGCTGGCTTTAACGAAAGAGGTGGTGATGCATTACAAAGATTCGCCGGCTATCAAATATTGGCAGGCGGAAAACGAGCCATTTTTCCCGTTCGGAGAATGTCCCGCCATTTTGCCGGTGGGGTTTGTGAAAGAAGAAGTGGCGCTTATAAAATCAATCGATAATAGCAGGCCGGTGGCTATTTCCGACAGCGGAGAGGGTTCTTTGTGGCTGTTGCCGGCGGGCATTGGAGATTTAGTCTCATCGACTTTATACAGAAGAATCTGGGTCCCGCAGCTGGGATTTTACAAATTTTATCTGACTTTTCCCCATCCTAAAGTTTTTTATTACAGAAGAATTTTAATGGTGGAAAAATTATTTGATAAAAAGGTTATTTGCGGAGAACTTCAGGCCGAGCCGTGGTGCAAAAATCAGCTTCAGGATTGTACGATTGAAGAACAAAATAAAACCATGAGCCCTGAACATTTAAGGAAAAACATTGAATTTGCCAAAAACACGGGATTTGACGAAATATATTTATGGGGAAGCGAGTGGTGGTATTGGCTGAAAGAGAAGCAAAATAATCCGGAAATATGGAATGAAATTAAAGATTTAATAAAAAAGAGCTGATTGATATGAATCAGCTCTTTTCTTTTAATTTGTCTCTGTCTAGCGCGTCCAGAACGCTTTTTAGGCGGTCGGCCGAAAAATAATCATCGTCGCATAACAACCCCTTCAAGTTCATCACTTGAGGAGGAGGAGTTTTATATCCTTCTTTTCTCCAGATGCGCGCGAGCAAGTCATTCGGACTTTTAAACTTCGGTTTGATGTAGCCAAGCACGCCGTTGTCGGAGGCTCCGAACAGGCCGGTTTCTTTGTCTTTGAATATACAGATGAAGTGGCAATAGAAATCTTCCCTTACGATGTCCAGGCTTACAACAAATGGCTCATAGCCGTCATCTGCAATAAGAAAAGCGATGGCTCTGGCTGCGAAGGCGCAAAAAGATTCTGGACCGTAAAATACTTCCATGAATTTTTGCGCTTCCAGCGGAGTTTGGATTTTCTTTTTCAGATCGGCGGCAGAAAGCCCCTGATAGTCATTTCTGACTTTTGTTTCCGGCAGCTTTTTTACAAGCAGGGAAACAGATATGCTTATGGAAAAAGCTGTTATTACGGCTACTATCACGTAGAATATCCGGTTTATCACTTTTATCACCCCCTTATTTTATTTTTAAAGTTGTATTTATTTTACAATTTTTTTCTAAAATTGTCAAAAAGGAAGATCTTGAAGTCACAAAATCATAATTTAGCCGTTTCTTATATAAAGCAGGGTCGATAAGAGGGTAAAACAAATCGTAGTATAATAATATAAAGGCCGATTTATAATTAATTTAAAATTACTACTATGAAAAATATACTACTCGCAATGTTAATTAGCGTTGTTGTGATGCCTGGTATGATTTTCGCGCAGAATGCGGAAACAAGCACGGCCACGACTTCGCCTGTTATAAGCACGGGCATTTTGCCAGACAGTCCGTTTTATTTTGTTAAGGTTTTGGGCGAGCAAATTAAACTTACTTTTACTTTCAATGCGGAAAATAAAGTTAAACAGTATTTGCATTTGGCCGGAGTAAGATTGGCCGAATATCAAAAATTGATGGAAAAAGGCAAGCTTGAAATCGCTCAGAAGACTCTTGATAAATACAGCAAACAACTGGATAGGGCATTAGAAACTACCAAAAGATTGAAAGAACAAGGAAAAGACATAACGGATATTTCCAAAATAGTTGGCAATGCTACTTCAACTAGCGTTCAGATGCTGTAGAAGAATTTATTGAAAGCGCCTGATGCGGCTAAGGCGGGTTTACAAAATGCTTTGCAGGCCATACAGAAAGGCATTGAAGCTGTCGGAACGGTTAAGCCAGCAGCGACAAATTCGGCAACGGTTCAGCAAAAATCCGCCGGAACAACCACCGGTCCTGCTGTTAGCGGAATTAAATGCGCTAATGCAAGCGGGCAGAGCATAACTCTGGAAGACGCGAAAGTCGCCGTTAAAAACAGCGATTGCGGAAAACATGGAGATCTTAAAGGAAATCCGGTTTGTAATTCGACTGCGGGAACATGGAAATTCAACGTGAATTACGAAGCAGATGGATGTTCCATGGTTTGTGTTTTGAACGTGGCTACAAAAGTGACGGATATTGAATGGAATTGTCCGCAGTAAGAATTAAGCAATGTTTAAGGCAAAAAACAGCGGAGATAAAATTCCGCTGTTTTTTATTGACTTTTATTTATAGGTAATTTATCTTTCAAGTACAACTTAATAAACAACTACCCCCTATGTCGTGGAGAGCGGGGATTTTTGGTTATTATTGCTTAGTTTTCGCATATGGATAAAAAATTCAAATTAGTTTCCAAATATAAGCCGGCCGGAGACCAGCCGAAAGCGATCGAACAGCTGACGGAAGGAATTAAAAAGGGGTATCAATACCAGACTCTTTTGGGTGTGACGGGAAGCGGAAAAACATTTACTATGGCCAATTTGATTGAGAAGCTACAGAGGCCGACGCTCGTAATTGCGCCGAATAAAACTTTAGCAGCCCAGCTTTACCAGGAGTACAAAGCGTTTTTCCCCGAAAATAAAGTTTGTTACTTTGTTTCTTATTATGATTATTATCAGCCGGAGGCGTATATTCCGGTGACGGATACGTATATAGAAAAAGAGGCGATGATAAACGAGGAAATAGACAGATTCCGCCACGTCGCCACATCGGCGCTTTTAACAAGAAAGGACGTTATTGTTGTGGCTTCGGTTTCCTGCATTTATAATCTCGGCGTTCCGGAAAAATATTTTGATTCCATTATTAAACTGGAAGTCGGGCAGATTATTACGCGCGGAGATTTAATAAAACATTTGGTAAAAATCGGTTTTGAAAGAAATCCGATTGCTTTGAAACGCGGGCAATTCAGGGTTCGCGGAGATGTTTTTGAAATAATAGCGGCGTCGGAAGAATTAGTTTATAGAGTTGAATTAGACGGGCAAAAAATTTCCCATATTTCTGTTTTGGAAAAAACAACGCGGACTATAAAAGAGGAAATGAACGAACTGATTATTTTTCCGCCGAAGCATTTCGTAACAACCGAGCCGGACAGAGAAAGAGCGATTAAGGCGATTAAAGACGAATTAAAAGAAAGATTAAAATATTTGGAGAAAAACGGTTTGTTTTTAGAGGCAGAGAGATTGGAAAGACGGACAAAATACGATTTGGAAATGATCAAGACGCTTGGTTTTTGCCATGGCATAGAAAACTATTCGCGGCCGCTGTCAGGAAAGCTTCCCGGAGAACCGCCGGATTCGCTGATGAATTATTTCCCGAAAGACAAAAATGGAAAGCCGGATTTTTTGACGATTATAGACGAAAGTCATATTGCCGTGCCGCAGATAAGCGGGATGTATTTTGGCGATCGTTCAAGAAAACAAATACTAGTTGAACATGGCTGGAGATTGCCCTCGGCTATGGATAACCGGCCGCTTAATTTCAAGGAATTTCAGGAAAGGATAGGCACAACAATTTTTACTTCGGCTACGCCTAGCGTTTTTGAGCATGAAAAATCAAAGCAAGTTGTGGAGCAGATTGTCAGGCCGACGGGCTTGGTTGATCCGCCCATTGAAGTGAGGCCGGTGTTTATCAAAGGCGCAAATCCAAAATCAAAGGGTTTTGGGCAGATAGATGATGTAATGGAAGAGGCGAGTAAAAATGAGAAAAAAGGTGAAAGAACGCTGATTATAACTTTAACGAAAAAAATGGCGGAGGAGCTGAACGACTTTTTGAAACAAAGAGGATTCAAGTGCGCCTATATGCACGGAGAAACGAAAACAATAGAGAGAACAAAAATATTGAGCGATTTCAGAAAAAAAGAGTTTGATATTTTAATCGGCATAAATCTTTTAAGGGAAGGAATAGATTTGCCGGAGGTTTCGCTGGTGGCGATTTTAGACGCGGACAGAGAAGGGTTTTTAAGAAATGAAACTTCGCTTATTCAGACGATGGGACGCGCCGCGAGAAATGTTGGTGGCAGAGTTATTTTATACGCGGATACGATTACGGGCTCAATGAAGCGGGCGATAGCGGAGTGCGAGCGGCGCAGAAAGATCCAGCTGGCATACAATCAGAAGCATAAAATTACGCCAAGGACAATTAAGAAAGAAATCAGGGAATTTAATTAAAATAATATGGATAAGGATAAAATTATAATAAAAGGCGCGAGGGTTAATAATCTTAAGGATGTTTATTTGGAATTGCCTAAAAATAAGCTGATTGTGTTTTCCGGTCTTTCGGGCAGCGGCAAATCTTCGCTGGCTTTTGAAACTATTTTTGCCGAAGGGCAGAGGAGATATGTAGAGTCGCTTTCGCCGTACGCGCGGCAGTTTTTGGGACAAATGGAAAAGCCTGACGTTGATGAAATTACGGGCTTATCTCCGGCAATCGCCATTGACCAGAAAGCGCACTCTCATAATCCGCGATCAACCGTGGCAACGCTTACGGAAATTTATGATTATCTGAGAGTTTTGTATGCGAGAATCGGGAAGCCGTTTTGCCCGGAATGCGGAAGAGAAATTAAAAAAATGAGCGTGGAAGAAATGGTGGGAAGCATACAGAAGCATGCGAAAAAAACAGGCACCGAATATGTAACTATAATTGCGCCGATTATAAGAGGCAGAAAAGGGGAATATTTCCAGCTTTTGCAGGATTTATTCCAACAGGGATTCAGTGAGGCGAGAATAGACGGCAAAAAAGTTTCTTTGCGCGAAAAAGTGGAACTTAAGAGATATGGGGCTCACAACATAGATGTGGTTATCGATAAAGTATTTTTGATGGATGATGAAAAAACCGGGCTTAGCGCGGGCCAGTCACGTCTTTTTGAGGCGGTAGAAACCGCTTTAGACAAAGGAAAAGGGCTGGTGGCGGCAATTTTTGGAGATAAGAATCGGGAAACTAATGATGAGGAGATTCTGTATTCGGCTCATTGGACCTGCCCTAATGATGGTTTTTCTTTTCCGGAAATTGAGCCGAGATTATTTTCATTTAACAGTCCTTATGGAGCCTGTGAAACATGCCATGGAATCGGCCATGATTTTTTTGATCAGACTAAAGTTTGTCCGTCTTGCAAGGGCGCCCGCTTAAAAAATGAAGTTTTGTCAATAAAGCTTCACGGAAAGAATATAAATGAGGTAGTGAGCCTGACAATTGATAATGCTTATGAATTTTTTATTGAGCTTGAAGACAAGCTTTCCGAAAATGAAAAGTTAATTGCTAAAAATGTTTTGAAAGAGATATCTTCGCGCTTGGAATTTTTATTGGAGGTGGGCCTTGAATATATTTCATTGAGCAGGGAGTCGGGAACGCTTTCGGGCGGGGAAGCGCAGAGAATAAGGCTGGCAAGCCAGATCGGATCAAAGCTTTCGGGAACGCTTTATGTTTTGGACGAGCCGACAATCGGATTGCATGAAAGAGATAATGAACGGCTTTTGAAAATTCTCAAACATTTGAGAGATTACGGAAATACTTTAATAGTGGTTGAACATGACGAGAGGGTTTTGCAAGATTCCGATTATTTTGTCGATATTGGTCCGGGGCCGGGAATACACGGAGGAAAAATCGTGAAGGCGGGAATACTTAAAGAATTGGGAACGAAAAACAAAGATTCGGGATCTTTGACCATTGATTATTTAACGGGAAGAAAAAAGATAGAGATTCCCGATGTCCGGAGACACAAAGAAAAAGGGAGCATTAAAATAACCGGCGCGAGCGCGAATAATATTAAAAATCTTAATGTGGAAATACCGCTGGGAAAATTTGTATGCGTGACGGGAGTTTCTGGAAGCGGAAAATCAACTTTAATGGAAAATATTTTCTGCAAAAACGTGCAAAAGAAAATCGGAGGATTTACAAATTTGGAAGACGTGGCAAAAATTTCCGGAACAGAATACGTAAGGAGAATTATTGAGGTGGATCAATCGCCAATAGGCAAATCTCCGCGGTCAAATCCGGCAACTTATACGGGTGTATTTACGCCAATCCGAAATTTATTTGAAATGTTGCCCGAAGCCAAAGAAAGAGCTTATAAGAGCGGAAGATTTTCATTTAATGTGCCGTCTACGAGAGGAGGGGGAAGGTGCGAGGCATGCGAAGGCGCGGGAGTAAAAATTATTGAAATGCATTTTTTACCGGATGTACTGGTTAAGTGCGATGTATGCAGGGGCAAGAGGTTTAGCAAGGAGACTTTGGAAGTGAAATATAAAGGCAAAAGCATTGCCGATGTTTTGGATATGACTGTGGAAGAGGCGCATAATTTGTTCGGGGATATTTACCAAATCAATGATATTTTAAAGGTTTTAAAGGATGTGGGGCTTGGATATATAAAGCTTGGGCAGAGCGCCACAACTCTTTCGGGCGGCGAGGCGCAGAGAATAAAATTGGCAAAAGAGCTGGCAAGGCCGACTATGAGAAACGCGGTATTTGTTCTGGATGAGCCGACAACGGGGCTTCATTTTGAAGACGTCAAAATGCTTTTGGAGGTAATCCAGAAACTGGTTGAAAAAGGAAACACGGTTATTTTGATTGAACACAATATGCATGTTATTAAAACGGCAGATTATATTATTGATATGGGACCGGAGGGTGGAAGCGGAGGAGGGAGAATAATTGCGCAAGGAACGCCTGAAGAAGTGGCAAAAGTCAAAGAATCATATACGGGAAAATACCTTAAAAAATATTTGAATTAAGAATTATGAATAACATTGCGCGGTTAAAAAAAATATCCAAGAAATTCCCCAATTTGCCGGGAGTGTATTTTTTTAGAAATGGAAATGGCAAGCCGATTTATATCGGGAGAGCGGGTTCGCTGAAAAAAAGAATAGCGAGTTATTTCAGGACGAAAGATTTGCGGATTCAGGAAATGGTTTTTTCGGCGCATTCGGTTGATTTTGAAAAAACCGAAACTTTGCTTGAAGCGGTTATTTTGGAGGCTAATTTAATAAAGAAATATTGGCCCAAATATAATGTAGTGGACAAGGACGATACGTCTTTCGCTTATTTGGCGATTCTTCCGGGACTATACCCGAAACCGGTTATTGTTCGGGGCAGAGAAATGGAAAAATACTTGCACTCAAAAATAAAGATTTTCGGACCATATCAAAGTTTTCGTTTGCTGAAAACGGCGCTGGAGTTGGCCAGAAAAATTTTCCCGTACAGCATTTGCGCGCCGAATTCCGGCAAGGCGTGTTTTTATTACCAAATAGGTTTATGTCCGGGGGCGTGTATTGGAGCAATAAGCCCGGAAAAATATAAAAAAAATATCAAAAACCTCATTTTGTTCTTTAGCGGCGAAAAGAAAAAACTGATTAAGGAGTTAAAAAGAAATAATCCGGCGGCGATTAAGGCGCTTCAGCACGTTCAAGATGTAACGCTTTTGGCCGGATCGGATACGGTCAGGGTTTCCGGCGAGGGAGTAAACGGGAGAATTGAAGGATATGATATTTCTCATTTATCGGGCAAGGAGCCGGTTGGCGCCATGGTGGTTTTTGAAAGCGGAGCGAAGAATTCTTCACAATACAGATTGTTTAAAATACGTGGCGCTAAAACGCAAACCCGCTTTCGCCAGGGCTCCGACGGGCAAGGCAAAAAGGAGGTGATTAATTTTAATGATATAGATATGCTGAAAGAAGTTTTGGAAAGGCGACTGGAACATAAAGAATGGCTTATGCCGCAGATTATTTTTGTTGATGGGGGATTAAATCAGGTGCGGACGGCAAAAGAGGTTTTAAAGAAGCGGAATATGATTATTCCGATTGTTGGATTGGCAAAAACAGGCGGGCATAGCGCATCGGATTATTTGGGGGATAAATTAATTATTGCTAATGTAAAAAAATCGGGCAGGGAGATGGTTGTTGCCTCAAAAAAACTGTTTCAAGAGGTTAGAAACGAGGCTCACAGATTTGCTATAAGTTATTCACGTTTTCGGAGGAATAAAAATTAATAGGTGTGATATAATAAAAGCATATGAAAATAGACAAAAATTCAATTATTTACGCAGTGGTCGCGGTATTAATTATCGGAGGAATTATTTATTTGGCGACTAGCAAGTCGTCTGTTCCGGGAACGCCGGCTGATGAAGCTGGTACGACCGGCACAACTAATTCGGCGGCCAATACGGGTTTTAAGGGCCCGACGTCTCCTCCTCCTTCAATTCCTACTACATCAACCAAGAAATCAACGGCGACAACAGCTACTTCAAATACTCCAGTAGCGGGAGATACGGTTACGATTAAGAACGGTGTTTTTACTCCAAAAGTATTGATAGCGCAAATGGGAGTTCCAGTTACTTGGAAAAATGAGGATAGCACTTATTACCAAGTCACTTCGGATCTTAATGATTTTGTAGGATCGGTTATGACCAAAGATTCAACTTATAGCCATACGTTTTTGACCAAGGGAACATTCAACTATCATTGCGTAGGCCATTCAGACATGAAAGGAACAATAATTGTCCAGTAAGATCAAATAAATTAAAAACTGCCCTAATGGGCAGTTTTTGTTTATAAGATTAATTACAGGTATATTTAAAAATTATTTTTAATAGATAAACGCAAACTCCCCAGATTATGCTGGCAAAAAGTACGCCTCCTATAAATCCCGTGAGAGAAGTGGCGATATATTGCCCGATTTTAAATTTATAAACGTAGTGTTTGCACTGCAATACGAATTCTTTGAATGCTTGTATCATATTTTTATTATAACGAATAACCATTGAAAAGTTATACCCACAAATTATCCGGTTGGAGATAGGCGGATAATATTATAAAATATTGGGATGGAAACGATTATATTTCATTATCTTACTGAATGGGCTTGGCTCGGATATCTTATCGCTTTTTTCGGAATGATAATTGAGGGCGATATTCTTGTATTTACGATGGGTTTTTTGGCCCAGCAGGGGTATTTTAATCCGTTTTTGGTTCTTGTTATTCTTGTTGCGGGAACTTTTTTGGGCGATACGCTTTGGTATAAAGCAGGGGCAAAATTCGGAAATTGCAATTTTTTCCTTATGAAATGGATGAATCGACTTTCCAGGCCATTTGACGGCGCTATCACAGAAAATCCCTTCAAGGCGGTTTTTATTTCCAAGTTTACTTATAATCTTCATCATGCGGTTTTGCTAAGAGTTGGTTCGCTTGGGGTTTCTTTTAAAAAATTTTTGGAGAAAGATTTTTTTTCAATCATAATATGGGTTTTGGTTGTCGGCGGGCTGGGATATATCTCGGGAGCGTCTTTTTCGCTTGTTAAGCAATATCTGAAATTCGCCGAATTGGCTTTGCTGATAGGAATTCTTTTGTTTATGGCGATATTTCATATTATTGATCAGATTTCCGAGATGCAGCTGTAAAATAAAAAACCCCGCTTTGCGGGGTTTTTTATTTAAAATTATCTTCGGAAAGATTGCTTTCTTTCGCGATGGCAATCTCTGCACAAGAGCTGTCCGAGTCTGGCTTCGTCCGGCTGGAACGGAAGAGATGTTATCTCAGCTCCGCACTTTCCGCACTTCCAGTTTCCTTCGAACATCTTGCGAGGTTCTTGGCTTCTGTTGAAATCCATTAATTTGTTTTGTTTATTATCGCCCTTTTAATTTTTATGTTTTTACATCAGGACGACTAATAAAGTTACTAGATACATCCTTACTAAAAACTTATATAAGCATACACTAGATTTGCGATAAAGTCAAGGTCGGAAAATTTTATAGGAAAATCTGTTTTTGTTTTATAATATAATCATGATTCAACGGGGAATAGCGACTTTTGGTTTGGATACCGGAAAATGTCCGCCGTGGCTTTTTGAACGCATGGTAAAACTGGGCAGAAGCATGATTGAGGCGGTAGTAGCCGAGGAGGGCGCGGATGAATTTGTGAAAAGGATAGGCGATCCTGTTTGGTTTCAGTCGCTGGGAACGGTTTTGGCTTTTGACTGGAATGCGTCGGGACTAACGACGATTTTAACCGCGGCTTTGAAAGAGGCAATTCGCGGAGAGGAAAATAATTTGGGAATTTATATTTGCGGAGGAAAAGGAAAAACATCGCGCCGGACTCCGGAAGAAATAAATAATTGGGGAGATAAGCTGGGATTGGAGGACGAAAAAGTTAATTCGTTGGCGTACAACTCAAAAATGGCGGCCAAGGTGGATTCAGCTTTGATTCAGGATGGATTCCAGATTTATCATCACGCGTTTTTCTTTACAGACAGCGGCGCCTGGACTGTGGTTCAGCAGGGAATGAATGCGGGCGAGGGAAGCGCGAGAAGATACCATTGGCACTCGGCGAGCGCGAAAGATTTAATCAATGAGCCGCATTCGGGAATCGCCAGCCAACTGAAAATTGATAACGTTCTTAATATGACTGCGGGCGAAAGCGGAAAAAACAGGCAAATCAGCACAGAATTAGTTTCGCAGAATTTCGGAACATTAATGAAGGATATAAAAATTTTAAGAAAGTATTTCACGCCGTATTCTCAGATGGCGGAAATTGCGGCTGGCCAGCAAAGATTGAAATTTATGAATTTGGAGAACATAGAATTCAATTATCATCCGGTTGTTAAGGAGGATTTTTCGAAGAGCAGATATCTGGAAAAAATTCTTTGGGAGCTTTGTGACCGGAAGCCGGAAAATTATGAAAAATTGCTGGCGATGGAGGGGGTGGGGCCGAAAACAATCAGGGCTCTGGCTTTGGTGGCGGAAATTATTTATGGCGCCAAACCATCTTATGAAGATCCGGCGCGGTATTCTTTCGCGCATGGAGGCAAAGACGCTACGCCATATCCGGTTGATACGGAAACTTATGATCAAACTATTGAAAAATTGAAAAGCTATGTTGGAAAAATTAAAAAATAACAGATGATTTCAAAAATTAAAAACACCCAAAGCTTCACCCTTGTCGAACTCCTCATCGTCATCGGCATCCTAGCCGTATTATCGGCAGTAGCTGTTATAGTCCTCAATCCAACCCAATTGATTAAACAATCCAGAGATGCACAGAGGATGACAGAGCTTC
>JAQURY010000035.1 GCA_028715395.1 Minisyncoccota bacterium
CACGCCGAAACTCTCGTTTACGCTTCGGAAAAGGCCGTGCGCGAAGCCGGCGATAAAGTAAGCCAGGAAATAAAAGACGCTGTCAATAAAAAAATTGAGGCGTTGAAAGCGCTAAAAACAAGCAATGACGCGGAAGCAATAAAAACCGCGGCAAGCGAACTTTCTTCCGAAATACAGAAAATCGGGCAAGCAATGTATGGAAATCAGGGCGGCCAACAGCAGCAACAGCAGCAGCCGAACGATAACCAGCAAAAATAAATAATGCTATAATTTTAGTAATGTTTACCGATTCCAATCTGTTGGCAAAAGCCGATGCGGCGGAAGTTGATACTTCTATTCCAAAAATTTCCGTTTTGGCGGCTTTAGCCGTCATTGCCGCAATGACTTTCGGATACTTTACCGATATATTATTGAGGCAAATCAGCGCCCCGGTTTTTATCTCGGCGGCCGCATCGGCGGTGCTTTTTATAATATTGTTTTTCCTGCAATCTATCTTTATCAAAGGAAAAACCCTGAATTTATCCATTATATTGGCGGAAACCATCGGGCTGTCTTTGTTTTTTGTCCTGAATGATTACTCGTTTATAATGCTCGCGGCAGCGGCTATCGCCTATTTTGCATTATTTGTATCCCTGAAAAACAGCAAAAATGAACTCAAAAATCAGCTCAAAATAAACGTGATGCCCATAATGAAGATGTCGGTTCCAAAAACCGTGGCAGCCATAGCCATCCTTGTTGCGGCGGTTTATTCCCAGCCGTTTTATCCCGATCACATAGTCATCTCCAAGGATCTTATCAATTCCATAGTCCGACCATCCGAAACCCTGATAAAATTTGCCGACAATTATTTGCATCTCGGATTGAACAATTTTTCGGTAAATATGACCCTATTCCAATTAGCCAACGGCGATCCCGCATATTTGGCGGCGCTGGAATCTCAAGCTGCTTCGTGGGGAATAAAAATAGCCAGCAATGAAACCATACTGGACGCAACTTATAATTACGTAAACGATAAAGTCCAAAAATTAAATCAAACGGTAAAATGGGCCATATTCGGGGTTATTTTGCTTTTAGCATTCCTTACCGTAAAAAGCTTGTTCTGGCTCGTGTACTGGCTTATTTATCTTTTGATTTTCCTGTTCTACGAAATACTGATGGCGCTCGGATTTTGCCGGATAAGTTCCGAACAAATCAGCAAGGAAATAATTATCCTGTAATTTTTGCGTTTCACGATGAAAAAAGATTACTACCAAATATTGGGGGTTAAAAAAGACGCAAGCGCCGATGAACTAAAAGCCGCGTACAGAAAGCTCGCCCACAAACACCATCCCGACAAATCCGGCGGAGATGAAAAAAAATTCAAAGAAATAAACGAAGCCTATCAAGTTTTGTCCGTTCCGGAAAAACGGCGGCAGTATGACCAATTCGGGGACGCATTCAGCCAAATGGGCGGAGGGTTCGGCGGAGGCGGCGGGCAAAATCCGTTCGGGGGTTTTGATTTTAATTTCGGCGGATTCGGCGGAGGAAGCGGAGGAAATGCCAATTTTGATTTTGGAGAATTCGGCGATCTTGGCGATATTTTGGAAACAATGTTTACCGGCAGACGGACAAGGCGCAAAAGGCGCGGCGCCGATTTGGAATTCATACAAGACATTTCGCTTGAAGAAGCGTTCCGCGGAACTGAAAAGCAAATAAACTATAATATTTCTTCCGGTAAAAAAACTGTAAGCTTCCGCATCACGCCGGGCATAGGCGACGGGCAAATAATCAAAATAATCGGCGCGGGAGAAGCCGGCGAGCCGGGCGCGCAATCGTGAGATTTATATGTAAGGATCAGGGTAGCGCCCAATCCCCTTTTCCAAAGATTCGGAAACGATCTTTTGTTTAAAAAAGAAATTTCCCTGGCGGATATACTGCTTGGTAAAAAAATAGAGATTCCAGTTATTTCCGGCGGCAAAATACACATAGAGGTTCCGCCGGAGTTTTCCCTGAAAAATCCGCTTGTGATACCCAATGAAGGCATGCCAAAATTAGATGGCAGGGGCAGAGGAAATCTCCTGGTAGAAATCCATGCAAAAACCCCGAAAAAAGTAAGCTCAAAAGCTAAAAAGCTTTTGGAAGAGTTGGAACGCGAGCTGTAAAAAAAATATGCTTCATATACATAAATTCGGAAAATTTCAATTTTTAGGAATAGCGCTGGTCTTGATAATATCGGCTCTTGTAATTTGGTACCCCAGAATACAATTCAGGCAGGACAAAATAGTTGTGGCTTTTGGAGACAGCTTGACCCGCGGATACGGCGTAGTGCCGCCGGAGCGAAATTATGTCGTATATCTGTCGGACTATATCCACCTTCCCATAATCAATGCCGGGCACAGCGGAGACACCACATCAGACGCCCTAATTCGCCTGCAAGCCGACGTTTTAGACAAAAAACCGGACATAGCAATAGTTTTTCTGGGCGGAAATGATTTTTTTGAGGGTTACACCAGTGAAGTAATTGCAGCTAACTTAAAAACAATTGTGCATAAAATCCAGAGTAACGGCGCAAAAGTTATTTTAGTCGGCGGTGATACGCAGATTGCCTCCGATTATGAAAAAGCCGCTTCCAAAATAGCCAGCGATGAAAAAGTATTCGCCTATATACCAAATGTATTAAACGGCATACTTTTAAGAAAGGATTTGATGTATGACAATGTGCATCCAAACGAAAAAGGGCACGAAATCATCGCGCAAAAGCTTCTCCCCGCGCTGCAAAGAGCATTGTTGGAAAATTAAAAATATCCGCCAGCCGGCGGATATTTTTAATTTTGGTGCCCCCACATGGAATCGAACCATGGTCAACTGCTTAAAAGGCAGCTGCTTTACCATTAAGCTATGGGGGCAAAATACTAAATTATTTTACGTTAAAAGGGCAAATTAATCAATATTTTTATGATATAATTACAATATGAAAATCATCAAAAATAAAAACATTACTTGGATTGATATCGCCAAGCCGACCAAGCAAGACATAGAATTCGTCGCCAAACAGCATAAATTTCATCCGATTATATTAGACGAACTTCTGCATATTTCCACGCGCTCCCGCGTTGAAGCTTACGACCAATATCTTTTTC
>JAQURY010000036.1 GCA_028715395.1 Minisyncoccota bacterium
GCTTTTCCAGAAGGAAAATTTTATCGTTAATCTGCTGATAAAAACGCATATTTCAAATTTAAAATTATGCTTGATTCTTTTTTCTTAAAAATATAGGACTTACGCCGAGAATATTGGCAATCTCTATAAATTCTTTGAGCGGCTCTTTCGCTTTCATTTTTAATTTTTCATTTCTTCCTATTTGATCTTTAAAAACTCTTTCACTTTGTTCGCCACTTCCGCCGGAGTATTAAAAGCCTTGATCCACCAATCTCTGGCGCCAAGGCGCTTACCTTCTTCCTGGTCAACCGGCGAAGCAAGATTCGTAAGCACGATAACCGGAGTATTTTTAACTTCCGGAATCGGACACCTGCCAATACTGGACAAAACGTCAAAACCATCTTTTTTAGCCATTAAAATATCCAAAAGCACAAGATCGGGCTTCAAATCGCGGATCGCCTTGATGCCATCCTTACCATCAGGAGATATGGTAGTCTTGAATCCCTCGCTATCAAGCTTGGTTTTGTACATCTCGGCAAGATTGATATCGTCTTCAATGATTAAAATGGCAGGCATAGCTTTTGCCGCCGGCTTTACAGGAACACTCTCTCCTTTTTTTTGAAGCATAAAATTTTTTAAAAGTTAAAAACTAAAAAACGATTTATTTAAAATTACTAAATTCCAAAAACCGTAAATCTGTTATTTTATTATAATACAAAATAAAACTTAGCACAACCATACCGCTTGCTTGCCGCTTTACATTTGCCATTATTCTTTTCCCAGCGCTTTTCTGGCTCTTTCGATTTCCAAAATCTGTTCGGGGTTCGAAGTAATGATCTGATCTTCCGAATAAGAAGCCACGATCTTTATCGCCGCGTGTTTTACGCCGGCAAAAAATATTCCCTCTCCCACGTTGCTTTCCAAAAGCAAAAACTTTTCTTCATCCGTAAGATAAAAAGTGTCTTTGATCATATCAATCGCCGCCGGCGACTGCCGAAGCAAAAGCTGAATCGAAGAATTCGTCACTATCGGTTTTCCATAGCGCGAACTCAAAAAATCGGTGATATCCTGAGTGATTGTCGTCAGCCCCATCCAGTATTTGCGGCACCGCTTGGCAATCGCAAAAAGGAATGACGCCGCTTCATCATGCTGCATCATCCACCACGCCTCATCAACCACCAGAATTCTTTTTTTGAGCTGTCCGCGCACCAGAGTCCAGATATAATGCAAAATCACATACATCGCCACCGGACGCAATTCATCTTCCATATCGCGGATATTGAATACGACGAAATTCTTGTTTATTTTTATATTGGTCGGATGATTCACGAATCCGCCGAATGTTCCCTCGGTGAATTTTTTGAGCCTCAAACTCAGCGATTCGGCGCCCTGCATATTGGCCAGCACTTCGCCCAAATCCCCCATCACAGGAAAACTCACATTCGCGAAATCAGAATCCACCGTAATATCTTTCATCGCGTAAGTTTCACTGATCGCGCGATCCAGAATCGAATCTTCTTCCGGAGTCATCGTGCCGAGCATAACTTTGAGAAGCCCTGATAAATGAATAATGTTCGTCCTAAGCACATCGGCGGGACTTTCATCTTCCAAAGGAACCGGCAAATCAAAAGGATTGATATGATGGTCAGAGGTCAAAGAAATTTTCAAAAAAGCGCCGTTTACCGTTTCCGCCAGATATTTATATTCGTTTTCCGGGTCAATGACGATCACATCTATGCCGAACATCAGCGATCGCAATATCTCCAGCTTCACCGCATAGCTTTTGCCGGCGCCGGACTTGGCGAAAACCACCATATTGGCGTTTTCCATGGAAAATCTGTCAAAAAGCACCAAGCTGTTGTTATGGCGATTGATCCCGTAAAGAATTCCCCGATTTGACGTAACATCGCTGGAAACAAAAGGAAAAATCGTGGAAAGCGGACTGGTGTTCATATTGCTGCCAATCGCCAGTTTATCTTCGGCCAAAGGCAGCGTGGAATTAAATCCGTCTTCCATCTGAAAAATCGCCGGCTTGGCGTAAACCAGCTGAGACTCAAACATTCCTTCCACCTCGCGGCTTAATTTATCCAGCTCTTCTTTGCTGTCCCCGTATAGCGTCAGATAAATTCCCAGCCGGAAAAATTTTTCCGTCCCTTGCTGCAAACTGTCGCGCAAACTTTCCGCATCGGCAAGCGCCGTTTCCAGCATCGGATCGCGGACTTTATTGTGCTCCTCGTCCATCCTGATGCGCGATTGCACTTGCGTCACCACCTTAAGCAAAGTCTTAAGAACTCCGGCGGAATCCATCGGATGGATAAACATCGCCACATCAAAAGTGACATCATAATTTATGATCGGTGAAAACCAGTTGGTCTGCAAATATCTCGGATAAGTAAAAACAAAATGAGTGACGGCGTATTTTTTTCCGACCATCACATAGTGCGGAGTGACCTGAAAAGCGGCAGGCGCAATCAAATCCTTCACAGCTGTCACGCCTTCCTGATAAACGCGCTCCTGTTCAATAAGCGCCCTAAGCGCCGGATCCACGGAAGGAGAAGAGGATTCTTTTTTGCCGAAATTTAATAATGACATAAGTTTATAAATTTAACTTCTAATAAAATTAATGAACGTAAAATAAATTACTAACTAATTTCTAATTGACCTAATTTCTAATCAATGCCTAATGATAAAATGACCAAAACTCTATACTTCCTGTTATTCTGATTAATCCGCATCTTACTGTCATTTCGACCGTAGGGAGAAATCCCTTAGACTTGATTAAACGTATAAACATAATTATGCGATTTATTCGTATCCAAGCGATTTCTCGTCGCTCTGCTGAGCTCTCTCGAAATGACAAAAGAAGCCATCTCAACAATAATTAGATATTATCTTTAAAAATTTCATCATTGAGATTTGATTAGAAATTAGAAATTCGTCATTGGAAATTCAGATAATTTTGCCTCAAGGCAAAATTATCTCGCTATATCCAGCTCCTCCACCGCTGCCAGCCCTCCGTGCTCGGAAACCGAAGGATTATACAA
>JAQURY010000020.1 GCA_028715395.1 Minisyncoccota bacterium
GAAGCTCTGTCATCCTCTGTGCATCTCTGGATTGTTTAATCAATTGGGTTGGATTGAGGACTATAACAGCTACTGCCGATAATACGGCTAGGATGCCGATGACGATGAGGAGTTCGACAAGGGTGAAAGATTTTTGGGATTTAACAATGTTCATAAATATTATTTGGTGGCATTATAGAGCGCAGTGATTTCCGCGTAGGAGAGAACACGATTGTAAATGCGGACGTCGTCAATGTAACCGTTAAAATATCCCGAATAACCTTTTGCAATTGTAACATTTGAGCCATATGGAATAAGATTTCCGCTGGACGCAACATTTGTTCCGGCGTCTATTCCATTTATGTAATATTTTCCAGAATTTAAACTGCCATTATATGTCCAAGTAATAAAATTCCAAACAGTGCTTCCCATGGTTGTGGCTCCAACAGTACACCAATGCCATCCACTGACCGTAGTGTTCATAGCACACTGTAATTTGTTATTTGTTAAACGAATTCTGTAATAAGCATCTTTTTCAACAATTTCTTTCGTTTGAGATAATGCAGAATAAACCCAGGCGGTAATAGTAATTTCTTGAATCGGGGTATTTAAACTATCGCTATTTGTTGATGTAGTATAGTCGTCTGTTCCATTAAATTGTCCAGCATAATTGCCGACTTTTCCCGAAGTGTAATGAGTTCCCGTACCAGACCATGTACCAGTGTTTCCATTTCCGGATGAATCATAAGTAGTGGCAGAACTTCCTCCTTCATCAAATTTCCAGTAGCCCTTTAATCCCGTATCTCCATAATTTATAGGCAAGAGAGAAAAATCATTTCCCGTTTCGTACATTTCTGGATATTTTCCTCCATCTTTAGAGGCCGCGTCGCTGGCTCCGCCCATTTTATATTTTTCTGATTCCAGGGCCGCAGCTAATTGCCAGCTTCCGCCGGGAATATATGTATAATATTTTTTATCTGTCGCGGAGTTTGTCGGATCAATCGGCAAAACGGCCATCGGAGAGCCTCCGGCCATTTGTGTAAAATTAACGGGTATCCAGCCTGTGCCGTCAACTTTTTGATAATTGGCAGCTGTTTTACAGGAATAAGAATATGTGGCGGGAGGTGCCGGCAAAGAATAACTGCCACATGTAGATGAAGCGTCGTCGGGAAGAGAAACATAAATTGTGTTGGCAGTTCCTATTGAAGTGCCGCCCATAGACATAAATAAAGCGATTCCGTTATGGACCGATTGGAGATCGGCGATTCGTTTACTATCCCTGGCCTGTTTAAATACTTGATCGGGTTTTATAACCACAACGATTGTTGTGGTTAATATCGCCAATATGCCGATGACGATTAATAGCTCTACCAATGTAAAGCTTTGATTATTTCTGATGCAAGAGGATATTTTATTCTTGGGCATTTCAGTTTAGAATTAATGCTTATGATATTAATTTTACATAATATTCGCAGTTTATATAATGTAGGATCTATTTTCCGCACTGCCGATGCCACGGGCGTGGAAAAGATATATTTATGCGGAATTACGCCTGAGCCGAAAGATAGATTGGGTAATTATCGCGAGCAAATGACCAAGGTTTCGCTGGGAGCGGAGAAAAGCGTGAAATGGGAATATGTAAAATCTGCGGCACGTCTTATTGATAAGCTTAAAAAAGAAAAGTACAAAATTTTGGCTGTGGAGCAGTCGAAGAAATCAGCGCCATATTATAAGCGCGATGTCAGATGTTCGAAGTTGGAGAAGTTGGCGGTGGTTTTGGGGAATGAGGTCAAAGGAATACAGCCGGCAATTTTAAAGAAGGCGGATAAGATTTTGGAAATACCAATGAACGGGGCAATGGTTCGGCAGGCTCACCATCCTAAATATGAAAAAGAAAAAGGGAGGAAAGAATCTCTGAATGTATCTGTTGCCGCAGGTATAGTATTATTTAGATTGAAGTATCCGACCGGCTAATGGCCTATGGCAAATAGTTTATAGTATTTATGAAAAGGATGATGATTTCAATTTTAATATTTGTAATTTTGGTGCTGGCTGTAATTTTTTACAGCATAGTTGTTAATTGGGGAGAGAGCGGCGGACAGACGGCGCAGGTTAAAATCGGAGAAAATGTTTTTAATGTTGAAATAGCCAAATCAATCAGGGAATTATCCAAGGGGTTGGCCGGGCATGCGCCGCTTTTGGATGATCAAGGAATGCTTTTTGTTTTCAGCTGGAGGGGCACTCAGAATTTTTGGATGAAAGGAATGGAATTTCCGATTGATATTATTTGGATAAAGGATGGGCAAATATTGGGCATAGAAAAAAATGTTCCGCCCCCCGGAGAAAATGGGGGAGAAACGCCAACTTACAGTTCGCCTGAGCCAGTAGACAGGGTCTTGGAGATAAATGCCGGCTTATCGGACAAAATAGGAATTAACAAGGGGGATAAAGTTGAGATTTTGATTGGGGATAAAAAAGAATTATAATAGGTAGATATAAAATTAAACTTAAAACAATATGAAAACAACACGCATAGCAATTAACGGTTTGGGCCGCATCGGCAGATTATTTTTGAGGCAAATTTTCAATAACCCTAATTTGGAAGTGGTGGTTATAAACGATTTAGGCGATTTGGAGAATTTAGCCTATTTGGTTAAATACGACACGGTTTATCATGGATTTCCGGCGGAAGTTTCCGCAAAAAAAGACGGCGATAAGAATTATTTGGTCGTGAATGGAAAAGATATTCTGATGATTCAGGAAAAAGACCCGGCCAAATTGCCTTGGGGCGCTTTGAATATTGACTTGGTGGTGGAATCAACCGGAGTGTACGAATCTTTTGAAAAAGCCAACGCGCATATTCTGGCCGGAGCGAAGAAAGTTGTAATTTCCGCCCCCGCCAAAGATGCCGAAGGAAGCGCGGGAGGAAAAAGCATTTTGATGGGAATTAACGACGGAGAATTGGCGAATATAGTTTTGTCTTCAAATGTTTCCTGCACTACAAACGCAACTTCGCCGTTGATTGCGATAATGAATGAAAGTATCGGAGTTGAGAAAGCGGTGCTGAACACGATTCACGCTTATACAAATACTCAGACAATGGTGGATTCGCCGGTAAAAGGAAGCGATTTCCGCCGAGGCAGAGCGGGTGCGCAAAATATAATTCCGTCTTCAACCGGAGCGGCGATTGCCGTAACAAGAATATTAAAAGATTTAACCGGAAAATTTGACGGCTTGGCGGTCCGCGTCCCCGTAGTAACCGGTTCGCTTATTGATTTAACTTTTATTTCCAAAAAACCGACATCAACGGAAGAAATTGCCGGAATTTTCAAAAAAGCCGCGGCCGACCCGCGCTGGCAGGGAATCTTGCAGGTCAGCGAAAACCAGATTGTTTCCTCCGATATTATCGGTTCTTGCTGCGGAACAATTGTTGATTTGAAATTTATGAAAGTTGTCGACGGAAATTTGGTAAAGATTCTTTCCTGGTACGACAATGAGTGGGGATATGTGACGACATTGGTCAGGCATGTTTTGAAAGCGGCGGAAAGCATAAAATAATTTATGTTAATTTATATAGGCACGGATCACCGCGGATTTAACTTAAAAGAATCGCTGAAAAAATATTTGGCTGATTTGGGATATTCAATTGAAGATGTGGGAAATGAAAAGTATGACGAGAGCGACGACTATCCGATTTTCGCGAAGCAGGTCGCTGAAAAAGTAGCTAAAAATTTACAGAATTCCAAAGGGGTGGTAATTTGCGGTTCGGGAGCGGGCGCGGATATTGTGGCGAATAAAATCCAAGGAATAAGAAGCGTTTTGGCTATTTCGGTTGAACAGGCCGAGGCTACGAGGAGCGACGATGATACCAATGTGCTTGCTTTAGCCGCGGATTATACGAGCGAAGAAGATGCCAAAAGAATCTTGAGTTCGTGGCTAAAAATGCCTTTTTCCGGAGAAGAAAAGCATAAAAAAAGATTAAGAGAGATAGAAATGATAGAATTGGGGAATTAACAGACTCTTTTGGCCGCAGCCAAAGGAGTTTTTTGTTATAATATATTAATGACGGTTATCCCCTCTATAAATGCCACGGATTTCGAAGTTGTTAAAAGCCAGATAACGGAAGCCAAAGATTTTGGTGCAGTTCAGATTCACCTGGATATTTCCGACGGCACGCTTACAAAATACCGGACATGGAATAACTCCGTGGAATTTCAAATGGAGCTCCAGAAAATGAGGATTAAAAATCAGATAGATATAGGCGTTCATCTTATGGTCAGCGACCCGGACGATGTTTTTGAACAATGGATAGAGGCGGGCGTAAGAAAAATTATTGTCCACGTAGAAACAGTCAGAAGTTTTTTGATGATGAAACAGCAGTGCGATAAAGCCGAAGTAGAGCTGGTTTTGGCGGTTAATCCCAAAATGGAAGTGCAAAGATTAATGGGGCATAACGGTATCACTCATTTTATGATTTTAGCGGTAGAGCCGGGCCCATCAGGTCAGAAGTTTCAGGACGATCAACTGGAAAAAATAAAAACATTGCGGGAGATAATGCCGAACGCTACGATAGAAGTTGACGGAGGAATCAATGTTGAAGTTGCGCAAAAAGTAAAAGAGGCTGGAGCGGATTCTATTATTGCGGGCGCCTATATTTGGAATGATGAAAATCCCAGTGAAGCATTTAAAAAATTAAAAGCAGTTTAAATGGAAACATTACACGATAAAAAATTGAAGTTTTTGGAGGAGATGGCGAACAAGATAAGGCGTGAAATTATTGAGATGCTGACAGAGGCGGGATCGGGCCATTCGGCTGGTCCGCTGGGGATGGCCGATATTTTTTCGGCGATGTATTTTCATATTTTGAATCACGATCCGAAAAAGCCGAACTGGAAAGACCGCGACCGATTGGTTTTATCAAACGGCCATATCTGTCCGGCGCTTTATGCGGCGCTCGCTAATGCCGGATATTTTTCAGTTGATAAATTATCGACTTTAAGAAAAATAAATTCCCGTTTACAGGGCCATCCGCACCGCGGGAGTTTGCCGGGAGTTGAAACCACTTCGGGGCCGCTGGGCAGCGGCTTGTCGCAGGCAATCGGAATGGCGTTGGCCGGAAAATTAGACAATAAAAAATACAGGGTTTACTGCATTACTTCCGATGGGGAACATCAGGAAGGAAATACCTGGGAAGCGATAATGTATGCGGGAAATCAGGGGCAGTCGCTGGGGAATCTAACAGTAATTGTGGACAGAAACAACATTCAAATAGACGGCTTTACGGAAAGGGTTATGCCGCTTGAGCCGCTGAAAGACAAATATGAATCTTTCAAATGGCACGCGATCGAGGTGAACGGTCATGATATTGAAGAATTTGTTGCGGCTATTAATGAAGCGCGGGCGATTTACGAGAAGCCATCAGTTATAATCGCTCATACGATTCCGGGGAAAGGCGTGAGTTTTATGGAAAAAGATTTCAGATGGCACGGAAAGCCGCCATCCGGAGAAGAAGCCAAAAGGGCGTTGAAGGAGTTAAGAACTTTGGGAGGAGAAATTAAAAGCGAACATGAATAAAATAAATTATATGAAAGCAATAATAAATTTAATTTTAGGAATTGGAACAGCAGTTATTTTAAGCTCGCTAATTGTTTTGGGAATTAAAGCGTTTCATGCCGAGCCGGTAATGCCGGAATACAACGATTATTCTTTTAAGGCGATGCCATCCGCGTATATTACTTGCGATAAAGCCGATACGGTATGCACGGCCGCGCAGATTAAATATTACGAAGAACAAAGAGCGCAGCAGGAAAAATTCGACAAAGAAAATAAAATTTATCAGGACGAGATGAAAATTTATAACCGCGATGTGTTTATAATCGCCAATATTGTCGGAATAATTATTTTTATCGTTGGTTTTCTGATTTTATTTAATACGGCGATTGTCAGCCAAAGCGTTCCGGTCGGAATAATGATTTCCGGATTATACGGAATTATTTACGGATACGCGCGGGGCTGGAACAGCACCAATGACCAGCTGAAGTTTTTTATCGGCCTAGCCATAGCGGTTTTGGTTATTGGCGGAAGTATGTGGTTGATGCAGAAATTCTACAAAAAGACAAATTAATAACCAATAACTTATAACTATTAACTATGTTAAATCCGGAAGTAAAACTTAATAAAAAACTTTTTGACAAAAATTCCGAACAGAAAGCGACCAGGGACGGCTTTGGAGATGGGCTGGTGGCGGCCGCGGAAATTGATTTGTCCGTGGTGGCGCTATGCGCCGATGTTACGGAATCAACCAGGAATGAGGAATTTGCCAAAAAATTTCCGGAAAGGTTTTTTGAAATGGGAGTGGCGGAGCAAAATATGGCGGCGATTGCCGCAGGGCTTGGAGTGAGCGGAAAAATTCCTTACATTTCTTCTTATGCAGTTTTTTCTCCCGGGAGGAATTGGGAACAGATAAGAACCACCATTGCTTATAACGATTCAAACGTTAAAATTGCCGGTCATCATGCGGGAATTTCCACGGGGCCGGATGGCGCCACTCATCAGGCAACAGAAGATATTGCGATCATGCGCGCTATGCCGAATATGAAAGTTTTTGTTCCTTGCGACGCCATTGAAGCCAAAAAGGCGACTATGGCGGCGGCGAAAATCTGGGGTCCTGTTTATATGAGATTCCAGAGGGAAAAGTCCCCGATATTTACCACAGAAGAAACGCCTTTCAAGCCGGGCAATGCGGAGATTTTTTGGCAGTCCCGCAGCCCGCAGGTTTTGATTATCGGATGCGGACCGATTCTTTATAACGCGATTGTGGCGGCGAAAGAATTGGATAATGACGGGATCGGTTCGATAGTTTTGAATTGCCATACCATAAAACCGCTGGACGAAGATAAAATAGTTGAGCTGGCGAAAAAATGCGGTACCGTGGTTACGGTTGAAGAACATCAGATAGCCGGCGGACTTGGCGGAGCGGTTGCCGAAGCGTTGGCCAAGCATTACCCGGCGCCGATGGAATTTGTAGGAATAAAAGATGTCTTCGGAGAATCGGGAACGGCGAAAGAATTAATGGATAAATTTAATTTGGAAGCGAAAGACATTAAAGCGGCGGCGAAAAGAGTAATTAAAAGAAAATGAGGAAGAGAATTGATCTTTATGATTCCAAATCTTTCACTTTAGTAGAACTATTAATTGTTATCGGCATTTTAACTATATTGGGTGCGGTAACAGTATTGATTGTTAAGCCGGACCAAGTATTGAAAAAAAGCAGAGATAGCAGGCGGCTTTCGGAGATACAGGAAATAAACAAGGCCATTACAATTTATCAATCCTTGGAGGGAAGTTCATTCGGAACGGCCAATAAAGTTTATGTTTCTTTGCCGGATTCTTCTTCTACTTGCGATAATCTTTCATTACCGGAATTGCCTTTGCCATATGATTATGCCTGTTCTACGGCTGCCAATTACAGAAATATGGATGGTACGGGGTGGTTGCCTATTAATTTTTCCGAACATATAACTTCGGTTGGCGCGCTTTTTTCTGCTTTACCAATTGATCCTATTAATACGGCTTCGTCGGGATATTATTATATGTATATAACGGGCGGTTCTTATGAGCTCACAGCTTTATTGGAATCAGATAAATATCTTCAAGAAAACGCCCTGGCGGATAATGGTACGGATTCAGGAAGAATTGAGACAGGAACGGATATTGATTTATGGAAGGAGGCTTCAGGACTTGTGGGATATTGGAAACTTGATGAGGGGAGCGGAACTTCGGCTGCGGATTCAAGCGGAAGTGCCAATACGGGAACCTGGGGCGGGACGGGAACACATTACACGACGGGTAAGGTCGGGTCTTCTGGAGGACAATTTAACGGGAGCGATGATGGAATAAATGTTGGCACGGGAACAAGTTTAAATATAACGGATAATATGAGTGTAGGAGCTTGGGTATATCCGTCAGAAGTAAAATATCAAACTCCATTGGCAAGATCTTCCGATTATGCCGCAGGTTCATTTAAATTATATTTATATAATGACGGAAGAATAAATTTCAGATGGATGGCTGAAAATGGCGGTGATGGAACCGTAAAAAATTGCATAACTACAGGATCAGAATATTCTACGGGTAATTGGTACCATCTAATCATGACTTTTTCTGGAGGAGTAGTTAGGGGCTATAAAAATGGAACGTTGCTTAAGGAATGCGATCAGGGGGCAATTACAATAAATGACAGCGCTCAGCCTGTTTATATCGGTAGAGATACCACAAATTATTATTTGAATGGCTTGATAGATGAGGCGAGAATATATAATCGCGTTCTTACAGCTGCCGAGATTTTAGCCATGTATAACGCTACGAAATAATCTAAAAATATAATATAATTCAATTATGAAAGACATCATTTGTATCGGTTCGGCGACAAGAGATAATTTTTTAGAGCTGGATTTTAATACTATTAACTGGCCGAAAACTCCTTTGAAAAAAGCGATTGTTTTGCCGTTTGGAGAAAAGCTGGAAGTTAAAAAAATATTTTCCACGATTGGCGGAAATTCCGCTAATGCCAGCGTGACTTTCTCCCGGCAGGGATTTAAAACCGCTTGTTTTGCCAAAGTTGGAAATGACTTATCGGGGAAGGAATTGCGCACGCGCTTGGAAAAAGAAAAAGTTGATCCGATTCTGGCGATTTCAAAAAATGAGCCGACGGCTTACTCGGTTTTATTGCTGAAAAACGGAGAAAGAACGATTTTGGGATATCACGGCGCTTCAAATACTTTTGTTAAGAACGACATCAAATGGAATAGCTTAAGGGCCAAGTGGTGGTATTTGTCTTTGGCGGGAGATTCCATAAAGCTTTTCAAGCCGTTGATGGCTTTTGCCAGAAAAAACAAAATCAAAGTGGCTTTTAATCCGAGCGGATATCACTTAAAGCACGGCCGGAAACAGATTTTGTCTTCGTTAAAAGATCTGGCGTTTTTGGTTTTGAACGCGGGAGAAGCAGCAGCATTAACGGGCATTTCATTTAATAGGGAAAGGCAAGTATTTCAAAAACTGGATAAATTAACTCCGGGAATTGTAGCTGTGACCGACGGACCGCGGGGAGTAACAGTTTCGGACGGAAAATATATTTATAAAGCCGGGATTTTTAAGGAAAAAAAGTTGGCGGACAGGACCGGCGCGGGCGATGCGTTTGGAAGCGGATTTGTAGCCGGCTTAATGAGAAAAAATGATATTAAATACGCTATTCGTTTAGCGACAGCAAATGCTACGGCGGTTGTCGAGAAAATCGGGGCTACGGAAGGGATTTTAATCAAAAATGATTTTAATGCCCCGCGTTTTAAAAATTTTAAAATACGGGTTAAAAAATTATGATTGAAAACTTGGCCAAACTTTTAAACGTAGACGTCAAAATGCTTGAGCATTTGGACGAAGTTATGTTTTCAAGAACCGGAAAATCAGGAGTGTTGGAAAAAGTTTTGAAAGAAAATGACAAAACCATAAATGCCGCCTTAAAGCTTCTTAATTCCAATATTCGTTCTACGGAGCATGTTTGCAGCATTTTAAGACAGACGATTCTTGACCACGAAAAAGAACTTTTGGACTTTTTTAAAGTTATAGAAGGAAAAAATGAATTTGAAAAAGCCGCCAAATTAGCGAGAGAAATTTCATCGGTTAAAAAAGGATTTTTCCTGAAAAAAGAATTTGCCAAAGAAATTTTAAGAAAGCGTCCGCCCGGCAATTTATTGAAATATCTGGAAATTAAAGATATTGAGGAAGTTTTGGCAAAATACGATGTCGGGGAGGTTTTTGCGGCATTGCGTTTTATAGAAACGGACGAGTGGATGCATAAAACATTTGAGGTTGCCTACAGCGAATTGAGAGCAGAGGACTTTGAAGAAAGAGAAATAGAAATAAAAGTTTTGGGACCGGAATGGAAAAGCGTGGCCGAAAAATTTGTAGCCAAAAAGCATCACAATGTCAGCCACCTGAAAGAATTTGGAGTGATATTTTTGAATCCAATCAGAGAGAATATTCCCGGAAAGTTTTTGCGTGATTTCGCTTTGATTTTGCATTATTTCCACGAAATTGGTTTTTATTCAAAATTATTCAAAAAGTATTCTACGACGCCGGATTTTGCCGAACATCTAAAATCTTTTCTTAGGGGCGATGTCAAAGAAATTTATGAGATAAAAGACGGGGAATGGCTGATTGTTCAGCAATATTTGGCAAAAAAGAATCCCAATGACCCGAGATTGATATTGCCGCGGGTTAATCCGGAATCTTTGCATTGGGCAAGAGGCGAGAGAGATTTGACATTGTTTGTCTCTCGCGAAGCCAAAATGAATCTTAGGCTTTGGAATAATCTGGACTGGGTAGGAGGGATTTTTCAAGATGGCAAAGAGGATGTGGTGAGTTTTGATTTGGAAGAT
>JAQURY010000021.1 GCA_028715395.1 Minisyncoccota bacterium
AAAATTGGAAACGGAGTGTCTCTGATATTCTGCGCGGGAATCGTCAGCCGTCTTCCTCAGATAGCCAAATCGTTTTTGCTTAACTACAGCACAAGCGCGGTTATGACCTATGCGGCTTTTGCGGTTTTGGCCATTATTGTTATTGCCGGAGTTGTATTTATAAACGAAGGAGAAAGGAAGGTTCCGGTTGCTTATTCCAAAAGAATCCGCGGTAACCGCGTATACGGCGGAACAATGAGTTATTTGCCGCTTAAGGTTAACCAGGCCGGCGTTATTCCGATTATCTTCGCAATTTCAATTTTGCTTTTTCCGCAATTTATTGCTCAAGCGGCAGCGCTGATTAATTCCGATTTTTCTCTGCAATTAAACAGCTTGGTCAATAAGTTTTTGAGCAATGCCGTTCTTTATTCGGCCGCTTATTTTGTGCTGGTTGTTATTTTTACTTATTTTTATACGGCAGTAACTTTTGATCCGAAAGAAATATCCAAGAATCTTCAGAGAAACGGAGGATTCATTCCGGGCATCAGGCCGGGCGATCCTTCCGGAGATTATTTGAAAAAAGTTATTAATAGAATAACTTTATTCGGGGCATTATTTCTCGGCGTTATCGCGATTTTGCCTAACTTAACTCAGATATTCACGGGTATCCAGTCCTTAACTATCGGCGGAACTTCGCTTTTAATCGTAATCTCCGTAGCTTTGGAGGTTATGAAACAGGTTGATTCTCAATTAGCGCTCCGCGAGTACGAAATTTAAACCGTCAAAACTTATTAACTAAAAAGATTTTTCAAATCAACGCATCGTTGATATTATTAAACTAATATATGAAAAAGGCAGTCATAATCTACGGACCGCCGGGTTCAGGCAAAGGAACCCAAGCTTATTTATTGGAAGCCGTCAAAGGTTTCTTTCATTTTGATACGGGAAGATATCTGGAAAGAGTTGTCCATGACCCGTCAAATTCCGGAAATAAGGTTGTCCAAAGAGAAAAAAGGCTGTTTGACACGGGCAAGCTTTGCACGCCATCCTGGGTTTTGAAAATAGTCAGGGAAAAGACCGAGGAATTGGCCAAATCCGGGATAAATGTGGTTTTCAGCGGTTCTCCGCGGACTTTATTTGAAGCCTTTGGAGATAATAAAAACACAGGGTTGATTAAAACGCTGGAAAAAAATTACGGAAGAAAAAACATAAAAGTCATAGCCCTGAAGGTATCTTCCAAAACATCTATGTTTAGGAATAGTCATCGCCAAGTTTGTTCCTTGTGCGGCGCGCCCGTTCTTTACAGCAAAAAATCTTCTTCAAAATGCGCTTTCTGCGATTCACCGGTAAAAAAGAGAACATTGGACAAACCGGAGGTGATAAAAGTCCGGCTGGTGGAATATGAAAACAGGACGCAGCCCATTTTCAAAAAACTAAAAGATCTCAGATACAACATAATCAGCATAAACGGAGAGCAGCCCCCCTACAAAGTTTTTCGGGACATAATCAAAAAAATAAAATGATAAAAACCGAAGAACAAATAAATAAAATGAGAATTGCCGGAAAAATTTTAGCTGATGTTTCAAAAAAAGTAAGAAAAGAAATAAAAATAGGAACATCGCTGAAAGAATTGGACGATTATGTCCGGCAACTCATAAGAGGCGCTGGGGCTCACCCGGCTTTTTTGAATTACCAGCCGCACGGCGCAGGCAAGCCTTTTCCGGCTTCTATTTGCGCGTCTTTAAATGAAGTTGTGGTGCACGGCATACCCAATAGCTACAAATTAAAATCAGGCGATTTACTGAAAGTTGATTTTGGAGTGGAGTATCAAGGATATATCGCTGACGGAGCGTTTTCGGTTGGTATCGGAAAAATTTCCAAGCAGGCGGAAAAACTTATTGATGTTACCGAGCAAGCTTTAACCGCGGGAATCAAGGAATGCAAAGTTGGTAAAAAATTGGGAGATATCGGCTGGGCCATAAACAACTATGCCGTAAAGCATGGTTTTAAAGTCATAAAAGGCCTCTGCGGGCATGGCGTCGGAAAAGAGCTTCATGAAGAGCCCTCGGTCTTTAATGAGGGCCAAAAAGGCGCCGGAATAGCGTTAAAACAGGGGATGACTCTCGCGATAGAGCCTATGATAAGCGCAGGCAGCCCGTATGTGGTAATGACCAAAAACGACAGTTACGCGACCGAAGACAAGAGTTTGACGGCTCATTTTGAACATACGGTGCTGATTACCAACAAAGGTCCGGAAATTCTTACAAAATAGCCAACAAAACCCTTATTTGATATAATATTATCCTAATAAATTTATGGCACGCCCATTTTTATCAATAATTATTCCCGCCAAAAACGAAGAGAAGCGCTTGTCGGTAACCCTTATAGACATCGACAAGCACCTGGGAAACCAGGAATTCTCTTACGAGATTTTGGTAATTGACGATGGCTCAACCGACGGAACGAAAGACCTTGTTAACAGATTTATTCCGCTGATTAAAAATTTAAAGCTCATTGAACACGAACATAATAAAGGCAAGGGAGCAGCCGTTAGAACGGGAATGCTGGCCGCCAAAGGAAAGTACAGACTATTTATGGACGCGGACAACTCAACCTCTATCGTGGAATTCAACAAAATGATTCCATATTTCCAGAGCGGATATCATGTGGTGATAGCCGACAGGGCGGTTAAAGGATCCAGAATGATTCCGCCACAGCCATGGTATAAAAGATTGCTGGGCAACATGGGGAATATGCTGATTCAAATTTTGCTGGTGTCGGGAATCTGGGATACGCAGTGTGGATTCAAATGTTATTCTGACGAAGCTGCGCTGAAAATTTTCCCGATAACGAAAATAGACCGCTGGGGATTCGATGCAGAAACTCTTGCTCTTGCTAAAAAGTTTAAATATAAAATAAAAGAAATTCCGGTATTTTGGGTTAATGATGTCAGAACTCATGTCCGCTTTACATCATATTTGGAAGTTTTAAAAGAAACATTTAAAATCCGCTGGTGGTTGTGGACAGGACAATATAAAAACGGAAATCAAAAACAAGAAATTAAAAATTAATAGTAAATTAATAAATTAGTTAATTAGTCAAATAAACATATGGAAAAACAATATCTAACAAAAGAAAAATTAGAAGAGCTCAAAAGCGAGCTTGAAAACCTGAAAACAAACAGGCGGCTTGAAGTGGCCGAACGGCTTCAAAGAGCCAAAGAATTGGGCGATTTGTCGGAAAACTCGGAATATTTTGAGGCCAGAGAAGAGCAGTCTCAGGTGGAAAACAGGATTTTTGAGATAGAGGAAATGCTCCGGAATTATGAGATAATAAAGAAGCAGACTGCAGGGGATACCGTAAGGGTTGGTTCCACTATAGCGGTTGAGAAAGGCGGGAAAAGAATGACTTTCACGATTGTCGGTTCGAACGAAGCCAATCCGGAAGCGGGATTGATATCAAACGAATCTCCGCTTGGTAAATCTTTTTTGGGCAAAAAAGCCGGAGAAAAAACTTCCGTAGTCACGCCAAAAGGAAAAACAGAGTATCTGATAATTTCAATTGGTTAAAAATATGCTTGAAGATATTAAAAAAGAAAGAATTCAGAAACGCGATAATTTCATCGAAGCGGGGTATGATGTTTATCCGAGCCATATTCCGGACAGCTGCCCGATAGAATGTATTCTGAAAAGATTTTTCTTTTTAAAATTATTTTGCAGAAAAGTTTCCGTTAAAGGAAGAATAATGGGCCTCCGCAATCAGGGCGGTATTATTTTTGCGGACATTAAAGACGAAACCGGCAATATCCAGATAGTAATTCTTAAGAAATTAATAAAAGATTTTAACCTGTTCAGGGACAACCTGGATATTGGCGATTTTATTTATGCGGAAGGAAAAGCTTTCAATACCAAGGCCGGACAAAAGAGCGTCAAAGCCACTGATATTTTAATAATCGAAAAAAGCTTATTGCCTCTGCCGTCGGTATGGCACGGGCTTAAAGATGTTGAGGAAAGATACCGCAAAAGGTATTTGGACCTTATTTTAAATAAGGAAATAAAAGAAAAAATAATTTCCCGTTCCAAAATCGTTGAGGGCATCCGCGGAATGCTTTCCTGTCAGGGATTTATTGAGGTGGAGACGCCGATACTTCAGCCGTTGTCCGGAGGCGCTACCGCCAAGCCTTTTAAGACTCATCACAATGCCCTGGACACCGATTTCTACCTTAGAATCGCGCCAGAATTGTATTTAAAGAGGCTTTTGGTCGGAGGAATGGAAAAGGTCTTTGAGATAGGCCGAAGCTTCAGGAACGAAGGAATTGACCGCGATCATAATCCGGAATTTACAACCCTGGAACTTTATTGGGCTTACCAGGATTACAAAGGTCTGATGGAGTTTGTCAGAAATTTGCTGGGCTGCTGGATTCCCGGAAACTGGAAAACAATTACTTTTTCCGATTTAATCAAAAAATCTTCTGATGAAATCAGAAAAATGAAAACTGAAAAATTGGACGCTTTATATAAAGAAGAGCGCGGAAAAATAACCGAACCGACTTTTGTTATTGAATATCCGGAAACAATAATGCCTTTGGCAAAATATAAAAAAGAGGACAACACCTTCACTGAAAGTTTCCAGCTTATCGCCAACGGAGCCGAATTAATGAAGGGATTCTCCGAAATGAACGACCCGAAAGCCCAGCGCGAGCAGATGGAAAGGCAGGAAAAGGAATTCCGCGGCGGAAATGAAGAAGCTTCCCGTCTGGACGAAGATTTTCTTGAGGCGTTAGAATATGGTATGCCTCCGGCAGCCGGACTGGGAATCGGCATAGACAGATTGTCGGCCTACATAACAAAATCCAATTCGCTTAAAGAAATAATTATTTTCCCGACGTTAAAACCTAAAAATTAAAATTATATGTTAGATGCCAATTTAATCAGGACTAATCCTGAAAAAGTAAAACAAGGAATAGCGGCAAAAAATGCCGACCCGTCTTTGGTTGATAAATTTTTGGAAATAGACAAAGAATGGAGAGATTCGACAAAAAAATTCGATGATTTGCGGTCCGAGCAGAAAAAACTCGGCAAAGACGATAAAGCCAAGGCTTCGAAAATTAAAACCCAGGTTAAAGTCATTGAAGAAAAACTTTCCGAGCTTGAAAAACTCAGGGAAGAAGTTTTATTGCAAATTCCCAATTTGCCCTCCGCTTCCGCTCCCATAGGAAAAGGGGAGCAGGACAATAAAGTTATTAAAGAAGTCGGAAATAAGCCCGACATTAAAAATCCCAAAGATTATTTCACTTTGGCGCAGGAATTGGACATTATCGATACCGAAAGGGCCGCTAAAGTTTCCGGAAGCCGCTTCGGATATCTTAAGGGCGGAGCCGCCATGCTGGAATTCGCGCTTATAAACCTGGCAATGAAAACTCTGGCAAAAGAAGGATTTATTCCGGTGATTCCTCCGGTTTTGATCAGTGAAAAATCAATGCGTGGAATGGGCTATATGGAAAGGGGGGGCGATGAAATATATTATTTGCCCAAAGACAATCTTTATTTGGTTGGCACTTCCGAACAGTCAATCGGTCCTATGCACCAGGGCGAAGTTTTGAATAATTTGCCCAAAAAGTATGTGGCTTTTTCCACCTGCTTCAGGCGAGAAGCCGGTTCTTATGGTAAAGACACAAAAGGAATTTTGAGAGTCCATCAGTTCAATAAAATGGAAATGTTTGTAATTTGCGAACCGCAGAAATCCGAAGAAATGCATAAATATTTGCTTTCCATGGAAGAAAAACTTATGCAGGCCTTAAAATTGCCCTACAGAATAATAGACACCTGCACCGGAGATTTGGGGGATCCGGCTGCGGCGAAATATGACATAGAGGTCTGGATGCCCGGCCAAAATGGCGGAAAGGGAGAATACCGCGAGACTCATGCCACCTCAAACACTACTGATTTTCAGGCGCGCCGCTTAAACATCAAATATAAAAATCCGGAAGGAAAATCAGAGTTCGTTCATATGCTTAACGGAACGGCTTTTTCCGAACGTCCTATATTGGCGATTTTAGAAAATTACCAGACCGAAAAGGGGACTATCGCGGTTCCGGAAGTTTTACAAGATTATTTGGGATTCAAAGAAATATCAAAATAATATCTGCGGTTTATCCCATATTAAACTGATTTAGTGTGGGGTATAATAAGAAAATGCAGGTTTATTCTTATCAGCACAAGGTTGTTATCAGCAAAAAGAATAAAAGATCCATGTCCGGAATCAGGATTAAATTTTATTTAATCCTGTTTTTAATTGTTCTTTTAGCCATGGGCCTGTTTTATCTGATTGTTTATTCTCCGATTTTCCGCATCCAGAGTTTTAATTTCAAAAACAACGAAAAATCTTCAGATGAAACCATTTTAAACGTTTTAAGACCGATGATCTTAAACAATGCCCTCAAATCGTTTTTGGGCATCAATAATATACTGGTTTGGCCGTCAGGAACAATAGATTTGAATAAAACTCTTGTCTCCCGGGCGGAAATATCGAAAAATTGGCTCAAGCGGACGATAGATTTGGATATCCAGGAAAGGAAAAAGTTCGCGATTTGGTGCGTTTCCGAAAGAAACAATTGTTATTGGCTTGACCAAGAAAGCGTGATTTTCGAACAGGCGCCGATAACCGAAGGCAATTTAATTCCAATGGTTCAGGACATAAAAAGAGCAGCGCTGGTTTTGGGAAAAAGAGTTGTTGAAGACAGATTTTCCGCAAATGTTTATGAAATTTTAAGGGCTGTCCGGGAGCTGAATTTTCCGTTTGAAAATATAACTTACGACAATGACCTGCAGGAAATCTCCGCTAAAATTAAAAACGGACCGAATATTTTGTTTAGCATCAGATTTAATCCGCAATTTAATATAGATGTGCTTAAAAAATTGACCGCAAATGCCCAATTTAAAAATTACAGGTACGCCGATCTCAGGGTGGAAAATAAAATATTTTACCAATAAAATTATCGTTGACTTTTCCTGTTTTTTATTATAAAATAAATCAACAAAAAATAATCAGCACTTTTAAAAAGGGGGAGTAATGATAGGAAAAGAATTGGACGCGATGCTGTGTCGAGCTGTTAAAATAATCAACAAAAAGGATCCGTCTTTCAAGGTAAGGCTGGGGAAATTTCTCAAAAAAAGCAGCTGGTATGTTTGCAGCTGCGACGAGGAAAACAAATGCTCGGGAGAAGGCTGTGATTACAAATTTTCCGAAAGTTTTGTTATTCCGTGCAAGCCGCGAAGACTTTTAAAGCCCGGAGACGTAATAATGTTCTCGGATTCTTCCACGAACAGCGACCGCTTCCTGGAAATAAGCGCAGAAGACATCAGAGAGTGGAAGGCGGGAAAAAGAGATTTATTGCCAGTCGGCATAGTTTTCCGCCCGAAATTAGTAAAAGCCAATTTTCATTTATTGGCATAGGACATTTCAAAACCCGGATTTAAAACCCGGGTTTTTATTTTATGCTGGATAGAGAACGCGGTTTAAGCTATTATAAATCAATGAATTTAAGCAATTTAGACGAGGTCATGGTCGGCGAGCAGGAGTACCGCCTTAAGCAGGCTAGGGAATTGGTTTTAAAAAGCCTGATTGAAAACTGGGGTGAGGCGATCGGCTTGCCGCTGCAATTAAGAGAAAAACTTAATAAAGAATGCCCTCTGGATATTAAGGGGGAGATTATACAGTCTGAAAGCGGAAAAGATGCTTTAAAAGCTGTCATTACTCTTGATGACGGACTCAAAATCGAAAGCGTTTTAATGAAACATGGGCAGGACTCTGCCGACGCGGAAAAACGCAACACCGTCTGCGTTTCTTCTCAGGTAGGCTGCACGATGGGCTGCGCATTTTGCGCTACCGGCTCCATGGGGTTTAAAAGAAGCTTAACAAAATGGGAAATTATTGAGCAGGTTATATTTTTTGCCCGCCTGCTAAAAAAAGAAAATCAGAGGGTTTCCAATGTTGTTTTTATGGGGATGGGAGAGCCGTTTTTGAATTATGACAACGTTATTGCGGCAATCAGGATTTTAAACGATAAAGGAAGTCTCAATATAGGGGCGAGAAAAATTTCCATATCTACTTGTGGAGTTATTGAAGGAATAAGAAATTTGGCGCAGGAAAATCTCCAGGTCAATCTGGCGATATCTTTGCACGCTCCGGAAGACGAACTCAGGTCAAAACTGATGCCAATTAACATTAAATATCCGCTAAAGGAAGTTTTAAAAGAGGTTGATGAATATATCAGAAAAACTTCGCGCCAGGTAATGTTTGAATATCTTTTATTGAAAGGAATCAATGATTCGGAAGAAGATGCCGAAAAATTGGCGAAACTCATGAAAAAACCCCTGTATTTCGTCAATTTGATTGTTTATAATCCTACCGGAAAAAGGGGACTGGAACCGTCTCCGTCAAATAACGTTAAATTATTTAAAAATGTTCTGGAAAAATCAGGCGTGGAATTTTCTGAACGCTATCGTTTCGGCCGAGACATCAAGGCTGCCTGCGGGCAATTGGCCTCCAAAAATTCTTTTTAGGATTTTTTTGTTATAATAAATCATATGAATTCACGGTCAAAAATAACTGTTGGCGTATCGGTTATACCGCCGATGGTAGTTGAATCGGGGAGTGGTTTTTCGGGATTTGAAATTGAACTTTGGGAAAGAATTGCCAGCGACTTAAAGCTGGATTTTTCTTATAAAAAATATGACTTTGAAGATCTTTTGGCGGCTGCAAAAAAGAAAAATGTAGATGTGGCAATAGCGGGCATAACCGAAACGGAAAAAAGAGAAATATTGATTGATTTTTCCCATAAAACCCTGGATTCTTCTCTCTCAATATTGATTTCTAAAAAACAAGCATCTTCGGTTAAAACGATCTACGATTTTATAATTGAAAATTATAAAAAGATATTGCTTTCGGCGATTTCAATAGCGGCTATTATTGCGCTTATAAGCAACATTGTATGGCTCCTAGAAAAACAAAGCGATGTATTAAACAACCCGTATAGGCATGGCGTTTTTGAGTCTGTATATACGATTATTTCAGCCATGACAAACAGTGGTTTTTCCAGTGAGCTTGTTATGAAAACCTTTTGGGGTAAATCAATGATTTTATTTGCTATGATTTTCGGTCTTTTCATGTTTGGCTGTTTCACGGCCGGTTTGGCTTCTTTTCTTACGGCTGCCAAGATAAAATATCGCATTGAATCGCCAAAAGACTTGGCTGGCAAGAAAGTCGCCACCAAAGAGCATACAATGGCTGTGGAAGAACTGGAAAAATTAGACGCCGATGTTATAACGGTAAAAGAGATTGAAAAAGCCTATGATATGTTAAAAAAATATAAAGTTGATGCGGTAGTGTTCGATACTCCGACATTATTGAATTATATAAAATCTTCCAAAGATAACAGCTTGGCCATTACAGGCAAGTTTTCACGGCAAACTTATGGCTTCGTCTTTCCCAATAATTCCAAATTAAAAGAAGCTATCAATAGAGAAATTTTAAGACTGCACGATATAGGAGAGTACGATTTATTGTATAAGAAATGGTTCGGCTAAGAATCAATTTTTATAAAATTTATGGACGATCAGAATAAAAAACCCCGTGTTGGCGTTGCTACGCTGATCGTAAAAGATAATAAAGTTTTATTGGGACATAGGCACGATGATCCGATAAAAGCCAGCAGCGAACTTCATGGTGAGGGGTGCTGGACTATTCCCGGCGGAAAGCTTGATTTTGGTGAAAAACTTGATGATGGAGCTTATCGAGAAGCCCTGGAGGAAACTGGATTAAAAATAGATAAGACCAAGCTAAAAGTTATCAGCGTGGCTAATGAAATTATCCCGGACAAGCATTTTGTGACTATTAGCTTTATATGTCATGACTTTGTAGGGGAGCCTGCGGTAATGGAGCCTGATGAAATAACAGAATGGAAATGGTTTTCTTTTGATAATCTGCCGAGTCCGATATTTTCTCCGACAGAAAAAGTTATCAAAAATTATCTAGCCAAAGAAATTTATAAGTACTAACCCTTACCGGCGGAGGAGTGCCTTTCCAGAGCTTTAATATATGTCGCACAATATATCAAAAACGGTCAAATCCTAGAAAGTGGATAACTTTTTTTGGCTGCTTGGGGGTGGGGGCACCCCTTGACAGCAACGTTCTAACCGTTATAACATAGCAGAATGAAGAAAAAAGACATCAAAGAGCTTCGCGAATTGATGATCTATTTATTAAGATACGTCCGTGAAGCGAAAAAAGCGACGCTTGCAATTGACGAGGTAGAATTAGCATTAATTGATATAATTAGATTGGTCGAACATTACGCAAATACAAAAAAATGCTCTACACAAAAATCGT
>JAQURY010000005.1 GCA_028715395.1 Minisyncoccota bacterium
TTCTCGGCAAGAGTGGAAGCTACTTTTGAAGCCGCGAAAGGAGTGGCTTTTTTCGGACCGGAAAAACCTATTGTGCCGGCCGAAGCCCACGCCAACAAATTCCCCTTATCGTCCGTAACGGAAATAAGAGTGTTATTGTAAGACGCCTTAATATAAACTCTGCCGGTATCAACTTTTTTGACAGAAGCCTTGCCCGGTTTGGTTTCGGATACGGCTTTTTCCTTTGAGACGTCTTCTGTTTTTTGAGCAACTTTAACTTTTCCCATAATATAATGATTACTTTAATTCAACCGATCTCTTTCCGCTTCCGGCCGTCTTTCTGACGTTTCCACGGACAGTCCTGGAATTAGTTTTGGTTCTCTGACCGCGAACCGGCAATTTTCTCATATGCCTGAATCCTTTGTAAGATTGTATTTCTTTCAGCAAATTAACATTTTGTTTTATAATCTGCCTCAACTCTCCTTCTACTTTGTAATTTTTTTCTATAAAATCTTTCAGTTTCGCCACTTCTTCCGGCGTCAATTTCCCCGCCCTCTTATTGGGATCAACTCCGGTCTTTTCCAAAATATGAATAGCTAAAGAACGCCCTATGCCGTAAATATACATAAGGGCGATTTCTATTTTTTTGTTGTCCGGTATGTTTATTCCTACGATTCTCATAAAAATTAGCCTTGCCTTTGTTTATGTTCGGCAATTTTACAAATAATATGGACTCTTCTTTTTCTTCGTACTACTTTGCAACTGTTGCAAATTTTTCTTACCGATGATCTGACTTTCATAAAATAATAATTTTGTTTTTTATAGTCTTCTTATAATTCTTCCTCTGGTTTCGTCATATGTGCTGACTTCAACCGTAACTCTGTCTCCAGGAAGAATTTTAATGTAGTTCATGCGCATTTTTCCTGAAAGATGCGCCAGGATTTTTTTATCTCCGCTTACCACGCGGAAAGTAGTGCCTGGCAAGGCCTCTTCAACCACGCCCTCTATCTTCCGAACTGATTCATTCGTCATAAAAATGCGATAAGTAAAAATATATCACAAATCCCCTTATTTAGTCAACTTCTATCTTTATCTTGCCCAAATTGGTCGGTACCCGCGTTACCCAGAAAGGCCACAATGAAACGGTGGCGTTTTCAAGCCCTGGAACCGAAAAAACTTTTTTTCTGAGATCTATATCGGGCAAACCGGCAATATCTTCCTTTAAACCTTCCGCGTCAATCTTCCGCCTCATGACAGCCTTGAAATCAACTGGAAAACTCAGCTTGCCAGTCTGGAAATCTCCTCTCGCCAGCCCGTAGCCCAATTCGTAATTTTTAAGTTCGTATTCTTCTCCGCTTTCTTCCGAGGCTCGGTCGAGCAAAAGATTTTTCAAATCGTTCTCATTGAAAACAATGACTGCTAGCTGCGCTTTTTCAAAAATAGAGAAATTTTTATCCGCGTCCGCCACTTCATTAATATTTTGTTCTGTAATATTAAAACTTGTCGCACCATCGATAATTTTCATTTCAGGAGTGATTTGCGAAGAAATCTCTTCATCAAGAGCGTCTCTCAATGTTTTGCTTATTTGTTCTTTGGCAGTCTTCAATTCTCCCGCTGTCGGATAAGAAACTTTTCCCACCATTCCCCCGCTCATCGCGGTTTTTGATTCTCCGTAAAAAGCCTGATATTTCGGAGTTCCCTTGAATCCCGGAATTGTGAATATTTTTTCCGGCCCAATATTATATTCTTCTCCCGCCTTATCCGCCACCACATCCGCCTCAATACTCCTCGGAATAATTTTCCCCTCCGATATTGAAGCGCCCGGAATTGTTATGGCTTTAACCAAATGAAAAATTTTTCCGTCCGGAGAAGCGAATCTCGTGTCTTTGGCCAGCGGCTGCGATTTGGAACTATAGCTGTTATAAACCGTTATTTTGCCCGTGGCTTTTACCGATACTTCTTTTATGCCCGAAGCCGGGAATTTCATCTCCGTGTTCTTTTCCGATTTAAAAACCTGTCCGGCGATAGTCATGCTGGCCGCATCAACTTTGGCGGCCTTATCCACAACAATAGAATCTTTATAAGTCCAATCTGTCGTTTTGGCGGAAATTTTCACTATTGCCCGCGGCAAAATTGAAAACCCGAGCATATAAAGCGCCCCTAAAACAATTCCCAGAACTATTATTTTTAATAATAATTTTCCAAAAGAAACTATTTTATTTCCTAATCCGCGCGGCTCCCTATATTCCCTTTGCCTTACAGGCAGCTCCTCTCGTTCCTGCTCCTCCTCTTCTTCCACAATAATTCTTTTAGAAACCGCTTTTTTGTCGCGGTATTCATCATAATCAAATTCCTTTTTCTTTTTTGTCTTGATTATTTTTTCTTCGGATTCTTCCTCCTGTTCTTCCTGCGCTTTTTCTTCCGGCAAAAAAGGATTATATGCCGCAAGCTTGTTGGTCCCGGCATATTCAATAACTTTATTGTCTACCGATTCAATAGTTATCTGCTTCCCTAAAATATCCGACTCTCTCTTTAAAAGGCGGAAATTAATAAGAGACTCCCCCAAATGGGAAAATCTGGGAATTATTAAAACGATTTCCTTGGCCTCGGCATCGATTATTTTTTCTATAACCAACGCCACCTCGTCGTCTTTAGATACTGTTATTTTTTTAACGCTTGGCATAAAAATTATCCTTTGCCAATTCCATTCCCGGCTTTATGCCGGAACTACGAAATTGAGCATTCCGACGAACGTCAGAATATTTGTTTAATACATTAATTATATCTTATAACCCTCCTCTCTCACAATCTACAAAACGTTGAATCTTATTCTTTTTACGCCCGCTCCCACCGCCTCCTGTTTTAAAATCTTAAATTTCCCTATTTTCAAAGTATTTTCCACATGCGGACCGCCGCAAAACTCAACGCTGAACGGGTTTTTCTCGTCACCGATAAAATAAACCTTAACGACAGGAGGATATTTTTCCTTAAAAAAGAACAAGGCGCCGGTCATTTTGGCCTGATCCTGGGACATTTCCTTAAAATAAACCGGCAAATCCTTTTTTATGGCTTCGTTTACCTCATTTTCAACTTTTTGAAGCTCCTCTGGCGTTAATTTCCTGTCGGAAGAAAAATCAAACCTGGCTCTTTCGGGATTTATATCCGAGCCCATCTGATGCGCCGACGGACCAAAAATATCCTGCAACGCCCTTTGTAATAAATGCGTTGCGGTATGAAGCCGGATAACCTTGCCCATTTCTTCTTCCGAGCCCGCCTTAAGCTCTCCCGTATCCATTAAAAGACCGTGTCCTCCGAATTTCTTTTCAACGCCGGCGCGGGAAATTTCCTGGTGCTTTTTGAATTCTTCGTCAAAGTCCGCCTTATTTACTTTTTTAATTTTCGCCGGGACTAATTCTTCCAGCAATTCAAAAGGCAATCCAAACGTCTCATATATATAGAAAGCGTCTTTGGCCGTTATTTCTTTATAATTTTCAATTTCTTTCAGTCCGTTTGCCAGTGCTTTTTCAAATTTTGTTTTCTCTCCGTTTAAAATTTCCAGTATTTCTTTTTTCTTTTTCACTTCCGGATATTGCCCTCCAAAATTATCAGCGATAATATCAACAGCCAGCGGGAACAAATCGGCATGAATGTCGTATTTTATTCCGTAAACCAAAATTCTGCGGAGCAATCTCCGTAAAACATATCCCGCTTCTTTATTTAAAGGACGCACGCCGTCCGCAATCGCGAATATGCTGGAACGCAAATGATCGGCCAAAATTCTTACAGTCCTTTCATCAAGCCCGTGGCTAACTTCCCTGATTTTTGAAATAAGCGGATGGAATAAATCCGTCTCATAAACATCGGGAACTCCTTGCATCATTACCACCAATCTTTCTAGTCCCATTCCCGTATCAATTCCCCGTGTTTCCAATTTTTCCAATGTTTTATCGGATTTTTGATAATATTCGTTAAAAACTATATTCCACACCTCAACGCCGTCAACATAAATTTCCGTTGTTGGTCCGCACGGCCCCTCGTTTCCCGTCGGCCCCCAAAAATTATCTTTTCTGCCCGCTTTTTTAATTTTATTTTTCGCAATGCCGATTTTATTATGCCAAATTTCAAATGATTCTTTATCTTCCGGCACCCCATCTTCGCCGCCAAAAATTGAAACCTCAATCCTGTCCGTGCTGATTCCCAAAACATCAACAATAAATTCATATCCGTATTTAATCGCCTCTTCTTTCCAATATCCGCCAAATGAAAAATTTCCCAGCATTTCAAAAAATGTAAGATGGGTGGCATCTCCAACCTCGTCTATATCGGAGGTTCTGAAACACTTCTGCGCCGAAGTCGTGTTTTTGCTCTTAAAATCCTTCACGGGGTCGGCTTTTCCCGTGTAATACGGCTTGAATTGCTGCATTCCGGCCGTAGTAAAAAGCACCGACGGATCATCGGGCACCAAAGATGAAGACGACACAATCGCGTGCCCTTTCTTCTCAAAAAATTCTAAAAATATTTTTCTAATTTCGTTCGATGTCATAAAACTATTCTAATAATTTATTTTCACCCTCTCCCAATTCCATTAAACTTTCTGTTCTTTCTTTTAACATGTCTAATCTTTTATCAGAGCTATCATAAGAAGACCTTGCATCGCTTAAATGTTTCCCCAATTTGGAAAAATCGTCTTCTAATTTTTTAGCATCTTCAACAATTCTATTCATTCGCTTGATATAATTTTGTGTTTGTTTGCTTATTTGCAAATCTCTCGCCCATCTTTGAACAACCTGCAACATCAAATAAAATGTGTTGGGAGAGGCTAATATCACTTTCTTAGAACGTGCATATTCTACAACGTCAGAAAAAGAATTATTAATTTCGAAGAAAACTGCTTCGGCTGGAATATACATAAAAGCACAATCCAATGTGCCCTCTGAGGGAAGAATATACTTTTGTGCTATATCATCTACTTCTCGCTTAACGTCTAAACCAAATTGTTTTTTTGCAATTTCTCTTTCTCCTTCATTCTCTAATCCAATCATTCGTTCATAATTTTCTTTTGGAAATTTTGAATCAATCGGTAATAATTTCCCATCCGGCAATTTTAATACTGCATCCACCGCTTCCTTGCTTTTAAAGTAATATTGAGTTGAAAACATTTCTTTTGGAAAATATTGGGATAAAATATGATTTAAAGCTAATTCTCCCCAATTACCACGTAATTTAGGAGTTTTAAAAATTTGTTGAAATGAAGAAACATCTTTAAGAGAAGAATCTACTTGTTTCAAAGATTCCCCCATACTCGTAACTCCAACAGCGAAAGCAGTAATTTGTTTATGTATATCTGAGCCTGTTCTTTCTGAGCTTTCTCTATTTTCCTTAAGCCTTTCATTAACTGTATTATTTATTGCGTTAAGCTGATTTTGTAAGAAATTTTGCAAAGATAACATCGCATCTTCTTTGGGCTTTTTCTCGCCCTGATTTTTCAAATACCAGAAAATACCGGCAAATCCAGCAACTATTGCCACTAAAATAACGATTAAAATAGTCGTCATACAAAAATTATACCAGCCAAACCTTATAAAACAAAATAATTAACGCTCCGCCTTATTCCTTCATTGACCTCATGTTTATCATAATCTCCGCTTTGCCAGCGTTCAATTCCTTACCCACGTTAATCCCTAATTCTCCAATAAAATCCCTTATTCCCTCTTTTATTCCCATAATCGCCGAATCAGTTCCCGACAAATGATTGCTTTGCACCTCCAAAAACAAACCCAGATCTTTCACGTCTTCAAAAACAATTTCGTATTTTTCATTTCTAAAAATATGCTTCTCGCTATCTATCACTACCAGCGGCTTCAACCCCAGGCGTTTTATGCTTTCCATTGCCATTTTATAATCCGATACTTCATATTCATATTCATCCGAATAAAGCCAAACATCGGAATTGGCAACAAAATGATCAACCTTGTAAACAATAACCGCCTTGTCTCCTTTTTTTCTTACCCTGAAACATTCATTAAGCCTGTTTAAATGGTCCGGCTTTAAATTGGTTCTTAGCGGATCGTAAAAATAAGTATCGACGACATTTGCAATACCGACAAAATAAAACATCTTCAATATCTGCAAAGCCTTTTTCTTGCTGTCTAAAACCGGAACTAAAATTTCAATTTCTTTTGCCATAATTTAATCCAATTCCTTTAACGCCTTTTTCGCGGCATCAACTTCCGCGTCTTGTTTCGCCAATCCTTCTCCTGTCGCCAATAACCTTTCTCCCAGATAAACTCCCACTTTAAAACTCTTTTTATGATCGGGACCGTATTCGCTTAAAACTTTATAAGATGGAGTCTGTTTTGTTTCAGCTTGAGTTTTTTCCTGAAGTAAGCTCTTGGCGTCTTTGTATAAGCCCGTTTTAATAACTTCTTTCAAATGAGTCATAACAAATTTGTCGCTGAATTTTTTCGCGCTGCCATATCCGCTATCCATATATATTGCCCCGATAAGCGCTTCACAAGCGTTCGCCAATATCACTTCTCTCGCCCGTCCGGAAGTATCCTTGGATTCTCCGTGGGAAAGCAAGATATATTTTTCTATGCCGGCTTCCTGGGCCACTTTCGCCATCATCTGATAATTTACCAGCGCGGCGCGATAAGCGGTTAAAGTTCCCTCTTCATAATCGGGAAAATCTTCAAATAAATCCTCGGTTACCGCCAATTCCAAAACCGCGTCCCCCAGAAATTCCAAGCGCTCATTGTGCGGAAGTTTCCATTTATGATTTTCATTCAAATAAGACCTGTGCGTTAAAGCTTCTTTTAACAGGTCTTTGTTTTTGAATTCATAACCGATTGATTTTTCGAATTTTTTAAAATCTTTCAGTTCCATATGCAATATTCTTATTCTTTATTCTCCGGTTTTTTGTCTTCTTTTTTATCTTTTGATTTGCTATCTTTCATCGGCTCGCCTATTTCGCGATAAACTGTTCCCAAAACTCCATTGATGAATTTTCCCGAATTGGTTCCGCCATAATTTTTCGCTATTTCTATGGCCTCATTAATTGCGACTTTCGGCGGCACTTCATTTCTGTCCGCGTATAAAAGTTCGTATAATCCGATACGAAGCGCATTTCTATCCACAATTGCAATCTGTTCAAGCGGCCACTCCGGCGCGGCTTTGCGGATTATGTTGTCTATTTCTTCTTTGTGGTCAATGATTCCTTTCGTTAATTTCCACGCAAATTCGGGCTCGTCTATTCCCGGCCCGAATTCTTGCATGTTCCTTTCAAGTATTTTCGTTAAATCTTCTTTTTGCTTGTAAAAATCCCATTCATAAAGGGATTGAAGAACAATGGAACGCGCAAGTTGTCGAGTAGCCATAATTATTTCTTATATGTTTTGCATTGTCCGCACGCTCGATGCGGCAAGACCGGAGCCTTGCAATTTGAACAAATAGAAAGCCTGACTTTCTTTAAAGCCAAATGAGCGCGGTTCCTGCCTACGGCTGACTTCGAACGATGTTTTACTGGTACTCCACCCATGATATTTGCTGACTTATAATTAAGAACTTATATGCGACTAACAATAGATTATCACATATTATCTCGAGCGGTCAATCAAAAAGCGGCCCTCAGCCGCTTTTAAAATCGCTATTTGTTACTTTGTACCAAACGACGAAACTGATTTATAAAATAAGTCCTTATATTTATTCCAGTCATCCAAAGAAACATTATAAGTCAAAAGCCAGGAGGTCTTGATGTCTTTGAATAAAACAACTGTAAGTTTCTTAAAATTAACACTGTTAAGGACATAATCCGATTCGATATAAAAAGCGGGAAAACCGTTTATATATTGACCGCCCTCCGGATATATAAATTCGCTTTTTGTCGTTGTCTTATCAAGAAAACTCTTAAGGTTATCAAGATAATCGCCTACGGCCTTATTTGATAAAACCTCTTTCTGCGCTGAAAAATATTCTAGGGCCGATTCCGAATCGGACAATTTCACCCCAACTGGATTTATCGCCATAAAATTGGTCGATGCTACTTCTGTCCATCCCTTTGGGGCAAACATTGAAAAATCTTTATTTTGAACAGTTTCTGAGTTTAATTCTAATGCCGCTATTTCTACCGGAATAATCTTTACTCTAGTTTTAAAAACCAGAAAATATAGCGTTGCCAAAACAAAAATCATGGCAACTACAATAAAAATAATTTTTATAATTTTATTTTTCATATATTTATGGTTTTACCTCCCCGATATCAATTACATAAATCGTTCTCTCTAAAACTGTGGGGGCGCTATTTCCGTTTACACAAGACAAAACATACTTATGAGAACTCTCTCCAAGAGTTACTGTTTTTGTCGTTCCGCTGACCGCCATTCCGTCTATTGTGCAGGCCGTGACATTGGAACAATTCCAACTCAAAGTTGATGTGCCACCCGCATTAACCGTTAAAGGAGAAGCCGCAAAAGATACACATGACGGTGATTCTGATACTGGGCATGCCCCGCAATCTTGCGGACAAGTGCTGCAAGTTTCCGTTCCGTTACAAGCATTATCTCCACAAACAGGCACCACTGCACAAGCTGGCGCTGATACCGTAATAGGATCTGAATAAGTTGTTGTAAATCCCGCTCTATCCGTAGCCGGAACTTTAATAATGTATGAGTAATCCGTTGACGGTGAAATACTAGCATCGACATAAGAACTCCCTGTCTGCGAAGAAGCTGTTGTAATTGGATCGCTCCAACGAGATATAGAATAGGAATGCGGTGAACTGCCGCTAGATGGCAAAACCGTAAAAGAAGGACAACTAATACCACAAATTTTCAGCCACCCGCCTCCCATACAATAAGTTGAGTTTGCATAGGTTCCTATGGGTATTGTCCATGAACTAGATAAATTCAAAAATGGTTTACTATCTTGCAATACTGAATATGATTTATAACTACTGGGATAAATATTACTAATTGGATTTAAAGATTTAACAATGCCCCCTACACAATCATAAATATAGCTACCTATCCAATTTTTTCCCGGAATATAATAATTGCTGGTTCTGGCAGATAAATTTTCCGCTTGCATTTTGCCAACTCTTAAAATTGCGTAATCAACCCCCTGAGTTCCGTTAATGCTTAAATTTGTAGTTACTGTGCCCGTGGTTTTATCACAACTACAAGAAGCGGAACCGGTGGCTTTAATCTCTTTCGGAGGAGGAAGAACCGGAATAACTGCGCTTGCGGATACTGCTCCTCCAGCGCTATCAGTGGCAGACGCATTCCCGGTAAATTTGTTACCCGAAGTATTGATTATCACGCTCGTGTAACCAGAAATTAATTTATATTGATAATCCATAAGCCTTGAACAAGTTATTCTATGTTCACAATGACAAAGGCCCGTAAGCTCTCGCCTATCTGTCTCTGTATATCCGGCATTACAACTTGGATAACCCATGTTACATGGACTAAAACATGCATTACTATTGTAGCTAGTACTGTATTCGTCATACACTGGATCACTGACAATAGGGGCGTTTGTGCTATTAGAAAAATCAAAATTAGCGGAAGAAATATAACGATTTAAAAAAGTTTTAATTTCACTGGCAAAATAAATTGACGAACCCTGATAAACGCCTGTGTCTGGTATGGGATTTTTACTGCTATCTTGATAAAAATTTAATGATGTGCTCATTGGAGGATTAAAACATGATGCATCGGGCACAACACCAAGTTTCGTTTTATTACCACCTCCCTTTTCAGCTATAAAATAAACACCCGGCGCAAAACCGTTCATGTCCAATGCAACCTCTCCTCTACTATTTACATGTCCAACTTTTGTAAAATATCCGGCAATATCATAAACTCCCACATCACTATATGGAGAAAAATTAACACAGTTGGAATAACATCTGCCAACTGGATTTGGATAACAATGCGCTTCCGCTCTAACTTGTCTTATAAGACCGAAAAACCCTATTGCACAAACAATAACCGCTAGAAATAAAATTTTAGAGTTCTTCATATTAATTTGATTATACAATACTTTTGAGGCAAACAAAAAATCCGTCGAAAGTTAATAACTCTCGACGGATTTTAAAACTCACAACCGACACGAATATAAAACCTCATATTTACACCCGTATCGCCGTCCCACACATTCACCCAATTCTTCTCGCTCTCGCTGACATCAAAATCACCGGCATTTTCTTCTAGATTTTTCGACCACTCAAGATTTTGGGGCAAAGCTTCGGGGGTTCTTTTCTCTTTGTAAGAAATATTCAAACCAATCCCACCAAGTTGTCCTCCAACTTCAAGCTTTAGCCCACCAGCAATCTTGTATTCCGCCCCAACACTATACAGCCAAATTTCTGCCTTATCCCGGCTACTTACACTTTCATATTCATACTCAACCGGGTAAAAAAAGCATCCATATGGAGTATAGGCCTGATCGAAAACGCTTGCCCTTCCCGAAAAATCCATCTGAGCGACGCCGTATCTCGCCTCAACAAAACAAGAAAATTTTGACTCGTTTATCCCTGGCGTTGATGCAAGATTGTACCGAAGATTAAAAGTGGTCATCTGCGAAGAAAACCCAAACCGTGAAATATCTACGGCATAAGTATCTCCCCATCCCCAGTCCTGCAATTTGTAGTCTTGATGAATTGGATTTGTTGTCCTGGACCATTTTCCAGAACTAAGTCCAAAACTCCAATGACTTTTTTTAGGACCAAACATTACGGTCCAATTGCTGGTTTCTGAGCAACCATTTCCAGAATCAAAATGAGTTGATGGAAATACCCCTGTTCTTCCGTAAGTCAACGCTGAATAATTATTCAAACGATTATTCATAAGATCCAGCAGCCGATTTACGTCCAAATTAGAATCCAAAGCACGTCCTGCATTTTCGGTCGCAATCTCAAATTTCCAACCGCTATTTTTTTTCTGATCCGTTTCTGTGTCCAGTTGAATCCGCTCCAGTATTCTCTGTCTGCGCCCTTCCGCTTCCGTAGAAGATGACTTTTCAACTTCCGCGGCTGGAACAGTGCTGACAGCGACGCTGGGCGCCACAGTATCGGCAACAACTTCCTGAGAATTGTCTATGCCGGAAATGTTTTCGGACATTCCGTCGGCAATAGCCAATCCGCAAGCCATCACAACAACTGCAACTGCCAAAAAGATTTTCTTCATGGCTATCGCCTCCTTTTATCCGCTCTTGGCGGATTAGATTTTCAGCTTTTTAAGTTGTCAAAAAAACCAACTTTTTACTTAAATATAATATATCACATTTTAAACAAAAAGTCAATCTCATCAGAAAATAAAAACCGCCTTCAAATTACTTTGAAAGCGGTCCCTTATATTTCATAAGGCAAAAAGCGCGCTCACGCCCAGGTTTAATACCGTAATATTCCCCAATTCGGAATAATTCAAAACATAGTATTTCAACCCGGCGTCAATCGGCACTTTCCCTGATTTGTTAAAAACATATCCTGCTCCAAGCGATAGCGCAAAATGAGAAACCGGCGTTCCGCCCGTTGCTGAGCAAGAAAACACGCCAATCCCTCCCTGGACATATGCACTCTTCTTTTCTCCCAATCTGTAATCCAGAATACCCATTGTGGAAATTGCCGTAACGGCATAAGTCAAATTACCCAGAAAATTTCCTTGGCCATCGCGGGATTCTACCTGCAAGCTCCACAGATTAAAATATCCCGTTTCAAAACCATACCTCAGCTTTTCTCCGAACAGCGCCTGTGCATTCGCGCCCAAGCCATTATTGTTATATGCATCATACCAGCCAGCCGTCGGTGAGGCGGTGTTAGTGAAACTAATTCCGGCTTTAAACATAACTGCCTGTGCCGCATTGCCGGAAAAAACCATCACCGCGAACATCAAAACAAACATTGCCATCCTTTTCATGATTCACTCTCCTTATTAACGGACTTGTCCGATCAGGATTATTCCGTTTTTTATTAAAATTAAAGCTTTTTATATTTTAATATAAAATCAATTAAAAGTCAATTTGATTTTATTTAAAATAAACTTTATTATAAAAACAGCAACATTCAAATACATTTCAAAAGGAGGCAAAAATGCCTGACGATTTTGTAAAAAGAACAATTTTTGCCATAAAAGAAGAAGTTAAGAAAAACAGCTTTCAGATAAATGGACACACCTATGTTCCTTTGCACTCAACAAGTTTTCCGCTGGTAATCCTGAGCCGCCTGGAAAAGAAAGGTTTCTGGATCCGCCGCAAAACACTGCTTGATGTGCTAAAAGAAAATAATCTTCGGTACAAAGACTACAAGAATATTCCGCACATTGACCACCTCCATCCCGGAGTCTCCTGTTTTGAAATACTGAAGCCTATCGCCTAACAGCCGCCCGCGCATTATCTCGGGCGGTTTTTTTATTAAATAAAAAAGGAGCGCTTTCAAATCGCTCCTATGCGTCTTACATATTCTAAAAAACATGACGCTGAGAAATCCGGCGGACAAAAGACGCCTTTGGATTTTTTTCCAAAAAAAGATGGAATTGGGCGCCCGCACGCGCAATGCCGTAAGATCTTTCCATTATTTTCCCCAGTTTCTTTATTCTTGCCTTTCTTTTTCCCTTCATCTCAATCTCCTCTGTTTTATTTTTCCTCTTCTGATAAGTGCTGCTTTTGGCGGCATCATCCCGTTATCCCAGGTAGCCGCATTAGGCCTGAACATGTTTTCCCTCGGAACTTTTTTCACAAGAGAAACGCCTGGATTTTCCTGAAAAAACCTTGATGTGGATTCCATCATTTTGCTTATTTTCACGTTTAATCCCCCTATTTAAATGGCAAAAAGCTTGAAATTATTATAAACATTTTTCCGTCTTTCCGCAATATTTTATTTTATTGAAAACTTATATAGAATAGGTATGTCATGAAACCCTTTATTCACCTCCACACCCATTCGCACTATTCCCTCCTTGATGGTTTGGCTAAAATTGACGGCCTTGTGGACCGCGCCAAAGAACTCGGCATGGATTCACTCGCTCTCACCGATCACGGCAATCTTTACGGCGCCATAGAGTTTTATAAAACCGCAAAAAGAGCTGGCATCAAACCGATTCTCGGAGTTGAAACTTACGTTGCCCCAAACAAACATACGGATAAGCGTCCCAAAATAGATAATCAAAATTATCACCTGATTCTTTTGGCTGAAAATAAAACCGGCTGGCAAAATATAATTCACCTTGTCACAAAATCTTATCTTGACGGGTTTTATTACAAACCGAGAGTAGATCATGACCTGCTCCGCGAATATCACGAGGGAATTATCGCCCTCTCCGCCTGCGCGGCGGGAGAAATCGGCCAAGCAATTATTTCAAACCAATATGAAGAAGCGAAAAAAATCGCTCTGGAATATGAGCATATTTTCGGCAAGGGAAATTATTTTTTGGAAACTCAACATCACCCGAATATTTCCGACTGCATAAAAATAAATAAAGAGGTTTTGAAACTCTCAAAAGAAACCGGAATTGAAGTTGTGGCCACGCAGGATATCCATTATTTAAAACCCGAGGACGCGGATGTGCACGACGTTCTGCTCGCGGTCCAAACAGGCAATACTATTGATGACCCCGACCGCCTGACTTTAAAAATGGACGATTTTTCAATGCGTTCGCCGGAAGAAATGAACGAGTTTTTTAAAGACAATCCGGAAGTTTTGGAAAACACCGCAAAAATCGCTGAGCGCTGCAATGTCGAAATAGAACTCCACAAAATCATGTTGCCGAAATTTTCTTTGCCGGAAAATAAAACCGCCAATGATTTTTTGAATGATTTAATAAAAGAAAAATTGCCTCTGCGATACAGCCCCGTCACTGACGAAGTCCAAAAACGTCTGGATTTTGAATTGAGCGTCATAGAAAAAACCGGATTCACCGATTACTTTTTAATCGTCCAGGATTTCGTCAATTGGGCAAAAGAAAGAGGCATTGTCGTGGGACCGGGCAGAGGTTCGGCCGCCGGCAGCATAGTTTCTTATATATTGGGAATCACCGACTTGGATCCGCTAAAATATAATCTCCTTTTTGAAAGGTTTTTAAATCCTGAAAGAATTTCCATGCCCGATATCGATTTGGACTTCACCGACGTCCGCCGGGATGAAGTTTTCGGGTATTTGAAAGAAAAATACGGAGAAAACAGAACCGCCCACATTATTACCTTCGGAACAATGGCTGCCAGAGCCGCAATCCGCGATGCCGGCCGGGCCATGGGAATACCGCTAAGTTTCTGCGACCAAATCGCCAAACTGATTCCATTTAACAATGACTTGGACGAAGCCCTAAACGGCGTGTCTGAGTTGAAAACTCTTTATGAAAACGAACCTGATGCCAAAAAACTTGTTGATATAGCCAAAAAATTGGAAGGAGTGGCCCGACACGCATCCGTTCACGCCTGCGGAACCGTTATCTCGCAGGAACCGCTGACTGATTACTTGCCACTTCAGCATTCCCCTCAAGACCCCAATGCGGTTATGACTCAATTTGAAATGCACAGTATTGAAGATATTGGTCTTTTAAAAATGGACTTGCTCGGACTGAAAAACCTGACCATCATTGAAAACACTTTGCGACTCGTTGAAGAAAATACCGGAGAAAAAATAAATATCGGCAACATTCCTTTGGACGATAAAAATGTTTTCAAAATTCTGCAGGAGGCCGATACCACCGGAATCTTCCAGCTGGAAAGCAGCGGCATGCGCCGGTATCTGAAAGAATTAAAACCAAGCAATATGGAAGATATTATTGCCATGGTCGCTCTTTACCGCCCCGGACCGATGGAGCTTATCCCGACCTACATAAAAAGAAAATTCGGAAAAGAGCCCGTTGTTTATCTCCACGAAAAACTTGAACCCGTTTTGAAGAACACTTATGGCATCATGATTTACCAGGAACAGCTGATGAACGGCGCGCGCGCCCTGTCCGGCATCACTCTTTCGGAAGCGGACATTTTAAGAAAAGCCGTCGGAAAGAAAATCGCCAAATTATTGCAGGAACAAAAAAGCAAAATTATTGACGGCGCGATAAAAAACGGCGTCAAAAAAGAAATCGCAGAGCAATTCTGGCTGCTGATTGAGCCGTTTGATAAATATGGATTCAACCGTTCGCATGCCGCCTGCTACGCCATGATCGCCTATCGCACCGCTTATTTGCGAGCCCATTTCCCGGCTGAATTTTATACCTCGCTTTTCAACTCCGATTCCGGAGATATTGAACGCATAGCATTCCTGATATCTGAAGCTAAAAAAGCCGGCATTGCGGTTTTGCCCCCGGATATAAATAAAAGCTTGGCAACTTTCGCGCCAGAGGAAAAAAGTGTCCGATTCGGGCTTCTGGCAATTAAAAATCTTGGACAAAATATTGTCGACGCTATCGTCAGCGAAAGACAACGAGGCGGACCATTCAAAAACCTCACCGATTTGCTGGAACGCGTTGACCATAAAGACCTAAATAAAAAATCTCTTGAAGCATTGCTTAAATGCGGCGCGCTGGAATCGTTAAATATAGAAAGAAATTCCGGATTATTGAATATTGAAGATATTCTTAAATTCTCCGGCAACTTAAAACGCTCCAAGCAGACAAACCAGCATTCTCTGTTTGGCACCCATTCCAATACTCCGTCCTTAAACTCTCTGAAGCTTAAAGTTGTTCAAGAAGCCACTCCGAAAGAACGCCTGGCCTGGGAAAAAGAATTGCTCGGTCTTTATATTTCCGACCATCCTCTCAATTCCTATAAAGAAAAAATTGCTGAACAGCAGAAACAATATGAAATAAACGATATTAAATATTTAAACACCACCAATGGAGACCTCTCGCCGGTCAAGCGGTATAAAATCGTTGGAATGGTCGCCAAAATCCATAAAATCGTCACCAAAATGGGTCAGCCGATGGCTTTCGTAGTAATTGAAGATTTTACCGATAATCTGGAAATAATAGTTTTCTCCGATACTTTGGAAAAAACCATGCCCATTTGGCAAGAAGGAAAAGTGGTGCTTGTTTCCGGAAAAATGTCTTTCAGAAACAACGAGCTTAAAATGATTTGCGAACGCGCGGTAGAAATATAAAATCTCAACCCCAACTTTGTATAGTATATGCTAATATTAGCATATACTATACAGATTTAACTTTGATTATTGAAACATCCTTTAAATATCTTATATATTGGTAATTTTGAAAAACTTTAAAAAATCATTTATAATCTAACCATGTCCGAAAAATCAATTGAAAACATCCGCCACTCGCTCTCCCACCTTTTGGCCGCGGCAGTGCTCAAAAAATATCCCGATACCAAGCTCGGCATCGGCCCGACTATTGAAAACGGGTTTTATTACGATTTCTTATTTACCAAGCCGATTAATGACGCCGATTTAATTGAATTTGAAAAAGAAATGAGAGCCCTCATTAAACAAAGCCTTGATTTCAAATCTGAAGAAATCACTTCCGCCGCCGCTAAAAAATTATTCAAAAACCAACCCTTTAAATTAGAACTTATTGAGGAACTAGCGAAAGAAAAATCGCCGATGTCTCTGTATCACACCAGCGATATTTTTACCGACCTTTGCCGCGGCCCGCACGTCAAAAATACAAAAGAAATAAATCACGACGCCTTCAAACTCACCCATATTGCCGGCGCCTATTGGAAAGGCAGCGAAAAAAATCCGATGCTTACCAGAATTTATGGCTTGGCCTTCAATACCAATAAAGAGCTGGAGGATTATTTGGTATTTATGGAAGAAGCCAAAAAACGCGACCATCGCGAACTCGGCAAAAAATTTGAAATATTCACTTTCAGCGAGGAAATCGGTCAAGGACTTCCCATTTGGCTCCCCAACGGAACCATTATTAAAGATTTAATAGAAAATTTGGCCAAGGAAAAAGAAGCTGCCGAAGGATATCAGCGCGTCAGCACTCCTGTCATTACAAAAGAAAATCTTTTTATAAAAAGCGGCCATTTGCCCCATTACAAAGAAAGTATGTATGCGCCGATGGATATAGACGGAGAAAATTATTATTTGAAGCCGATGAATTGCCCGTTTCACCACACTGTTTATGCTTCCAAGCCGCGAAGTTATCGCGAACTGCCCTTGCGCTTGGCTGAATATGGTCTTTGCCACCGCTATGAAAAAAGTGGTGAGCTCCAAGGACTTATGAGAGTTAGATCAATGGATATGAATGATGCTCATATTTATGTGCGTCCCGACCAGGTTCGCGACGAAATTAAAAGAGTTATTGAGCTTCATGAATTTTATTATAAGCTTTTTGAAATCAAAAAAATAAAATATCGTTTGTCTCTCCATGATAAAAAAGAGCTTGGTAAAAAATATGTTGATATGCCCAAAGCCTGGATCGAAAATGAAAAAATTCTCCGCGAAGTTCTTCAAGGCCTAAAAGTTGATTTCTATGAAGCCGAAAACGAAGCTGCATTTTATGGACCAAAAATAGACATTCAAGTCTATTCGATTATCGGAAAGGAATACACGCTCGGAACAGTTCAGCTAGATTTCGCACAGCCTCAGCGTTTTGATTTGAAATATATCGACGATAAAGGCAAAGAAGTTATGCCCTATGTTATCCATCGCGCCCCCCTTTCCACGCACGAAAGATTTATAGGATTCCTCATTGAACACTATGCCGGCGCTTTTCCGTTTTGGCTGTCTCCCGTTCAGATAAAAATTCTGCCTGTCGGAGAAAATCACGTTAAAAAATGCCAGGAAATTAAAGATTCTCTGTCCGCCGAAAAATTCAGAGTTGAAATTGATGATTCCGGCGAAACCCTTGGGAAAAAAATCCGCGGAGCCGAAATGCAGAAAGTTCCTTATACTATCGTCATCGGAGATAAAGAAATGGAATCGGGCAAAATCGCCGTCCGTGAAAGAGGTAAAAAAGACATTGAAACAATAGAGCTGGATAAATTCATTGAAAACTGCCAAAAATTGACAATTAAAATATAAGTATTAAAAAATCCCCTTGATAATATCGGGGATTTTTTATTTCATCTCGCCTTTCATTTTTTCCAGCACTTCGTTTACTTCTTGAACTACATCTTCGTGTTTTTTATCTCTTTCCGCCTGAGTTTCTTTGTAAAGAATTTCATCCAGTTCTTTTACCGGATCATTAAACTTTTCCGTTTTTTCCAAATTTTTCTCGTTTATCCTTCTCGCTTCGTCGGCCCGCAACGCCTCTTCCATAACTTTTTCTGTTTGTTTTATCGCTTTTTCCGAAGCCAATCCTTTGAAATATCTTTCTCCTTTCGCCTTTATTTCTTTGGCTTCTTTTATTTTAAGCGCTTCTATTCTCGCTTTTTCTTCTTTTTCTTTCCTCGCAATTTCTCTAGCCTTAACAACGTCAATATCTTCCGGCCTTAAAGGAGGCATACCTTTAGGCGCTTCTCCCTTAAAACCTCCAAACATTGATTCAAATAATCCCATATCTTTATGATAATCACACTCCAATAATTAAATCAACTGGTCCTTAAAAAGCTTCTGCAAAACTGCCGGATTTCCCTTTCCCTTTAACGCTCCCATTGCCTTACCGACAAAAAACTGCAAGGCGTTTGTTTTTCCTTTCTTATAATCCGCCACAACCGCGGGATTTTCTTCAATTATTTTCTTAATTATCGGTAAAAGCTCCGATTCATCCGAAACCTGAGACAACCCCTCCTCCTTAACAATCTGCCGCGGATCAGCGCCCGCCTGCGCCATTTGTATAAGTAAATTTTTAGCCACTCTGCTGGAAATTTCTTTAGCCGAAATCATTTTAATCAAATCCGCGAAATTCTCGGGTGTAATTCTCAGGTTTTCAAACGAAATTTCCCATTCTTTCATTAGTCCCTTCAAATCGCTGGTTAAATAATTATAAATAAGTTTTATTTCTTCCGGAGATATAACTCCTTTTTCATCCGCCTCCAGTTCCGAAACGGCATCTTCAAAAAATTCCGCTTCGTCCTTCTCGTCTATCAAATAATCAACTTGCACGCTGTCCAATCCATATTCTTTCTGCGTTCTTATTCTCTTGGCCGCAGGCAATTCGGGCAAAGAATTTTTAATCCCACTTAAATCAAATCCGTCCGATGAAAACACCGGCAGATCCGGCTCCGGAAAATACCTATAATCATGGCTTTCTTCCTTTGAACGCTGGCCCTCAGTTTTCATCTTGGAGTCGTCCCAGCCGCGGGTTTCCTGTTTGACGGCCTTGCCACTTTCCAAAATTTCTGTTTGCCTTTCGATTTCGTAATTTATCGCCGCTTCCAATGCGCCAAAAGAGTTAAGATTTTTAACCTCCGCTCTTTGGCCAAGCTTTTTGTCTTTACTAACGGAAATATTCAAATCAAATCTCATCTGTCCCTTTTCTAAATCCGCATCCGAAACTTCCAGATAACGTAAAATCAATTGCAGCTCTTTGGCAAAAGCAGCCGCCTCTTTGGCACTGTGAATATCCGGCTCGGTTACCAATTCCATAAGCGGCAATCCGCCCCTGTTAAAATCAACCAGCGTAGAATTTCCATCTTCCGAATGAACAAGTTTGCCTGCATCTTCCTCCAAATGAACCCTGTTTAATTTCACTTTTTTATCTCCTCCGATACGCGAAGAAATGTCAATCAATCCGCCCTTCACTATCGGCATATCAAATTGCGATATCTGATAACCTTTCGGCAAATCCGGATAAAAATAATTTTTCCGGTCAAACTTGAATTTTTTGTTAATTTCTCCGCCAACCGCAAATCCTATTTTAATAATGGCCTCTATGGCTTTTTTATTGGCAGTCGGCAAAACCCCCGGATGTCCAAGGCAAATCGGGCAAACATTAACGTTTGGATGCTGTTCCGAAGTGTCATTTGGACAATCGCAAAACATCTTGGTCTCCGTCTTAAGCTCACAATGTATTTCCAGTCCAATTGTCGGTTTATAATCCATAATAAGCTTATTTTAACACGATTTTTTCATAAAAAAAGCTCTGATATTCCTACCAGAGCGGCCTTATATGATTTTATCCGCCTGCCTTTTAACCACCCTAAAAACCGCATCCGTATTTTTATTTCCATCTACAACAACTATATTCTCTTTTTTTAAAATCCCCGACAAAGAAAGAAAATTCTTTCCCAATAATTTCATAAAATTTTCTTGCTCAAAAATTTCATTGTACGGCCGCTTACCATCTCTTGCTATCCGCTTAAGCGCCGTCTTGACCGGCACATCGATTATTACGGCTAAAGCGGGAATTAAAATCCCTTGATGCTTTTTAATAAGATTTTTTATTGGGATCCCCTGCGCCCACTGATAAGCCAGCGTTGAATATTTATAACGATCGCAAATTACATCATGACCAGCTTTAAGCTCTTTTTTTATCCAAGCCGCATGCACCTTCCTGTCTTTTATAAAAAGATCCGTAAAAACTCCGCCATTATTTTTGGGATCCCCGTCCCTTTTAAGCAAGTTCCTGAGCCGGGCGCGATATTTTGATATATACGGCTCGCGGGTTAAAAAAACATGGTTTTGTTTGTCTTTATCAAATAAATAAGCTGCTAATTTTTTAGCTACAGTCCCCTTGCCCGATCCGTCAATACCGTCAATAACTATAAACTTTCCCCTTTTCATAATTTAATTATAACTTAAAAAATTCAGCCCTTCGGCTGAATTTTAATCTACTATCTCAATGCCCATGTTTTTCGCAGTTCCCGCAATAATCTTTTCCGCCGCGTCCAAGTCATAAGCATTCAAGTCCGGCATTTTTCTTTCGGCTATTTTCCTTAAATCAGCCCTCGTAACTTTCCCTACTTTAGTAGTCAGGGCATTGCCCGAACCCTTTTCGATTCCGGCCGCCTTTTTGAGCAAAGCCGAAGCAGGAGGAGTTTTAAGCTTAAAATCAAAACTTCTATCTTCATAAATAGTGATTTCCGCCGGCACAACATCGCCAATCATATCTTTTGTGGCATCATTGAACCTCTTGCAGAAGTCCTGGATATTCACTCCGTGCGGACCGAGCGCGGTTCCAACCGGAGGCGCCGGATTCGCTTTGCCGGCTTCTAACTGCAGTTTTAAAGTTGTCTTGATAGGTTTTGCCATTTTCGTGAGCTTTTATATTACTTTAAATTTTCTGAATTTGCAATGAGTCGATTTCTACCAGGGTATCCCTGCCGAAAATCGGAACCAACACCTTAATTTTGCCTTTTTCCTCGTCAACTTCAGCGACTTTCGCGTCGTAATCCTTAAAGGGCCCATCTGTAATTTTTACTAAATCTCCAACTCTAAAATCAACCTTGATTTTCGTTTCTTTATTTTCCATTCTGGAAAGCAAAGTATCTACTTCTGATTTTGAAAGCGGAACCGGAGTTGTTGAGTCCGGGCCTACAAATCCTGTAACTCGCGGAGTATTTCTGACCACGTACCACGTGTCTTCAGTTAAAATCATGTCCACCAAAACATATCCCGGATAAATTTTTTCTTCTGCTATTCTCCTTTTTCCGTTTTTAATTTTTACTTTAACTTCTTTCGGAACTAAAACATTAAAAATCTTGTCGCCCATCGCAAGCGAATCCACCCTTTGTCTCAGGTAACGCACAACCGCGTCTTCATATCCGGAATAAGTATGAACCGCGTACCAATGCCTTTCTTTTTTGCCGGCCTCGGTTTGTTTCCCCGTTTCCGTTGTTTTTTTATTATCCATAAATTATGGCAATAATTGTTTTAATAAGCTGCCAAAACCGAAATCCAAAATTCCGAGATAAACCGAAAGCCCAAGAGAAAAAATAATAACAACAATGGTCAATTTGACCGTTTCTTGCCTAGAGGGCCAGTTCACCTTCATTAATTCCTGTTTCGCTTCCTGCAAAAACGATTTAAGTTTATTAATCATAAAAATTTATTTGTTATATTAAGATATGATTTTTACGGTTAAATGTCAAGATTTTTAACCGATAAAGCGTGCGCTTGGATGAAATTTCTGCGTGGTTCAACCTCTTCTCCCATCAGAACGTCAAAAAGTTTGTCTGCCTTTACGGCCTCATCCACAATGACTTTCTTTAGAGTCCTGTTCTCCGGATTCATTGTTGTTTCCCAAAGCTGCTCCGGATTCATTTCTCCCAAACCTTTATATCTCTGGATATTTATCTTATCGCCTTCTTTTTTAGACATTTCTTTTATGGTTTTGTCTTTTTCCGCATCGCTGTAAACATAAACGCTCTCCTTGCCTTTTTGCATTTTATAAAGCGGCGGCTGGGCAATATATAAATTGCCGTCTTCGATTATTTTCGGAAAATGCCTGTAAAAAAGAGTCAGCAAAAGAGTGCAAATATGCGCGCCATCGACATCAGCATCGGTCATTAAAACAATCTTATGATAACGAAGCTTGGTAATATCAAATGATTCAGCGATAGCGGTTCCTAAAGCCACCACCAAGGCCTTGATTTCCTTATTGATAAGCATTTTGTCTATTCTGGATTTTTCCACATTCAAAATCTTTCCTCTTAAAGGAAGTATTGCCTGCGTTCTCCTGTCCCTGCCCTGTTTGGCGCTGCCGCCGGCGCTGTCTCCCTCAACGATAAAAAGCTCCGAATCTTCTGGATTACGCGAGCTGCAATCCGCCAGCTTGCCCGGCAAAGTTAGGCCCTCTAAAACCCCTTTTCTTAAAACCGTATCCCTGGCTGCTTTGGCGGCTTGGCGGGCTTTCGCCGCTAATAAACACTTTCCTATAATTTTCCGCGCATCCAAGCTGTATCTTTCCAAATATTCTTTAAGCGCTTCCCCGACAACGCTTTCCACCGCGGTTCTGGCCTCGGTGTTTCCCAAGCGCGCTTTTGTCTGTCCTTCAAATTGCGGTTCGCGGATTTTTACCGAAACAACGACAACTAGCCCCTCACGGACATCGTCTCCGGTTAAGCTTTCCTCGGATTCTTTCAGGTAGCTCTCTTTTCTCGCATAATCATTTAAGCTGCGAGTAAGAGCAGAACGAAAACCTGTCAGATGTGTTCCTCCATCGGGAGTGTGTATATTGTTCGCAAAACTTTTTTCTTCTGTTTCCAATTCATCGTTATAAACGAAAGATGCCTCAACTTCCGTTCCTTCATATTCTTTATGAACATAAAACGGCTGTTCTTGTAGCGGCTTTTCTCCCTCTCCTAGATATTTTATAAAAGACAAAAGTCCTCCATCAAAATAAAATCCGTAATAAGAAACCGGCGCTTTCCGCAAATCAATAACTTCAATTTTTACGCCCTTGGTTAAAAGAGCCTGCTGGCGCAAATGTTCTAAAATTCTTTTTTTATCAAATTCAATTGTTTTAAAAATTTCAGGATCGGCCTCAAAAGTGACTTTCGTTCCGGTACGATTGCATTTTCCTATTTTCTTGACTTTAAACTGCGGCTTGCCCTGCTTATATTCCTGCGCCCATAATTCTCCGTCGCGGCAAACCTCGGCTTTCATCCAGGATGATAAAGCGCAAACGACTGAAACGCCGACTCCGTGCAATCCGCCGGAAACCTTATAGGAATCTCCGCCAAATTTTCCTCCGGCGTGCAAAGTTGTCATAACTGTTTCCAGGGCCGATTTTTTCGTTTGTTTGTGGACTTCCACCGGAATGCCTCTGCCGTCGTCGGAAACCGAAACTCTGTTTCCAGGCAAAAGTTCCACGCGAATATTCTTTGCATAGCCGCCCATAGCTTCGTCGATAGAGTTATCAACAACCTCCCAAATCAAGTGATGCAAACCGTCCACGCCCGTAGTTCCGATATACATTCCCGGACGTTTTCTGACCGGTTCCAAACCCTCTAAAACATAAATGTCTTTAGCTGAATAAGAGGACCCTTTTTCGTCCTTATTTTCCGCCTTATTTTCTTGTTTTTTTGCCATATTTTACAAATTAAAAAAAGCGTTTCTCGGCTTTTTGAGGTATAAAATTAACCTTCATTTGTACCCTAATTTTATCATAAAACCGACCCGATTCCAAGCCTGTTTATCCCCTAAAATCCCCCTTAAAATCGGCCAATCTGCTAATATATAAACATGTCTCTGAAAAACGAAAAAGCTTTGATCTGGTCAATGATATTCCTGTATATCGTTGTGTTCGGCGTATTCTCCTGCATGCGCCATTATAATTTCCAAACCCAGGCGTTTGATATGGGTATTTTCAACCAGTCATTCTGGAACACGATTCATGGCCATTTTATGGATTACAGTTTTGAAGAAATTCTCGGCATCAAAAATCACTTTGCGATGCACTGGAGCCCGATTTTGATTTTGCTCGTTCCCGGATACGCGGTTTTTCCCAGCCCCTATTTTTTGATAATTGTCCAAACCCTGGCGCTGGCGCTTGGCGCCTGGCCGCTGTATTTGCTGGCAAAAAAAGTTTTAGGGGAAAATAAAAAATGGGCGCTGCTTATTTCCGCCGCTTATCTTATTTTTCCATCACTGCATTGGGTAAATAATTATGATTTTCATGAGCTTTCGTTTCTAGTTCCCCTGCTGATTGCGGCTTTTTATTTTATAGAAAAACAAAATTGGTGGCTAGTCGGATTATTTTCATTTCTCGCCGCTTCGGTCAAAGAAGATGCCATTTTAATCGCGGCATTCGTGGGATTATATTTATTAATCAAAAAAAATTCCGATGGCGGCAAACAAAGAAAAATCGGCCTGATTATTTTTATTCTGACGATTACCTATTTCATAATCGCCGCAAAAATATTCATGCCGGCCTTCGGCGGAGGCATTTACCATTTAAGCCGCTACGCCTATCTTGGAGATACGCCCTCTCAAATTATCGGGAACTTATTTTCCAATCCAGGCTTATTTATTGATGCGGTTTTCAGCATTAAAAATCTTTCTTATATTTTCTGGCTCTTGCTTCCACTTGCATTTCTTCCGGTCTTTTCCGGAAGAATGCTTATAATTTTATTGCCCGGCCTGGCGGAAAATCTTTTGAGTTCCTGGGGCGTCCAATCGACCGGAATGTATCAATACGACGCCCTGCTGATAGCTGGACTTTTTGTTTGCTTGGTTTATGGATTGAAAAATGTTCTGGACCGCCTGCCTGCCAAAGAAAAATCGATAAGGTGGGCGCTAATTGTCTGCTCTGGCACAGCTTTTATTTTGCGTTCTCCGATCAGCCCGATAAATTTTCCTGTCGGCTTATTTGAAAAAAATTCCCAATGGGAAACATACCGGGAAATAGTAAGTGTTATTCCCGATAAGGCGTCTGTTTCCGCGCAAACAAATATCGCCGCCCATCTTTCGGGCCGCGAAAAAATATATATGCTCGGCACCGAACCGGAACAAACCGATATTGTGATAATAGACGGCGCCGATTTATCCGGCTTTGCAGACGAACAATCTCTTCAAAATTACGCTGATAAATATATGAACAGCGGAAATTACAATTATTCCGCCATAAAAGAAAGATATTTCATCTTTATTAACAAAAGCTTGCTTAAATAAAATAAAACCCCTAAGGGGTTTTATTTTAGATTATTTAAAATTTGCCCGAAAACCGATTTAGAATTTTCTCCCTGCGCCAAAACTCTGTAAAGAGCGCTTAACAATTCAAAATCCTTGGCTTTATCTCCAAGCAAGCTGTAAATAGGCGCAATTGACGCCGTGCCCTCGCTTCTCAGACAGCATTTGCCCGTCTGGATAAGCTCCCCGCCCGCTTTTTTGTTTCTCGAATAATCGCTGAATCCCGTTGTTACCAAATCGCCGAGTCCCGCCACGCCCAGCGCGGTTTTCTTTTTCCCGCCAAGAACGCTTATGATTTCCGCCATTTCTTCCTCCGCTTTTGCCGCAAACCACCCCTTGGCATTGCCGCCCAATTCCATCGCGTCAATAATTCCCAGTCCAACCGAATAAATATTTTTCAGCGTTCCGGCAAGCGCCACTCCTTTAACATCGCTTGAATATTCCAAAGATATGTTCGTATCTTTGAAAATTTTTCTGATTTGCGAATATATTTTTCTATCCGCGCACGCCACCACCGCCATTCCCTGCTTTCCCATTGCCAACTCTTCGGCAATCATCGGACCGCTCAAAATCGCAAACCTCTTTTCAATCGGCGTTCCTTCCGCCGTCGCTGAAGGTAAAACTTCGTCCAGCAAATCATCCATAGTTTTCGGCTCCATTCCTTTGGCAAAAGAAATAACTGTTGTTTTTCCCGTCAGATACCTGCCCACATCTTTAACCGCTTCTCTCATCGCCCAGGACGGAACGCACATCAGCAAAAAATCCGCCGTTGGAACCGTTTCCGCAAGAGATTTCTGCCCAATTACAATAGCGGGGTTTTTATCCCAAAATGTAATTTCTCCCGCTTTGCCTTCTTTTAAAATTTTTCCGATGGCGCTGCCAAGTTCTCCCGCGCCCATAATAATTATGTTAGTCATTATAGATTCTCATTAATTCGTTGAATTTATAAATTCTCTCGTGTATTGGCGCGCCGATTTTGACTCCGTCGGCCGCTCCCGCTTTGGCAAGATGGATTATAAAATTGTCGTCTGTTTCTCCCGAACGATGAGAGACAATAGTTTTCAACCCGCTTTTCTTTGCCGCGATCATCGCCTCGCAGGTCTCCGTAACCGTTCCAATCTGATTCGGCTTGATTATAACCGCGCTTATCAATCCTTCCTCCGCGTATTTATTTATAAAATCCGGATTGGTCACCGTCAGATCGTCCCCAACTACAATCTTACCATGCCTTGAATCCATTTTTAGCTCATTAAATCCTTCAAAATCGTTTTCGGCAAAAGGATCTTCAAGCGAATACAGAATTTCTATTTTTTTAAGATAATCCTTATAAGTTTTTTCCAATTTTTTTGTATTTATCAGCTTTCCCTCAAAACGGTATTCTTTTCCTCTTTGAAAATTGGAAGCGGCAGCATCTATTCCCAGCGCGAAATCTTTTTCCAGAGCAAAACGATAAATAAGCTTTTCCATAATTTCCAACGGCTCAATATTATTTTTGAAATCAACCGCGTATCCGCCCTCGTCCCCTATCGGCAATTTGCCTTTTTTATTTTTCATTTCCAAAACTCCACCCAATTGCCTGTAAAAATGGACTAATTTTTTGATTCTTTCGCGCAAACTTCCCCCTCCTTTCACCACTATCATATATTCCTGAATATCCAGATTATTTTTTGCGTGAGACCCACCGTTTATCAGATTGGAAAAAATCATCGGGATTTTCCGTTCTTTTTCGGCTTCTCCCTTGGCTTCTCCAAAAAATTCCCATTTAAGAATCTCGTTCAATTCTACTCCTTTTTCAAACGCCAACACCCTTGCGAAAGCCACCGAAATGCCCAACGTCAAATTTCCGCCAAGCTTGCTTTTGTTGGCGGTACCGTCCAATCCAACTAAAAAATCATCCATCTCTCTTACGGAATTTATTTTCTTTCCATGCAACGCATTGCCGATAACCTTTAGGCTTTTTTGCGCTTCGGACAAATCAAAAACTGCGGCCTCTTTTGATCCCCGGCTTTTTCCGGAAGGAATCTGCGCCCAAAAAGAAACGTTTTCGTCGGTAATCAAATCAACTTCCAGGGTTTCTTCTGCTCGCGAATCAAATATCTGACGCAAAATTATGTCTTTTACTTTCATAATTATTTTATAAACTTAAAAGTTGATAATATCCCCTGAAAAACGCTTTTATTTTTTTCCAACTCTTCCGCTGTCGCCGAAATATACGCCAATTGATAAAGTTTTCCATTATGAATAAATTCAAATCCTACGGCATTTTGAATATCATGTATTTCCCAAGCCTCCGTTTTAACTCCTCCAATAATTTTTTCTTTTACAAAAGACAACGCTTCCGCCTCTCTTTTTTCCGTTAATCCCGCCGCTTTTATTTTGTCGCTATAAACGGAAAATTGCGGATCTTCTTTAAAAACCAAAATCTGAAAAACGCCCTCTTTTATTTTTCTCAAATCTTCCAGCCCTATTTCTTCTTGATTGCTTTTTATTCTTAATGTCCTTAAGCATTCTGTGCCTTCCGTACACCATTCAAAATCATCCTTAAAGCACCACTCCTGAGGATATTTAATCTGATAACCAAGTTCCGAATCCGCATAAGTTTTCCAACCGCCCGTATCGCCGGAATAAATATTTTCTCCGAAATAAAAATTTCCCAAATAGATTATTCCTCCCACAATAATAATTGCGATCGCAATTAAAAAAAATATTATTTTTTTAGGCATTTATTTCGCTATATTTTTCGGATTCAGATTTCCGGCCGCAAATCCTTTTATGTTTTCCGCAGTCGTATTCATAATTCTTTCAAACGCTTCTTGCGAATTAAAGGCATTGTGCGGAGTAATCAGGACATTCGGCATTTTCATCAAAACATGATCCAGAATTATGGTCTTCATGTCTTCCGACTTCGGATAGGCCGTATGGGTAAAAAATTTCATTTCGTCCTGCACCTCTCCTTCTTCCTCCAAAACGTCCATTCCCGCTCCGGCTAAAATCTCCTTTTGCAAAGCGTCCACCAGTGCTTCGGTTTCAACAATTCCGCCACGGGAAGTATTTATCAAATATGAACCCTTTTTCATCAGGCCGATATTATTTTTGTTTATCAAATGATGCGTTTGTTCGTTATACGGAATATGCAGCGTCACGACATCAGAATTTTTCAGCAAATCTTCCAGCGGCACATATTGAAGGCCGGATGCCTTGGCAAATTCCTGATCCGGAAAGGGGTCATATCCCAAAATATTCATTCCGAATCCTCTGGCAATATTCGCCGCCTCCTTTCCAATCCTCCCTGTTCCGACAATACCGATGGTTTTGCCTTTCAAGTCGATCCCCCTTAATCCGTATAAATTGAAAGATTCTGTTTCTTTTATCTGATCGATTGCTTGATACATTTTCCTTGTTAAATTCAAAATCAATCCGAACGCCCATTCGGCAACCGTGTTATTTCCATATCCCGGCACAAATCCGACAACAATTCCTTTTTCGGCGCACGCCCTTAAATCAATATGGTCATAGCCAGTAGAACGAGTCGTAATAAACTTTAAATTTGGAAATGCTTCTAAAACGGTTTTATCAACTCTGGAATTAACAAATATCGAAATAACTTCGGCATCGCTTTTTTCCGTCAAATCAAAAGGGCTTAGCTTTCCTTTGCTGTATGTTATCTGATCGGAAGGAAAATTAGATTTTATAAAATCCTCTTCCCAGCCTTCAAGTTCGAAAAATGCGATTTTCATTTATTTTTTCTCCTTATTCTTCACTCTTAAAATATTTTTGATTACCGTATCCGGATTGAGAGAAATGCTTTCTATTTTGTTTTTGATCAAGAAATCCAAAAACTCCGGATAATCCGACGGCGCCTGTCCGCAAATACCGATATATTTCTTGCGCGCTTTGCACTTGGCGATTATTTCCGCAATCATTTTTTTCACGGATTCGTTATTTTCATTAGCAATATGCGTAACGATCCCCGAATCCCTGTCTAGGCCCAAAACCAATTGCGTCAAATCGTTTGAACCGATAGACATTCCGTCAAAAATATCCAGGAACCTGTCCGCCAAAATAATATTTGAAGGAATTTCGCACATTACATAAATCTTCAAATCTTTGTCTTTTTTTCTGTCCAAGCCATTTATTCTCATCGCCTCAACAACTTGCGCTCCCTCTTCCGGCGTTCTGCAAAACGGAATCATTGGGACGACATTTTTCAGCCCGAATTCTTCGCGGACTCTCTTCAGCGCTTTGCACTCCAAACCGAATGCCGCTTTGAATTTCGGATCATAATAGCGCGAAGCGCCCCTCCATCCGATCATCGGATTTTCTTCTTCCGGTTCGTATAAATCCCCGCCGATTAAAGTCCTGTATTCATTTGTCTTAAAATCGGAAAAACGGATTATCACTTTATTCGGCCAAAACGCCGCGCCGATCTTGGCGATTCCTTCCGCCAGCTCATCTACATAAAAATCTTCCTTACTGGCATATCCGGCGGTTATTTTGTCTATCTGATGGATTATTTTATTCAATTTCGGCTTATGCTTCGCTTCGCGTTTTATTTTATTGAAATCAATCAAGGCATTCGGATGGATTCTGATATGCGACATAATAATGAATTCCAACCTGCCAAGTCCGACTCCGCTTGTCGGCAAAAAGTGGTTTTTGAACGCTTCGTCCGGCGAACCGATATTCACCATTACCTTTGTTTTGGTTTTCGGAATCTTGTTCAAGTGATGTTCTATTGTTCCGTAAGGCAACTTTCCTTTGTATATTTTCCCCACTTCTCCCGAAGAACAATCTATTGTTATGTCGGTTCCGTTTTTCAGAATCTGCGTCGCTTTGCCGGATCCGACAATGCACGGAATTCCTATTTCGCGCGAAACAATTGCCGCATGGCTGGTGCGTCCGCCTTTGTCCGTGACAATCGCCGAAGCGATTCTCATAATCGGCTCCCAGTCCGGATCTGTAATTTCCGTCACTAAAACTTCGCCTTTTTTAAACTCATTCATTTTCTTCGTATCCTTGATGATTCTCACTTTTCCTTCGCCGATTTTTGTTCCCACCGCGATTCCTGTCAAAAGCAATTTTCCTTCTTGTTTCAGGGTATATTCTTTATAAATATTTTTATCTTCCATAGAATGGACTGTTTCCGGCCTGGCCTGGACTATAAAAAGTTTTTTTGTTTTTCCGTCCTTGGCCCACTCAATATCCATTGCCTGATATTTTCCGTGCTTTTTGGAAAAATGTTTTTCAATTTTCAGGCACCAATCCGCCAGCTGAAAAACTTCTTTTTTGGAAAGGCAGAATTTGTTTTGTTTTTCCCTATCAATATTCACTTTGACCGTTCCGCCATTTTTGGAATAAGCGAGCTTGATGTCTTTTTTGCCCAAATCCTGCGCGATAATTGATTTGTAGCCCTGTTCCATCCCCGGCTTGAAAATAACCCACTCATCCGGCAAAACTTTTCCCTGAACGATATATTCCCCCAAGCCGTAAATACCGTCTATGACGATTACCTTGTCAAAACCGCTTTCCGTATCTATTGTAAACGCCACTCCGCTAGCGGAAATATCCGAACGTACCATTTTCTGTATTCCCACCGAAAGAGCTACCGATAAGGCCGGAAATCCGTTTTCCGCCCTGTAAGAAATAGCTCTGTCCTTGAAAAGCGAAGCAAAACACTTTTTAACGGCAATCAAAATCTCTTCGTTACCCTTGATATTCAAATACGTTTCGTGCTGTCCGGCAAAAGACGCCCCGGGCAAATCCTCGGCCGTCGCCGAAGAACGGACCGCCACATCCACTCTTTTGTGATAAATCTTTTCCAGCTTTTTATAATTTTCGGTTATAAGCTTTTTCAAATCACCCGGTATTTCCGCATCTAAAATCGCCCGCCTTACGGCTTCCCCCCGTTTTTGCAAGTCCTTTATATCTTTAGTATTAAGTCCGGCAATAATTTTCTTAATCTCTTTATCCAAGCCGGTCTTTTTCAAAAAATACCAATAAGCCGAAGCTGTAATTGTAAAACCGTTCGGAACATTCACTCCCAAAGGAGTCAAGTTGGAATACATTTCTCCGAGCGCCGCATTCTTTCCGCCAACCAAAGGAACATCCTTGATTTTTAAATCCTCAAACCAAATTATAAATTTTTTATTTTTATTCATAATTATTCTTTAATAGCGATTATCAAATCCGATACATTTGAACCCGTATCTCCCGTAAAAATAAAATCGCCCGTTTCTGAAAAAAAAGTGTAAGAATCGTTGTCTTTTAAGAATTTATTCGCGTCCAGCCCGAGATTCTTAGCCTTTTCTTTCGTAATTATATCACAAATTCCTCCAGCCGAATCGCTATTGTCTCTGCCATCAGAGTTGAAAGCAACCAAAGCTTGCCCCTTATCAACGATTTTCAAAGCCGAAAGCGCCAATTCCTGATTTCTTCCGCCCCTGCCCTTGCCACGCACCTTTACCGTACTTTCTCCTCCGTATAAAAGGACTGTTTTGGGCTCTTCTTTTTCCAATTCTTTTATTATTTTCTCTCCCAAAATTCTCGCTTCTCCGGAAAAATCAGCTGATTTTATTACCGGCATCAAACCTTTCGCCCGCGCCGCCGACGCCATTTCATCCAGAACTATTTTATTGGAAACAATAAGAAAATTATCGGCATTTTTGAAATATTTCCCGTCTTTGGGAGTTTCTATAAAATTAATTTTTTCAATTCCGCAATTTTTCAATACTTTGTATTTGTTTAAAATCTTTTCCGCATCAGTAATTGAAGTAGTATCCATCATCGTCGGTCCGGAAGCGATAAACTCCATCGGATGACCCGGCACGTCCGAAAAAACCAAAGAAATTATTTTGGCCGGATAGGCGTATTCCGCCAAAAAACCTCCTCTCGCCAAAGACAAGTGTTTGCGAACCGTATTTATCTGCTGGATATCCGCTCCCGATTTTAAAAGAAAATCTATTATTTTAATCTCCTCCTCCAAAGAAAAACCTTTGGGCTGGCTCAAAAGCGCCGACCCCCCGCCCGAAACAACCGTTATCACCAGATCGTCTTTTTCCAGCGCCTTCAAAAAAGAAATAATTTCTCCCGTCGCTTCAACATTCTGCCTCGACGGCAAAGGATGAGTCCCTTTGAAAACTTTAATTCTGTTTAATTCTCCCTGATGAACGCATAAAACTATTCCGGCGTTTATCTTGTCGCCAAGAACTTCCTCCAAAGCCGCCGCCGCCTCAAGAGAACATTTTCCTATTCCCACAATGAAAATCCTTTTAATGTTTAATAAAGAGTATTTTCTGTTTTTTATGAATAAAAAATCTTTTTCCAGATGGACGTTTTTTTTGATGGCATTTTTGGTATCAATCGCGTCCAAGCCGGCTTCGGCTATTTCCAAAGCGGTTTTTCTGAGCGGTGAAACCGCTAAATCTTTAAAGTTTTTAATCTTCATTTTTGTGTCTAGTTACTAATGCCTAGTGCTTAATGCCTCGTTTATATTTTATCATTTATTGACTTCATTTAAAAAATGCCTTAACTTGTATTCAGCAATTTAAATTCCTATTTTATAAGGAGAGCGCCGATATGCCGGAAACTGCCAGGACTGCCGAAAAAATAACTGTTTTTGAAACGGAACTCAACGAATTTGATTTGAAATCAATCTTTTTCGAATCGCACGAACCGCCGTTTCTCGAGGTTACGGAGACCCAGCCCGGCACTTTTATTGTTTTAAAGCGCCGCGACTTCGTAAAAGAAGAAATGCTGATTGAAGTTGAAAATCATGAAATTCGCGCGCTTGATCCGAAAACGGAAAAATTTGTAGAAGGTCTTTTGTCTGAAATCGGCCTTCCTTTCAACAAAACACAAACAGATGGCCCCTCTCCGTTTTAATTTTCAAAACAAAAAACTCCGACCACGATCGGAGTTTTTTATTTAATCAAAGCTATGAGCCATAAGCTATTCATATCTAAGCGCCTCTATAGGATCCTTGTGAGCCGCCTTTTTGGCGGGATATAATCCAAAAACCAAACCTACCAATGCTGAAATTCCTATTCCCATTAAAGCCGCCGAAACCGGAAAAGTGAAAGGCCAGTTAAGATTCGCAAATTTGCTTAATCCGATTGCAGTCAAAAAAGAAAGAGATGTTCCTAAAACTATTCCTATAAAACCGCCCATTGCCGTCAGCGCGATTGACTCAAGCAAAAATTGATTAAGTATATCCTTCTCGGTAGCGCCCAAGGCCTTTCTCAAGCCGATTTCGCGAGTTCTTTCGGTTACTGAGACAAGCATGATATTCATGATTCCCACTCCGCCTACTAAAAGAGAAATCGCCGCTACTGCCGCTAAAAATAACGTCAGCACGCTCATTACCGAACCAACCATTTTCAAAGCATCCGCTTGGCTGTTTACCTGAAAATCGTCTTTTTCCGGATCTGTGATTCCATGAGAATTTCTTATTGTAATTTTAATATCCTCAACTGTCCGGGCAACATTTGCTTCGGTATCCGCCTCTACAATAATATGATTGAAATATTTTATTCCCAAAATATACTGCTGGGCAGTTGTATAGGGAATAATAACCGTACTGTCAAAACTCACCAAACTTCCCGAACCTTTTTGGGGCAATATTCCGATTATTTTGAAATTTTTTCCTTTGATTTTTATTTTTTGACCAAGAACATCTTCATTATTGCCGAAAAGTTCTTCTTTTACGTCATAACCGATAACAACAACATCCGAATAGCTTTTTACGTCTTCCTCGCTGAGAAATCGCCCCTCTCCAGTAACAATTTTATAAAACCTGGAAGCAAGCTCTGTCATTCCATAAAGAGTTCCCTGGTATGTTTCGCCGCCGTAAATTGCGCTCACGCTTCCAAAAACCAGGGGCATAATCCCGTCAATATGCGGAGCGTTACTCTTTTTCCCCAAGGCATCAACGTCTTTTTGTTTTAATGAGTCGGAAAATATGGACATAAAATCCGTCGGTCCTTTTGCCTGCCGCCCCGGCGCGATTTCAATAACCTTGGAACCCATCTGCCCTTGAATTTGATCCAGAATTAAATTCTGCGCGCCCTCGCCCAAAGACATCACCATCATTATGGCGGTGATACCTATAACAATTCCCAAAATCGTCAGCGCGGAACGCGATTTATTTGTTTTTAATCCCCTTGTAGCGGTTTTAAATATATAATGTAGAGTCATGGATTATTTTATAAAATGATTTTTCGCATCATGACGGTGCTCAACTTTTCTGTCACTGTCCACTTTTCCATCTAAAATATGAATTATCCTCTGAGCATGTTCGGCCGTATAAGTTTCATGAGTTACCAAAATAATCGTATGTCCTTTTTCTTCGTTGAGTTTCTGGATTATTTCCATTACCATCTGACCGGATTTTGAATCCAGGTTTCCCGTCGGTTCATCCGCAAAAATCACATCCGGCTTTAAAATCAAAGCCCGCGCTATCGCCACTCTTTGTCTTTCTCCTCCGGATAACTGCGACGATTCGTGAGTTAATCTATGGGAAAGCCCCACGGCCTCAACCGCTTCTTTGGCCAGCTTATCCCAGTCCTTTTCCGGAATACCGGAATATAAAAGCGGTAATTTAACATTTTCCAAAACAGTAGTGCGCGGAAGCAAATTAAATGTCTGAAAAATAAACCCCATATTCTTATTTCTTATGCGCGCCGCCTCTTCGTCTGTATGTTTGCTGACCAATTTTCCGTCAAAAAAATATTCCCCATTGGTTGGCCTGTCCAAAAGTCCCAAAATATGGAGAAGCGTTGATTTGCCTGAGCCGGACGGCCCCATAATCGCCACAAACTCCCCCTTTTTGATATTAAAAGAAACGCCGTTCAGGGCCGGCGTTTTTACTCCATCATCCGCATAAATCTTTTCTAAATTGTTTATTTCTATTAATTCCATTTCTAAAGAGAAGTTATAACTTTCTCCCCCACGTTAAGCCCTTCAACAACTTCAACATTCCCGTCGCTGCCGCGCAAACCGATCTTAACTTTCTTTTCCAAAACATTTTTTCCATCCAAAACCTTTACTGTTTTATCGCCATTTTTTCCGATTACCGCTCTTTGAGGAATGACAATTACGTTATCGGCTCTCGCGGACAAAATGTCTATATTGGCGGTCATTCCGGATTTTATTTTTTCGTCATCCTGCGTAAATTGCAAAGTTGTTTTATAAGTCGCCACTCCTTCAATCATCGTTTCGGCCGGGTCAATCTTGGTAACCGTTGCTCCGAAAACAACATCGTTGCCATAAGCATCCAAAGTAATTTTGGCCGAATCGCCGATTTTAACTTTGGCAATATCCGCTTCCGGAACATTAACTTCCACTTCAAATTTTGACTTGCTGATAATGGAAACTATATTCGCGCCAATCGAAACAACTTCTCCCTTTTTAATGTCAACTTTTGTCACAATTCCGTCTATGGGCGAATACAAAATAGTTTTCGCCAGCTGAGCGCGGGCGTTATCAACATCAGCCCTAGCTTTATCAACAACGGCTTGCTGCGCGGCAATCTGTTCGGCCACTGTTCCCGCCTGATCAAGCGCGAGCTCATTCTCTTCAAGCGTTAAAGAAGATCCGGCAGTTCTCCAATCTTGTTCTGCCGAAGACAAGCTTATTGTTGCCGTGCTGACATTCGTTCTTCCGGTTGAAACATCCGATCTCCAGGCATCTATATTTGTTTGAGTAACATTTGTGGAAACAACGGCTGATCCCAACGCCGTAGCCGCTTTATCCATAAAAACTTTTACTATATCCAGATTAGTTTTTGCTCCGGAAATATAAGTCTCAAAATTGCTTGTAATAACAAGATTATCAACTGAAGACTTCCAGGCATTTAAAATTGATTCTATGTCTTTTCTGCTGTTCTCCACGTCAGTTTTTACCGCCTGATTATTGACGCTGAAATTCAAAACCGGATTAGCCGTTCTGGCATTGCTGAAAAATTGGTCAGCCTTATTCCTTACTGCATCATCGCATTTTATATAAGCATCTTGAATTCTGTTGATTAAAACTTTTTTGGCATCTTCAACCGCTATTTTGGCATTGGCTACTTTCGTTTCTTGAATTTGAATTTCTTCCGGACGAGTTCCTTTTTTCAGCTCTTCTAGTTGCGCCTGTTCCGATTTGAGAGTCGCTTCATATCCGGCCAATTGGGCCGCTACGTCGCTATTTTCCAGCTGAATAAGAATCGCTCCCGCAGATACGCTATTCCCGACCGCCACGTTAATTTTGGAAACCTTGCCTACTTTTTCAAAAGCTAAAGTCACGGCCTCCGACGGCTTTACCGTACCTGTAACACTAACCTCCTGAATCACGCTTCCAAGCTTGGCTTCAACAAAATCATAATCGGGCGCTTTTGACCCTCTTAATAAAAAGAATCCGCCAATTAAAACAACGGCAACAACTATCAAAAATACGGGTTTTTTAATTAACGAAATCATGTCTTATTATTATAGCAAATTCTGAAATTTATTTCACAAAATAAACAACGTCTTTTCTTTCCGCCACCACCTTCCATCCCGCACGCTTTGCATAACTCAAAAGTTTTTTGTTGGGATTGAAACAAATAGGATTTTCAACCGTTTTCAGAAGCGGGATATCCGCCTCCGTGTCCCCGACTCCGATTGAACCTTTTAAGCTTAATTTTTCCGTTTCTATGGCCCGTCTCAGCGCTTTGGCTTTATCGTTAATGATATCTTCAAGCACAATTTTTCCGGTAAACCTTCCGCGTAAATCAATGTCATGCAATCGTCCGTAAACTTTATCAAATTTAAGTTCCTTGCAAAATTCGTCAAGAATTATTTTTGGAGATCCGGAAATCGCCAGAAGATAATAATTTCTCTTTTTTAAATCCTTTATCAAATCACGTGTATAGCGGTAAACTCTGTTTTTGTGGAAAGCCACCACCTTTCTGGCTACCGCCAGAAAATCTTTGTATTTCACGCCTTTCAAATTGGCGGTGAACGCCCTGACAACCGCGCCGATATAATCTTCGTAGCTTCCCTTCCTGTCCAGCCACCTGTTGAATTCTTTTTCGTAAAATTTCCTCGCTTCGCGCTGGAAAATCCCCTCTTGTATAAAAGCGTCTGTTAATTCAATAAGCAAACTGGAACGGAAAATCGTCCCGTCTATATCAAAAACCGCAAATCGTTTATTGGTCGCCATGTTTATATTCTATCTTAAAAAATCTTTTATTACTTTATCCGTTTCACGCGCGCTTTTAACTCTCATAAGTTTTATTCTCAAATCTTTTGCCCCGTCAAAACCATGACAATATGCCGCAAAATGCTTATACATTTCTTCAAATCTTTTTTTGCCCTTAAAAATCTTTTCAAATAATTCGGCGTGTTCAGCAACGGCTATCAATCTTTCTTTTATATCTGGAGTTTTTCCGCTAAAAAACCACGGGTTGCCGATTAACGCCCTGCCGACCATCACGCCGTCCACTCCCGATATTTTTATTTTTTCCCGCGCATCTTCCATATCCTTTACGTCGCCATTTCCCAATACCAGCGGCCTATTTGCGGACGAATCGTATTTCTTTACAATTTCCACCGCTTTGGCAATTTCGTTCCAATGCGCCGGCGGACCGGACTTCTCGCTCCGCGTCCTGCCGTGAATCGTAATCGCTGCCGGTTCCGTCTCCAATAAATACCCTAGCCAATCTTTCAAAATATTTGTTTTATAACCCAAACGCGTCTTTACCGATACGGGCAATTTTCCCGCCCCCTGCTTTGTCGCCAAAATAATTTCCTGCGCCAATTTTGGATTTTTTATAAGCGCCGCGCCCGCTCCCTGCTTTTCAATCTTTTTGTGCGGACAGCCCATATTTATATCTATCCCGTCAAAGCCCAGCTCGCCCGCCATTTCCGCGCATTTGTAAAAATTATCCGGCTTAGAACCGAATAATTGAACAACTATCGGCTTTTCTTTTTTGCTGTATTTCAAATCAATCAAAAGTTTCGGTTTCCCCGCCCTTGAACAAAGACCGTCGCAAGAAACAAATTCCGTCCAAATCACATCCGGCCCTCCTACGCGCTTCGCGCTTCGGCGGGTAAACTTCCCATCTTCATCTAAAACATCTGCTCCGCCATATCTAGAATATTTAACTAACATTAACCGAAACGCCTCGTCGGTAACTTCCGACATCGCCGCCGAAGCGAAAATCGGTTTTTTTAATTTTCTCCAAAAGTTATTCATTTTATTTTGTTGAATTATATATTGATTTTGCTTCCGCCGCTGAAAGAACACGATTATAAAATCTGACATCGTCTATTATACCGTCAAAATAATTGCTTGCGCCATGATATTCATAGCCAATTCTTAAAGTTTTTGCGGAATAGTCAGCCGTAAGGGTACAAGAAGAATCAGGGGTTCCCGCCAACGTTCCATTCACATACACTTTCATGCTGTTTGTTTCCCAAGTAGCTACAATATGAGTCCAAGTATTTGCCGTAAATACTCCCGACGAACCAAAATAAACATAATTTAAAGTTGAATCACTCCCCCTAATTGTAAACATGGCATTATTGGAATTTGCCGCCTCTCTTTTCCATAGTAAAAAACTATTGTCTACATTATATTGCCCAACATTTAATATGCCATGTATTACTCCATCGCTTTGATCCCAATCGGGTTTTACCCAAACGGAAACGCTCCCCGAACTTCCTATAATATTCGCCGGACTGCCTACGTCCACATAATCGTCAACATAATCAAAATTCAAAGCGCTTCCTATTTTTCCGGTTGCTCCGTAAGTTACGCCTCCCGACTGAGTGCCGCTTCTTCCATTTCCGCTGGAGTCCGAAAGCGTTCCGCTTCCTTCTTCAAATTTCCAATATGCGGTAAGTCCCGAATCTGAAACCTGAGAAAGAGTTTTATCGGTACCCACTTCATAAACGGCATAAGTGTCTCCGCCATCATTTGAAACCGCATCTTCGCTTCCCCCCATTCTATATTTTGTTGATTCAAGAAGCGCGTTCAATTCCCAGCTGCCTCCCATCATATATGTATAATAAAATCCGTTAGTAGTTGTGTTGACGGGATCTATCGGCAAAACCGAAAACAAAGATCCTGCTGAAGTAGTAAGATTTACCGGTATCCAGCCCGTACCATCTATTTTTCTGTAATTGGCTGTTGTGGAGCAATAGTAGGAATAACCTGCCGCCAGAGCGGGAAGAGAATATTCGTCGCAATCGGTATCCCCGTCCGTACCCGGAAGAGAAACATAAACATTTGTGGCTGTTCCCAAGCTCGTTCCGCCCAAAGATTGGTATATATTTAATGCCTTGTTGATATCTTGAAGCTCCAACATTCTTTGGGTATCTCTGGCTTGTTTAAATATTTGATCAGGTTTCAGCACTAAAACTACAACCGCCGACATCACAGCCAAAATACCGATAACAATAAGAAGTTCAACTAAGGTGAAACTTGCCTGTCCTTTGGCATGGCTTGCCTGTCCTTTGGCATGGGATTTTTGGGATTTAACAATGTTCATAAAAATTATTTACTCGCGTCATATAAAGCCAGAATTTCTGCAGCAGAAAGAGTACGATTATAAATTCGAAAATCATCTATTATGCCTTCGTATTTTCCTCCCGAACCTAATTCGGCTCCTATATATAAAACATTACCCGTGTTGTAAGAAATCGGACCGGCAATATCATCTGATGTTTGATATATGCCATTTAAATAAATTCTAGCCAAAGTACCATCATAAGTTCCGACAAAATGATACCAAACATTATCCGAGATAGTACTGCTGTTTCCCATAAAATTAACTTTGGTGGAGCCATTTCCAACCATAAAATATGGTCTGCCCCCACTGTCGGGATTTACCCACATGCCAATTCCATTATTATTGGTCCAGTTATATCCCAAAGAACATATAGTGGTATTTGAAGAAGGATTTTTAACCGGTTTAATCCATGCCGATATGGAAATTGCGCTTGTCGCATCTCTGAGAGCTGCATTAGTCATATTTATATAATCGCTTGAGGCCGGAGCAAATATTGCCGCATAAGAACCTACTTTGCTTCCTGTACTCCAATGAGTCCCTGTTCCGCCCCAAGTTCCCGAATAACCATTTCCGCTTGAATCTCCCGCAGTCGCCCCGCTTCCTTCGTCAAACGTCCAATATCCAATCAAGGAAGAATCTCTTTTGTATTCCTGAACAGCAGAAGGGGTAAGTTTCAGATTGGTTCCTATTTCAAAGCTGGCTATAGAATCTCCTCCGTCGG
>JAQURY010000037.1 GCA_028715395.1 Minisyncoccota bacterium
ACATCGTCATATTCAAGTAAATGTTTTCTGGCGTCAAAATTAAATCCCTCCACTTTAGCTTGCGCTTGGGGAACAGCCGAGGAAATAATTCCCGCTTCAATCGGCACATTGTCCGGAATATCCAAGCTGCCCATCAAATTTTTAATGCGTTCCCCGCCAAATACCCTGAGTAAATCATCTTCCAAAGAAAGGAAGAACTGCGAAGAGCCCGGATCGCCCTGCCTACCGCTTCTTCCGCGGAGCTGGTAGTCAATACGCCTTGCGTCATGCCTTTCCGTGCCAATTACGTGGAGCCCGCCCAAATCCTTAACTTTTTGATTTTCAACCGGAGCCATCGGGTTTCCGCCGAGAATAATATCTACGCCGCGGCCTGCCATATTGGTGGCGACAGTCACGGATCCCGGCTTTCCTGCTTGGGCTATAATTGCGCCTTCACGTTCATTATTTTTTGCGTTTAATATTTCATGCCTTACTCCGCTTTTATTCAGCAAAGTGGACAAGAGCTCGTTTTTTTCAATGGAAATAGAACCAATAAGCACCGGTTGCCCTATTTTTTGCCTTTCTTTTACGTCTTCTATAATGGCGTTATATTTTGCCGCCTCGTTTTTGTAAATCAAATCCGGCATATCATGCCTGGCAAGCGGTTTATTTGTGGGAATGCTTATCACTTTCAAGCCGTAAACTTTTTCAAATTCTTCAGCAGATGTTCTGGCGGTGCCGGTCATTCCGCATATTTTTTTGTATAAACGGAAATAGTTTTGAATGGTAATTTGCGCATAGGTCCGCGATTCGTTTTGCACATTCAAATTTTCCTTAGCTTCCAGTGCCTGGTGAAGTCCGCCCGAATATCTTCTGCCCGGCATAAGGCGGCCGGTAAATTGGTCAACAATTATTATCTCGCCGTTTTTTACTACGTAATCCTTATCCTTTCTGAACAGGCCATAAGCTTTGAGCATTTCCTGCAAATAATGGGTAAGCCGGAGATTTTCCGGTGCGTAAAGATTGGTAATTTTTAACGCGCTTTCAATTTTATTTATACCCGCTTCGGTAATATCCGCGGACCGCATTTTTTCATCAATCAGAAAATCCTCCTCTTTTTTAAGAGTGGAAACTATTTTTGCGAATAACTTATAAAATCCGCTGGATTCTTCGTCTGGCGCCGAAATAATAAGCGGCGTCCTGGCTACATCTATTAAAATACTGTCTATTTCGTCTATAACTGCGTAATTTGCCTCTCTTTGGACCTGATTGCCTTTTGAATAGGCAAGATTGTCCCTAAGGTAATCAAAGCCAAATTCATGGTTTGTGCCATACGTAATATCCGCCAAATACGCTTCCTTCCTGGAAATAGGCCTTAAATACTCGCTTTGCACCAAAAAGGCTCCCGTAGTATCCCTTTCTTTGTCTATTAATTTTTCCGCATTTTTGGAAATATATTCCGGATCATAAATTAAAGCCCCCTCGTGTATTAAACACGATACGGAAAGGCCCAACGAATGGTAAATTTGTCCCATCCAAACAGCGTCTCTTTTCGCTAAATATTCGTTTACAGTAACCACATGGACGCCTTTTTTAGAAAGCGCGTTTAAATAAATCGGGGCTGTTGAAGCGAGCGTCTTGCCTTCTCCGGTTGCCATTTCAGCTATTTTGCCTTCGTGTAAAGCAAGTCCGCCCATCAATTGGACATCAAAATGCCGTTGGCCCAGGACGCGCTTTGCCGCTTCCCTGACCAATGCAAATCCCCTGACTAATTCTGTTTCCGTAATTTCCAAACCGACCAGTTTTTGACTTTCTTCTTTCAGCTGTTCATTGGACAAAGAAGAAATTTCTTTTTCCAGCGAATTTATTTTTTCTACCGTCGGCTTCAGTTTATTTACGGGATTAAATAGAAAATCAAACATTTATATTTTGTTATATTACCCCCCCCCTCTGTCATTCCGCACTTAATGCGGAATCCAGAAAACCTGGATTCCCGCTTTCGCGGGAATGACAAAAGAAATAATAATTAACTTTTATTGGTGAATCTATTTTTTCTTTTCGTCGTCTTCTTTATTTTTTAGCTTTGAAATTTCTTTTTTCATCGTGTCTTTCGCCCCATCTATAACCGCGTATGCGTCTTCCCCATCCGCCTCGGCTCTTATAAATTTCCCGTCTAAAGTAAGATTCATTTCAGCGTGATAGACGTCGCCTTTGTTGTGATGGTTTGTGGTGCGCGCCAATTCAAACCTGGCTTCCACTGCTCCGATTTTTTCCCACTTTTCCATAAACTTTGAAAGCCCGGAAATTTTAGTTTCAATATATTCTTTAATGGACGGGGTTAATTCCAAATTAGTGCACTTGATGTCTAAATTCATTGTTTTTATTTAATTTTAATTTCCGTAAGCTTCTTGAGGGGTCGTATACGGCAATCTCGCCGATTTTTTAGTAAGTTGCCCGGTGAGTCGTATATGGTGACCTCCGCCTATTTGTTATTTAGTGAGTGCGCTCTATACGACTCACCGGATCACCTACTTTATACAACCCCCTTAGAAGTCCTACTTTAATAAATATTATAGCTTAAATTAAGCTAATTAAAAAGCATAAAAACTTAAAGCCCCCGTAAGGGGGCTTTAAGCACAAATAAGCTTTGGGATAATCCTTTATCGATATCATCGTAAAGGGCTATCAAACACTCACTAACTACAATATACCACGGTTTTCGGTAAAAAGTCAACCCTGCAAAATCACAAGGCGATCGCGGGGCAAGGTCCCCTTACTTCTTAAATACAAAAAATTTCATACCAA
>JAQURY010000022.1 GCA_028715395.1 Minisyncoccota bacterium
CGATGCCGAATTCTTCAAGCGTTTTAATCAAGCTGGCTTCGTTATATCGCGGAGGCGGTTCGGTAAAATGCTGGGAAGGATTAAGTTTTATCAAGTCAAGATTTTCGCCCTCGTTTAATTCCGGCAGATCTTTTTCTTCGAAATTTTGCGGCCAAACTTTAAGATAGCCGTCAAATTTCATTAAATTGCCGTTGGCGCGGAAAATATAATTTTTGGCCTGGATATCGATTTGGGCGGTATCGAAAATCGCTTGCGGCATTTGCGAGGCGGTGAATCTTTGCCAGATTAATTCGTATAATCTTGCTTCGTCTCTTTCTTTTATTTTTTTAGTTTGCGGATCTTTATTTACGTCAGTCGGCCTGATGGCTTCGTGCGCCTCTTGCGCCAGGCGGGATTTATTTTGAAAAACTCTCGGCGCTTCAGCGGCGTATTGTTCTCCGAAATTCGTCGAGATCCAATTTTTAGCGGCGGCCAAAGAATCTTTTGAAAGATTTACGGAATCGGTTCTCATATAAGTTATGAGTCCGTTTTCATAAAGTTTTTGCGCCATCATCATCGTTTTTTTGGCGGAAAATCCGAGCCGTTTGGCGGATTCTTGCTGCATTGTGCTGGTGGTGAACGGCGGAAGGGGATTTTTCCTGACAGATTTTGTTTCCTTTTTGGTGACGGCGAAAACCGAGTTTTCCAGTTCGGAAATTATTTTTTTAACCTCGTTTTCATTTTTAATATCCAGCTGGCCGATTGTTTTGTCGTCAATCCTGATTAATCTCGCTTCGATTTCTTTTTTGTTTTTTTCCAGAATTGCCGATAATTGCCAGTATTCGTCCGGTTTGAATTTTTTGATTTCTTCTTCTCTTTCAACTATCAAGCGCAAGGCTACCGATTGTACCCGGCCGGCGGAAAGGCCCTTGAATATCTTTTTCCAGAGAAAGGGCGACAATTTATATCCCACGAGGCGGTCCAGGGCGCGGCGGCCTTGCTGGGCGTCTACCATGTTTTGGTCGATTTGGCGGGGGTTTTTAAGAGCTTCTTCTATGGCTGTTTTGGTGATTTCGTGGAAGACGATTCTTTCCACTTTTTCGGGCTGGTCTTCCAATTTAAGCGCTTTAACCAAGTGCCAGGCGATTGCTTCTCCTTCGCGGTCTTCGTCGCTTGCCAGAATAACTTTGCTCGCTTTGGCGGCGAGCTTCTTTAAATTGTTTACAGTTTTTGTTGATTTTCTCGGCGTGACGTATTGGAGTTCAAAATTATGCTCGGTATCAACCCCAAGCTTGCTTCGGGGGAGATCGCGGACATGGCCAAAAGACGATTCAACTTTGTAATCGTCTCCGATAAATTTGGAAATTGTTTTTGCTTTTGTCGGGCTTTCTACGATGACTAATTCCATTATTTTAATAATCCTTTAATCGTTAAAAATGTAATTATTTGATTTATGTTCGGTATACCGATTTTAGTTATTTCGGAAATTTTGTCAATAGAAGCGGGCCATCCTATTTGTTTTATTGCTTCTAAAACTAATTTTTCGTCCAGGGAAACTTCTGCGTTGATGACATTTTCCGAAGCGTAATTGATATTCAAATCTTCCATAATTTCTTCCGCCGAAGTTGCCAGGCGCGCGCCCGCGCGTATCAGGGAATGAGACCCTATATAATTCGGATGATTTGCCGGTCCCGGCGCCACAAAAATCTCCCTGTTTTGTTCCAGCGCGAAACGCGCCGTTGCCAGCGTTCCGGATCTTTCCGGAGCTTCTATTATTATAGTCGCAATGCTGAGCCCGCTCACAATTCTGTTTCTGTGGATAAAGTTTGACGGATAAGATTCGCTATGCAGCGGATATTCCGAAATTAAAGCGCCTCCGGTTTCAATAATTTTTTCCGCGAGGATTTGATTTTGGCTGGGATAAATTTTATCAAGCCCTGTCGGAAGAACCGCGATTGTTTTGCTTCCGGAATCGAGAGCTCCCTGATGAGAAGACGCGTCAATTCCTATCGCCAGACCGCTTGTTATTATAAGGTCGTTTTCGCTTAATTTTTTGGCTATCTGGCGTGCCAGCATTATTCCCGTGGAGGTGGCTTTTCTTGTGCCGACAATTGCAACGCATTGTTCTTCGGACAGGTTTCCTTTCATATATATTCCGAATGGCGGCCAATCAATTTCCTTTAAAAGGAAAGGATATTCGGGGGATTCTTTCAATATCAGCTTAATTCCGAATTCTTCAAGCTTTTGCCATTCTTCTTCTGAGTTGATATTTGGCCTGATATTTTCAAGGGCGGCGGTCCAGGACCCGTATTTTTGGATTAAATTTTTAAGTTTCCGGTAATCCGCGCCGCAAAAAATATTCAAAGCGTTATAATTTTTTATTTCAAACTGCTCCATTCAATAAATTTAACAGAAAACTTGATTTTGTGCTAAAATTAACAATATGAAGCTGACTAATTTTCAGCAGATGTTGATAAAAGTTACGGCTCCTTATTTGGGCGCAATACTGATTTTAATTGTTGTGATTTTTGTGGTTAAGGGGAATATCAATAGCAATGTCAAAAAAATCAATTTAGACAGAACGGTGATAAACAGCCAGGTGGAGTCGCTGAAAGCTTTGGCTGATCTGCGTTCGGAATACGAAGAGGCGTCGCCTAATTTCAGTTTTCTTGAAAATATTCTTCCCAGCCGAGACGAGATTTTGATTTTTTCCAAGGATATGGAAACTTTGGCCAAAAATGACCAGCTGGGGTTTGGATTTACTTTCGGTTCCGAGACCAAATCAACTCCGGTTGCGCCGGGATCGATCGCGTTCAGAATGGCGATTCAAGGACCTTACAGCAATCTCATAACTTTCTTAAAAGATGTCGAGAAAAGCAGATATCTGGTTGATTTTGTTAATTTTAATCTGTCCAAAAGAGGCGATTCGTATGATGCGGATATCAGCGGTTTAGTTTTTACACGATGATTAATTTTAAAAGCACAAGAGAATTAATTTTTTTGGGAGCGGGAATTTTTATGTTTTTGCTGGTTTTATTCATCCTTTATTCTTCAATTGGTTTTTTGGCCAAAACTCTTGATATTGGATTGAAAAATAGAAATATCACTTCGCCAGTCCAGCATTTTGATTTGAATGCGGTTGAGCAGTTGAAGAAATAAATCGGCTGTTTAATGCGGACAATTCCTATCAATCTCAAATATTGAAAAATGTTTTATTTGTGGTAAAATCCCTTTTAGCCGCTTATAATTGCGCGTGTAGCTCAGTGGTAGAGCGCGTCACTGATAATGACGAGGTCCATGGTTCAATCCCATGCACGCGCACCGTACACATAAAATATTTTTGTATTTATTGGTGGGCGCTTAGCTCAGTGGTAGAGCGTTACATTGACATTGTAAAGGCCACAGGTCCGATCCCTGTAGCGCCCACCAATAAATACAATTAAAGTAGGGCCGTAGGTTTACCCGCCTCTGGCGGGTTCGATCTCCGCCAAAGGCGGACAAGCCTATAACGCCCACATCAAATTTCTTTTCTTGACTAACCACAATTTTTGTGGTATTTTGTTTTCAGCATATAAATAAAGAAAAAGGGGGCAGAAAATGAATACCTTAAAGAAGGTGATAGAGTTTTTGGCTTTCTGGAAAAGATACGTTACCCGCAAGGAGCTTGCTCAAATGATGGGCTCTATTGCCGGGGAGGATTCCACTCCGGTGGGGCGTCTGGAAATCCATGCCGGCATGTTTCATCAGAAGTTCATGGATGAATACGGCCGGAAGATGGACGACAAGATAAGGGAGCTGGAACAGGCCAAGGCGGTGTTTTTGGAAAATTCTTCCTCCAGAATGAAAGAGATGGAAGAAAAATTCAAAATCATTGCTGAGGAGAATGGCCGGGAATCCGAAAAAAGAGCCGCCGATTCGGAGGCCTTGCTCGCGAAGAGCAGCGATGCCCTGAAAGAGTTCGTTGGTAAGTCCGAGAATATATTATCCGGATTTAACAAGAATTTTTTAAGGGGCGTCAGAAGATACGCCAGAGCTTTCGCGAAGAGATGGGAAGAAGTAACCACGCAGAACAAGAAAACGCAGGACGCGAATATCAAGATTTTCAGAGACCAGGCCGAAGGCATAGAAACAATGCTGCGCCAGCGTGTCGAGGAGGAAACGAAAAAGATAGGCGACATGCGCTCGGACATCTTGGTATTGATGGAGAAGGCGTACGAAAGCATCAGTATCGCGAAAGAAATAGAGGCCAATGCCATAAAGGATATCAGAACGTCCGAAGCGGAACTGAAGAGGGCGAACATTGTTATCCTGTACCAAAGCCGGGAAAACGAGGAAATGAGAAAATTCATTTCGGCCAAGATGGACATTCCGCCGGAACGCATCAAGAAAATCTTTAAGATGATGTGTACCGAAAAATACGGCGAGGGTGTCGGGCCGATTCTCGAAGCGGCGACGAGCATCATGCTCAGCAACGCGGAAAAACAGGAAGGATTGTCGCATTAAAGCGGCAAGAGCGGTTGGAGATTTAAATATCTTTAACCGCTTTTTTATTTGAAACCAAAATTTTTCACTTGAAAAATTACTGGATTTATGCCATAATAATTAAACAATTTTATGGATACCGAGAACCTGAAAGACGAAGACATTTTAAAATTAGCCCTCAAAGATCCTTCTCATTTTTCCGTTTTGGTGGACAAATACCAGGCGGCTTTTTTGCGCAAGGTATTCGGAATAATCAGAAACAGGGAAGAGTCGGAAGATATTGTCCAGGAGGCGTTCGTTAAGATTTATACCTATGGAGACAAGTTTAAAAAACAGGCCGGCATAGAATTTAAAAGCTGGGCTTATAAGATTTTAATGAATACGGCCTTTACTCATTACCGCAAAGTCCAGAAAACCACCAGCAACGTGGAATATCTTGACCCGGTCTTGTATGACGAGAAGCCGTCCGAAAATACCGAGGATTTGGCGACTATAAATGACGTAAAGAAGGAGGTGGGAACCGTGCTGGCCAAAATGCCGGAACATTTTGCCCGCGTGCTGAAGTTATATTATTTGGAAGATAAATCATACCGTGACATCTGCAAGGCCGAAAAGCTTTCAATTCCGGCCTTGAAAATGAGATTGTTCCGCGCTAAAAGAATTTTTGAGAAATTAAGCACTGAAATATAAATATGGATAATATTGTATTAAAAAATAAAATTTTAAAAGCCAGGATTTTGGCGAAGATTTATTTCGTATGGTTTTTGAGGAGGATAGTGCCGCTGATAATAATTCAGGTTGCCGCCATTGTCGTTGCGTTGAAAATTTTCGCCAAAAATGTTTTCTTCAGCAAATATTTGCAAAATATGGCCAATGTTTCTGATTTCGGACTTTGGGCAACTTTTAAATTTTTAGTGAATTCTTTTTTACAGACGAATTTTCTCGTTCAAGTAATAGTTCTGCTTGTTTTGGGATTCGGCGCGCTTTTATTGCGCGATGTCCTTAAGGCGATTTTGGTTTATTTCCAAACTTTGAAGCAAAAAAACGGGGAATAATAGGCCCCGGAAACCGCTGTTACCAAACCCCCAGAGGCGTAGTTTTAATATTAGATCTAGCAGTTTTGAAGTGTTTGGGCGATATAGGCCCCCTCATAAATACCTCAAAGTTGCCCGATCTCTCATAATCTTTTTGCTTTATACGAAAAACCCCGCCTCACGAGGGTTTTTTGTTTGGCTGGGAGGGGGTAATATAAAAGCATGGAATCTCCACAGGTTATATATGAAAATAAGGATTTTTTGATATTGAATAAACCGGCCGGACTTTTAGTCCATCCCGCTCCGGGCAAAGAACAAGAAAATAGTTTGGTTGATTGGCTTTTGAAAAATTATCCGGAAGTTTGGAAGGTCGGCGACGAGCCGGCCACCAGGCCGGGAATAGTTCATCGGCTTGATAAAGATACGTCGGGAATAATTTTAATTCCAAGGAACCAAAAAACTTTTGAATATTTTAAAGATCTTTTTCAGAGCCATAAAATTAAAAAAACATATTTGGCATTAGTGGTGGGAAATATGAAGCAGGAGAGCGGAATCATAAATCAGCCTATCGGAATTAAAGACGGGACAATGAAGCGAAGCGCTTACAGCTCTAAAATGCAAAAGCCGGCGGTTACGGAATACAAAGTTGTAAAACGCGTGAATATCGGCAAAAAGGAGTTTACTTTATTGGAAGTATCTCCAAGGACCGGACGTACCCACCAAATCAGGGTGCATCTGAATTTTATCGGCTATCCGGTAGTCGGAGATAAATTATATGGCGGTTCCAGAACCAAATTGAAAGGACTAAGCAGGCAGTTTTTACATGCCTGGACATTGGAATTCACCGCTCCGGACGGAAACAGAATGAAATTTGAGGCGGATTTGCCGCCGGAACTTAAATCTTTTTTAGAGTAAGAGAAATTATTTCTCTTGAATTTGGTTCGGAGGCGGAAAATTCGTATTTATTGGCGTCCGATTCTTTCCAGACAAATCCCGCGGGCGCTGTTACCGAGTATTCAAATGCCGTATTAACGCCGGATTGTTTTTCAAAAATGAATTTATAGGAGGCGCCGTCTTTTACTTCAATCCCGTTATTTCTTTTATATGCCGTGTCCAGAGTTTGCGATTCTCCCGCCAAGATGTTCATCCATGTTCCGAAATAAGTTTTTCCCGATTCTTGCCCCATCCATGTTTTATATTTATCAATAAACGAAGCGCTTTGTTCCATAAGCCGCAGATTTAAATCATACTCGAAATTATTTTTCGGATAAGAATAATCCGCCGCAGTAAGCTTTTTATATTTATATGCCGGCTGAGAATCGCTTCCTTTGACCGCCAGAAGCTGCGTTTCCAAAGGAGTCAATATCTTAATGTAGTTTTTGTCTTCGGCAAGGTACCAGGAATCGGTTTGATCCTGGCCATTGTGGGAGCGGGTAACCGAAACATTGTCGGTTATTTTTCCGTCCGGAGAAATCGCGCTTTTCAGGGAAATTTTTTGTTTTATGAAAGCGTCGGTTTTGCCTCCCCAGACGTTGGCGTTAACAACCGCCAGATAATCTCCGGAAAAATTTTTTGGCAAATCCGCGATTTCCCCAGCCGCGCCGTTGGCGATAAGAAAGTCCTGCATTTTCCAGTCGGTTGAATAAATCATCACATCTTTTTTATCAAGATGATTTTCAAGGACCTTAAGGAGTTCCATTTTTTGCTTATCGTCCAAATTGCTAAACTTTTCCATTACTATCGGCGCCATTACTGACAGGACTTTTTTGGGATTTTGTCCGGGCTTATGGTCTCTGCCGTTTTCAACTTCGCGCTGGATTTCCGCAAGAAAATTATCTCCGTTCACAATCAGGCCATATTCGGGTATTTCTATCGGACCGAGGACGTTCAGCATACTGGCTACGACATTGGTGTTTATGGCGATTGCCGCCTGGAAAACGGTTTTGGATTTGGCGAACATTTCGGAATTTTCAAGGAATCCGATTACTTTTTGGGCCGAGGTCGGAAAATCGAAAAACCAGTTTGCGTCACGGGCGCCCCATTCGCGGGTGATGTTCTGCAGTTCGCGCGGAGGAACCGACTTGACCGTCATTTGCCGGTCCGCGTTGTAAATATCGTCAATGGTAATTTTTTTAAGATTGCCCTGACTGATGGCTATATCTCCGAAGCTGCCGATAAATCCTCCGCCCGGCCTGATTTCGGAAGGATTCTGGAAGGCGAGCAGTATGTGCGCGTTGTCGGATTTGAGAAGGGAGGCGAGAGACAGAGTGAAATTTTTAAGCTGATAAAGTTCCGAGCTGATTGGCATGAAATTGCTTTCCAAAACATTGCTTAAAGAAGAAAGTTTGGGAGATAAATTTTTTAATTCCGCGGATTGCGTTTTCATACTCGCGTTAAGCGCTTCAATTGCCGTTAAATCGCTTCCCATTTTTTCCAGCGCGCTTATAAGCTCCCTTCCTTTTCCCTGAGTTATTAATTGAATGCCGTTATTTTTCAAATAATTTATTTCTTCGGCGATTTCCAGAGTTTTTCCGCTTAGAAGGGAAAAGTTTTCCACGGCGGGAGATATCGCCTTGAAAGCGGGGACCAGCTCGCCGATTAGCGACGAAAACCTGAAAAGGCCGTATTCGTCGGCTTGCGACTCGGAAGTTTTAATTTCGCTGTTTATAGTTTTCAGGGAATCCACGGCTCCGTCGACATCCATCTGTCCGGCGGAGTTTTTTATTTTTTGCGCTTCATTATAAATAGTCTTAACCGAAGCCAGCACATTATTCCTAAAATTGAGTATGTTTAAAAGATAAAAGCCGACAAGCAGGCCGAGAATCGCGGGAATTACCAATGTCTTTGCCGGAATGCCTCCGGTTTTTGCCGGTTCCACAGGCGGCACAAACGGCGAGAAATAATTTTTTCTCACCTTTTCTTCAAGTCCCGGATATTTGATATCGGAGATGATTTGGGAGATATTTTCCTTGGGTATCTTCTTCATATCTATATATTAAAATAACACAAAGCCGGTTAATTGACAGGGGGAGGATTAACCATTACAATATATAATACTTATGAATAAAGAAATCATGGAAAAAATAAAGCCCGGCGCAGTTGTGAAGGTTTATGAAAAAGTGAAAGAGGGCGGCAAAGAAAGAACTGCCCAGTTTCAGGGCATGGTTTTGGCGAGAAAGCATGGTAACGAAATCGGCGCCTCTATGACGGTCCGCGCTACAGTTGCGGGAGTCGGAGTGGAAAAGGTTTATCCTTTGCATTCCCCGAGGATTGAAAAAATACAAATTTTAAGCGCGCCGAAAAAAGTTAAACGTTCAAAGCTTTATTATGTCCGCGATCTTTCCAGAAAACAGGCGAGGCAGAAAGTGGGTTCGGCTCAGTAAAATAAAAATTAAAAACGCTCCTTTACGGGAGCGTTTTTTAAAACTTTAAGATCTTTCCGATTCAATGGTATCTACCATCGGGCATCCGCCGTGGGATTCAAGAATTCCGTTTCCGACGGCCGGGCATTTTCCGGTGCAGTCGCCGCAGATAAAGCTGCCCTTGCCGGTTTTTATCAGCAGCGGATCGGAACAAACCCTTTTCACTTTTCTTTTCCGGTCGATCCACATCATCCCCGTCATCCCGATTTTTGGCCGTTCCTTTACGGACAGCTTATGAATTTTGTAGAAGTTGAGAACAGCCGATCGCTTGGATATCCCCGGCACGAGCACATTGTCTGGCGATACCATTCCGAGGCCTTCCTTACCAATGCAAGGGAGCACAACCAGCGCGGTAACAGGAACCCTGTAAAGATACAGCATATTTATTCCTCCTTTTAATGTGCGAAATGTTTAATTCAATTTAAAAGATAAACCCAATTAAGTCAATCAAAATACTTGAAAATTAGTCCATCATTCGACATAATAGGAAAAGTAAATGCGCAGGTGGCGAAACTGGCAGACGCACTACCTTGAGGTGGTAGCGCCCGCAAGGGCTTGGAGGTTCGAATCCTCTCCTGCGCACAAATAAAAGCTATTTAAAAAAGGAGGCGTAAATGCCCGCATTAAAATACGACAATGCCGGAAGGTATTTTGTAAAGATTTTTTTCAAAGGCAATTGCGTCATAGAAGGAGAAATGGAATTTATTCCGTCGATGTATAAGCCCAAAACGCTAACTGTCGAAAATTTTATAAGACAGCAAGTCATAAGAATGGATTGGGCTCTAAAGATTGAAAGAGTTGAAGTTACGATTTTGGCCGAAGATCAGCATCGGCTCCCGCTCGGTTTTTTGCCGTTATAAATGGACCTCATTTTTAGGGGTCCTTTTTATATCAAAATAGGCCACTATTGACTTTTCGCCTAAAATATGCTACTATATAAAAATTAAGGATTATGCCTTATTAAATCATTATTTATATCAAGGCATGCCCTACAAACAGCTATTTT
>JAQURY010000038.1 GCA_028715395.1 Minisyncoccota bacterium
GGGGCAAGGATTGAATTTTTCTCCGGAATAGCAGGTCTTAGGCTGGCAATACATATCTTTTGCCGAAGAAGGAGAGGTGTCGGCCGGTTCTTCCGGCTGCTCGGGCTGGGTTGGTTGGGTAGGCTGGGTTGGCTGAGCCGGTGTTACCGGCGTTGTCGGCGTTGTAGGTTGACTTGGGGTTGTTGGCTGGGTTGTCTGGCTGTATTTTTGTTTTGATTCGTTAAAGGCGTTTATTGGACCGCTGGCTTCTTGATATCCCTCCCTTCGATAAGCAATTGAGCCATCCGGGTTAGTTACAATAACGGTTGGATAAGAGGAGATGTTAAACTGGCTTGCCAGAGCGGGATTTTTTTCAGCGTCTACTGCTTGAAAATTTGCCGGGCCTACTGCGGATTTTATCTGGTCAACCGGCCCGCCAGGTGTCTCCATGGCCTTGCATGGTCCGCACCATTCAGTCCCGAATTTATAGACCGTGGGGTTTTGGGTTGTCGCTGCCAAAACTATTCCGCCCGACACTGTTATTCCGTTTTTATATTCCCCAAAAAATAGAAAAGTATTTGGAGTGTCATACCCGAACGGGCTTAATTTTTCTAAGTTAGATTGTTTGTTCTGTTTTTTTTCGCAAACGCAAACCGGCTCCGCATTCTGGCAGTCGCATTTTGCCGTGAGATTTCCTATGCTTTTTGCCGTGCTTCTTATGGGATCCGGAACATTGGAAAGCTCTTTTGCAAATTCCTTTACTCTTATCATTAAATCTTCGGTATATTGCCGCAGTACCGGCGGGGCTGAAAGAGTCTGGCCTGCCGGTATCTCGGGAAGAGTCGGCTCCTGAAAATCAATAATTTTTGGATTTATCACATTTAAAAGGATAAAAGATCCCAAGAGAAGAATTATTCCGAAAGCCGCTGATGTTATTTGGCTTTTCGCCTCGGAAATTTTCGCCGGTTCTCCGATAGAAGTGAGAAAGCGGACCCCGCCGATAATAAGGGAAATAAGGGCGATGATACCGGTGATAGCTATAGCAAAATTAAAAACATATTTTACATATTCGGTTATTTTTGTCTCAGTAGTTTTCGGCGTTCCTCCTGCCGGTATTGTCGGATATTTTATTTCCAAATCCCTCGCTGAACCTGACCCGCTCATATCAGTCGCGGTTTGGGCAGATGACAAAACAGGAAAAAACACAAAAGCCAGAAAAACAGCTAATGCTATCGCGAATGTTATTTTTTTGGCTTGGTTTTTTTTCATATTTTATTCTTACAATGCGCAGCAAAAGAAATTTACCATCTGCCGGCAGTATTTCATATCTTCAATATTGTATTTTTTGGCTTGTTTATCCAGGCATTTGTACGTACAGGCTTTATAATTTTTATCTCCCGCTTCAAGATAACACTGCTGTTCGCATTCTATAAACCAAATTTCGCTATAGCAGCAGTTTTTAATAATTCTTCCTTCGGGCCCGATTTGATTTGTTACATTTTGGCAGTTGACAGCCTGGTTTCCTTTTGAGGCGGTGGATACGCAAAATTTCATCCGGTCCCTTACATCTACCTGCAAATCCTCCAATATTTTCGGCACAACTTGTTTTATAATCGGCTGGATGCCGACTTGTTCTCGGGATGCGGAATCTTCCTTGTCTTTTTCTTCAGTCTTTATGCTTTGTTCAACCACGTCCTTAGTTCCTTCTTTTTGTTTTTTTCCGGAGCTCTCGGAAGAACCGTTAACAATTTCGCTTATTTCTTTTAATTTCGCTTGTATAGCTCCATCAGGGCATGGGCTTCCCTCGCAGTATTTTATGCATTTGCCCAATTTTTTCCAGCATATTGACCGGCATCCTCCTCTTTCTGGATTGCTTGACTTTCCTCTTGAACTGCATTGGCTCACCAATACATGTAAATCGTCAACCGCTTTTGCTAGCTCTTCCCCTAAAGAAGATAATTTTTCAAGCCTTTCCACTAGTTTATATCCTACCCGGCTTGTCCTATCAAAAATTTCTCCGACCGGAATATCGGCGCTGCAAGCCTGGGGGGCGTTTGCAGTCGGAGATGTTATGGCTTTTCTTAATTCTCTAGGCATATCAAGAGGCAAATCCGTTGGCAAAGCGGCAAGCAGTTTCACATTTTTTTGCTCAAAAGATGATGTTTCTTCTTGCGCTCCTTTTACATCAGTTCCTGAAACCGGACAGTAAAATCCCGCCCAGTCATCTCTTAGAATTATATTTCTCCAAAAATCGCTTCCTAAATATATCCAGCCCTGGCTTTCAAATTTGTCTTTACTGTTTAAAAATTCGCCTACGTTTTGGAGACTAATGAGGGGGCATTGGATCATAAAGCGTTCCGCATTTTCCAGTTTGGAAAGTTCTTCTTTTATCAGGCGGGTTTCCCGGTAAGATTTTCTTTGTTCGTCTCTTATACTGGTTGTTACATCTTTTTCTTTTCCGTTTAAGTCTTTTATTTTTATTTTTGTCCCGAGATAAGATGCTTTGAAGTTTTCCTTTTCTTTATTGGAAATATCGGTTCTTACTTTTTTGCAAGGATCGCAAGTGCACCCTTCTTTTGACCGGCAGGTATTATCAGGGCAGCTTTCAGAGGGCGTTGATTTTTGGCTTTCAAGATTCTGTTCTTGCTGCTGCTGTTCTTGATTTTGCTGGCCGTCTTGCTGATTAGTGGCCTGATTTTCTTTTTCCTGGGCCGCTTGCTGCTTTTCACTTTGTTCTAGCTCCTTATCTAAAGCTTGG
>JAQURY010000039.1 GCA_028715395.1 Minisyncoccota bacterium
AGCACACGTGAATTACTTATGAAAAATTACTTGGATTTTAGAGAAATTAAAAAAGATTGAGTAAAATACATTTGGTAAGCACAAATGCTTGATTAAGTGTAAATACAGCTTTACTTATTTCCACTTCCGCGTTAAAGTGTAAATATAGCTAATCAAACTTTAGGAATTCTTAAAGAAAAAACAGGATTTTCCAGAAATCGTTCTTTTGAGTTGCATGAGTATATCGGATTGTTTGAAAAATAATTTGATAAAATTAATCAAGTTTTTGCAGGAGCTTAAGAAAATATAATTTAATTTTATGATTTCAAAAATAAATTCCTCGGCGGTGTGGGGATTGGACGGGATACAAATCGAGGCGGAAGTGGATATTGCGCCGGGATTGGCGGCGATTACTGTCGTGGGTTTGCCGGATGCGGCGGTGCAGGAATCGAAAGAGAGGATCAAGTCGGCGATAAAAAATTCCGGATTTAAATTTCCTCACTCCAGGATCACGATAAATCTGGCGCCGGCGGATATCAAGAAAGAAGGGCCGTCTTATGATCTGCCGATCGCGGTCGGGGTGATGATGGCCAGCGGACAGCTGGCTAAAATAAATTTGGATGATAGCGTTTTTGCCGGTGAGCTGGCGCTGAACGGCGCATTGCGCCATGTGGCGGGTGTTCTGCCGATTGCGATTTTTGCCAAAAGTAAAGGCTATAAAAAAATATATATTCCCAAGATTAATGCTTTGGAAGCAAGCCTGATCAGCGGGCTGGAAATATATCCGGTGGAAAATTTCCAGCAATTGGTGATGCATTTGATTGGCAAAGCGAAAATTAGTCCTTTCAGGGCTCCCAATTTTTCTTTTAAACAAAAAACAAACAGTGATTTGAATATGGCTTTTATCAAAGGCCAGGCGCATGCCAAGAGGGCTTTGGAGATCGCGGCTAGCGGCGCGCATAATGTGATTATGAGCGGACCGCCGGGATCGGGAAAAACTCTTTTGGCTCGTTCGATGCCTTCGATTATGCCGCCTCTTAGCGAAAAAGAAGCGATTGAAGTAATAAAAATTTACAGCATTAGCGGAACTTTGTCATCGACTGATCCTTTTGCCATTGAGCGGCCTTTCAGGAGTCCGCATCATTCGGCTTCGGCGATTGCATTAGTCGGCGGCGGACAATTTCCCAAGCCCGGTGAGATTAGTTTGGCGCATCGGGGAATTCTTTTCCTTGATGAATTGCCGGAATTTCCGAGAGTTTTGCTTGAAAGTTTGCGCCAGCCTCTGGAAGACGGTACGGTGACGATTTCCCGGGCTCAGGGGTCGCTTTCTTTTCCTGCCAAATTTTCTCTGATTGCCAGCATGAATCCCTGCCCGTGCGGATTTTTTGGCAATCCTCATCATGAATGCAGCTGCAGTTTTACTCAAATAAATAAATATCAGAAAAAAATATCCGGGCCGCTGCTTGATCGGATTGATTTATTCGTTGAAGTTCCCGCGGTAAAAACTGAAAGTTTATCCAGCGATGCGCTGGAAGAATCTTCGGATCGCATTCGCGAACGCGTGGTGCGGGCGAGGACGGTTCAAGAAAAAAGATTTGCCGGCAAAAAAATCAGCACTAACTCGGAAATGACCCCGGAGTTGCTGAAAAAATTTGCCAGACTGGAGGAAGATGCATTGATAATATTAGCCAGAGCAATGGATCAGTTTCATCTTTCCGCCCGGAGTTATCATCGCATTATTAAGATTGGCCGGACTATTGCGGATTTAGCAGGAAGCGATAGAATAAAGGTAGAGCATATTGCCGAAGCGCTGCAGTATCGGGCCAAAGCGCAGGAAAAGTAGTTTTGAATGTTGTGATCGTTCCGATATTTTATTTTTTTATCAGACGCTCGGCAGATTATATAATTATTTAATGATTGTTTTTTTAGGCCTCGCTCAGATTTTGGCGCCGAGTGGCAGCAATAGCAAAAGGTTTTTAATTTTGGCGCCAAAATGTGCTGCTAAAAAAATAAAATATCGGAGCTTGTGTCTTACTAAAAATAGTAAAAACTGAAATTTTAAAAATATGGATACTATAGCAGCAAATAAAAATAAAAATTTGCTCATCGACGTCGATGGCGTACAGTATGCGCGTTTTCCCGTGAAAACGCATGTGGTTTTGGCTAAAGATGATTTGAAAACAATTTTGTCGCAATATTTAAAGCCTTACCTGAAAGAGGGCGATATGATTTTTATCAGCGAGAAAATTGTGGCTATTACGCAAGGCCGGTCTTACCCGATCAAAGATATTAAGCCGTCATTGCTGGCAAAAATTTTGGTAAAGTTTGTCCACAAAACTCCTGCCGGAATCGGCATTGGCAGCCCCTGGACGATGGAGCTGGCTGTCCGGGAAGCTGGACCGATAAAAATAATTTTGGCTGCTTTTGTTTCGGCAGTGACGAAACCTTTTGGAGTTAAAGGTATGTTTTACAGGATCGCCGGCAAAGAAGTCGCCGCCATAGACGGTCCGTGCGATTATACTTTGCCCCCATATAATCATTATGCCAAACTTGGCCCTAAAAATCCGGCTGCCGTCGCCGAATTTTTAAAAGGAAAGATTGGGCATGATATAGTAATAATCGATGCTAACGATATTGGAGTGTCGGTTTTGGGAAAAAGCAATAAAAAACTTACTGATGATTTCGCCAGAAAAGTTTTTCGCG
>JAQURY010000040.1 GCA_028715395.1 Minisyncoccota bacterium
CCCGCCGAAAGGCCGTAACGGACTTTTTTCCAAATCAGGCCGCTCAAATCGTATCCGACAAGCCGGTCTAAAATTCTGCGCGCTTCTTGGGCTTTTCTGAGATTCTCGTCAATTTCCCGGGGATGATTGATGGCCTCTTTGATGGCGTTTTCGGTAATTTCGTGGAAGACAATGCGCTTCGGATTTTTTAATCCGGCGGTTTCTTTAATGTGCCAAGCTATAGCTTCGCCTTCGCGGTCAGGGTCGGTTGCCAGAAATACTTCATCGGCTTTTTTTGCTAGTTTTTTGATTTTTGCCACCACTTCCTCTTTTCCCTTTGAAATTTCATAGTGGGGGATAAAACCGCTTTCAATATCCACCGCTTTCTTATTGCTTTTTGGAAGATCGCGGATATGGCCAAAAGAAGACTCAATGTTGTATTGGCCTTTTAAAAATTTGGAAATCGTTTTCGCCTTTGTGGGGCTTTCAACGATTATTAATTTTTTTTCGTCTGTTTTTGTTGTCATATATTCTGCGCCGTATTTATTTAAGTATGCCTTTTATTGTCAGGAAAGCAATTATTTGATTTATTTTTTGTATTTGGATTTTAGTCGCTTCGGCTATTTTGTCAATGGAAGCCGGCCAACCCAACCGGCTTATAGCTTCTAAAACCATCCGTTCATCGCTATTTGTTTCAATCAGCGCCAGCTGTTCGGTTTGATTCCCGCTTTCTATTCCAAGGTCTTCCAATATTTCCTCGGCGCATGTTATAAGGCGCGCGCCTTCGCGTATGAGCTTGTGGGAGCCTTTGTAGTTTGGGTGGTTTGCGGATCCGGGTAAAACCAGTATTTCCCGATTTTGCTCCAATGCGAATCTGGCCGTGGATAGCGCTCCGGATTTTTCAGGAGCTTCTATTACTATAGTGGCGATACTCAAAGCGCTTACTATACGGTTTCTTTGTATAAAGCTGGATTCATACGGCCTGTAATTCAAGGGAAATTCGCTTTTGAGTGCGCCGCCCCTTTCAATTATTTTTTCCGCGAGCTGTTGGTTTTGGCGCGGATAAATATTTCCGAGTCCGGTGGGAAGCACGGCTATGGTAAGGCCGCTCGCGTCCAAAGCTCCTTGATGGGCCGCTTCATCCACGCCCAAAGCCAGCCCGCTTATTATTGTTATTCCGTTTTGCGCGAGATTTTTAGCGATTTGCCGCGCCGTTAACTTGCCTTGCGGAGTTACTCTGCGCGTACCTACAATCGCGATGCGTTTCTTTTCAGGCAACTTCCCTTTTTTATAAATGCCAAATGGAGGCCACGGCATTTCTTTCAGGGCTTTGGGAAAGGATTCTTCTTCCGCGAGAATCAATTCAATTCCGGGATCGTTTATTTTTTCAAATTCTTTTTCGGGGCTTATCTTTGAAAGACCGCTTTTGATTTTAAGCCAGGATTCTTCCCATGAGTTTATTTTAATTTTCTTTATTTTTCCGTAGTCGCCACCCAGAGCAATGTTGACGGCGTTATAGCAGATTTTTTCTTTGAATGAATTATCAATAGACATTTTTTTATTATACTATACGAAAAACGATTTATTTGATTTTTTGTGGTAAAATAAAAATGTTCATCCCGTTAGAAAAATAACAGTGATTATGTCCGATAACTTGAATAATTGTATTTGCAAATATATAAAGTCCTTTAGTCGCAAGGTGTATTTAATATTTTTCTAACGGGATGAATAAGTTTTATAAAAACCTTTTCAGGCGCAATGCTTTATATATTTTCGGAATTCTGGCCTTAGTTGGGCTTGTATTATTCATATATAGAGACATCCAAAGTTCGGTTCTGACTATTACCCAGAAAAATAATACTTTGGCTACGCGATCCAATTCTTTAAGTTCGCTGGCGATTTTACGCGGCGAATTTGAAAAAGCCAAGCCCTATTTCAGCTTATTGGAAAATATTTTGCCTCCGCGCGACCAGTTGCTGTCTTTTTCCAAGGAATTGGAGGGGATAGCGAAAAAAAATAATTTAGAGTTTGGGTTTACGTTCGGCGAGGAGAGGCTGGCCACGCCCGTGGAGCCGGGATATATTGCTTTCCGCGCGACCGTTACCGGCACCTATGCGGGACTGGCTAATTTTCTGAGAGCGCTAGAGACAGGCAGGTATTTTATAGATGTTTCAACGGTTGACTCCATTAAAAAGGGCGACGGCTTTTCAAGCATTATTAATGGCAGGGTGTTTTTCAGATAATAATATGAACTTGGTAAATATTAAGGCAAAATTTAAAAATAAGCAGGATTTGACTTTTTTAGGCTTAGGCATTTTAATGTCTATATTAGTTTTTGTGTATCTCTTTTATGCCATAGATTTTCTGACAGTTGAGATCCAAGATGTCTTGAATGCCGGCAAATCCGCGGCGGGGAGCACGATAAAGTTTGACATAGATAAAATAAAAGCTCTGGAAATTCAAAAAACCCAGCAATAAAAGAGGGGTGCGTAGTTCAGTGGTAGAACGCTGTCCTGATAAGACAGAGGTCGAAGGTCCGATTCCTTCCGCACCCACAGGGTAGTATTAAAGCGGCTCCCCCCTAAGTTCCTATTAAATCCAAATAAGCGCCCTTAGCTCAGTGGTAGAGCGTTTCATTGACATTGAAAAGGTCGGAAGTTC
>JAQURY010000041.1 GCA_028715395.1 Minisyncoccota bacterium
AAAAGGCGGAAAAGCCGCATTTATAGACGCCGAGCACGCCATGGATCCGGAATATGCCGAAAAACTCGGCGTTAAAATAAAAGAGCTTTTGATTTCCCAGCCCGACAGCGGCGAAGAAGCTTTGAATATTTTAGACAGCTTGGTGCGCTCGGGAATAATTGATGTGATAGTTGTCGACTCCGTTGCCGCGCTTACCCCGAAAGCCGAAATAGAAGGCGAAATGGGAGCCCATCATGTCGGCCTTCAGGCCAGAATGATGTCGCAAGCGCTCAGAAAACTCACCGCCATTTCCGCCAAATCAAACACTTCCGTAATTTTCATCAATCAGCTCCGCGAAAAAATCGGAATTATGTTCGGAAATCCGGAAACAACTCCGGGCGGCCGCGCTTTGAAATTTTATTCTTCCGTCAGAATCGATGTCAGAAGAATCGCCCAAGTTAAAAAAGGCGAAGCCATCGTCGGCAACCGCGTCAAAGCCAAGGTCGCCAAAAACAAAGTGGCGGCGCCTTTCAGAGAAGCGGAATTTGATATCATGTTCGGCCAGGGAATTTCTTATGAAGCCGATGTACTTAATGCCGCCATAAAACATGAGGTTGTAACGAAAGCCGGAGCCACATATTCTTTTGACGGACAAAAACTCGGCGTAGGATTCGATAAAGTTGTTGAAATGCTCAAAGAAGATAAAAAACTTTTAGGCGAACTGAAAAAGGCAACTACCGCCAAAGTAAAATCTATGTAAAAATAAAAAACTCCGTGAAAACGGAGTTTTTTATTTGCTGCTTGCCGCCAGAAGGCACATATCTTTTTGTCCTTCCGCATTTTTAATATTCTCGCAGATACTCGGATCTTTTTTATTCGCAGCCGTAGCTATATAGCAAGTATTCCTGTATTTCCCCGCCGGAAATTTGGCGCATGTACTGACATTGGTATTCCCTGAAGCCGCATAGGTATAGCAAGCCTCTTTGTGGCGTTCGGCTATGTCTTTGCAAACAGATACATTGTCATTGTCTTCAAGAAAAGTTAGATAGCACTTGTCTCTATTGCCATCTATCTGATTTTTATCACAAACAGAAACATCATCAGTAGCGTAAATTATTTTTTCTGTCTTTATCATAGGGGCAAGCGGCTGATCCTCTTCCAAATTTTTACTGCAACTCTCCGTGCCAGAACCGCAAATATTCTCATTATTTGCAAGATTGCTGCTGGTTTTTTGTTTTAAATAATAAAATCCCCCGCCGATTGCCGCTCCCAAAATCGCCACAACAACAACTACCAATATTAAACTTAATCCTTTTGTTTTTTTCATAACTGCTATATTAATATTAGCTTAATTTTATCTCCCATCAAAATCCCCAAGCTTATAAAATCGCCGCCACCATAAAACCGATTATGGTTGCTATCAAGGAAAATTTGATTATTCCGCTCAGTAAAATCCCGAATGCCGAACCCATAGCCGATTGAAAAGAAGTTTCCGCGGTTTTTCCGCTTATCCATTCCCCCAAAAACGCCCCGAATAGCGGACCAATCGCCAGGCCTATCGGGCCAAAAAGCATAACTCCGAAAATCGTTCCCAGAAAAGAACCGGCTAGTCCGCTTTTCCCGGCTTTATATTTCTTGGCTCCCAGCATCGGTGCCACCACATCAAAAATAATAGACAATATCGTCAAGCCCAGAAAAATTAAAATTATCGCGACCGTAACCTCAGCAAAGCCGGTCGCGTAAGCAAAAAGCAGCATTCCCGCCCAAGCCAGCGGAGCGCTCGGAATCACCGGAAGTATTATGCCCAGTAATCCGACCAAAGCCAGAATAAAAGAAACTATTATAAGAAAAATTGTCACTGTATTTTAATTATAATCCAAAAGAATTTATAAATTATCCGGCGTCTCCCTCGGTCTCGGCCGGAACAAAATTGCCCACGAAAAGCTTGCGCCTTGCTAGTCCAACCTTGCTTTTAACGTATAAGCCTGCCCATTTCCGAATCATTTCAAAAAAACCGCACGGCGAAGTTATATTTTTGTGCTTATGGCTTCTTAGGGCTTCAAAAAAAGCGGCAATGGTTTTTTCTTTGGAATCAACGATGGCATAATTTTTGTCCAAAAACTCCAAAAAATGGGCGTCCGCCGTCGCCACAAAAGGCAGATTATATTTTTTCGCGATTTTCTCGCCTTTTTTGTTTTGATTAAATTGTTTTGAATAAAACCAGGAAAGCTCGAAAGCGTCGAAAAGTTTTATATTTTCTTCCAGACCGCCCTTAAACGCGTTGAATCCAAAATAAGGATGCGCCGCCATTACAAAAATATCCGGATGGCTGTTTTTATAAGTTTCCAATTCCTTGAAGCTGGCGATTTTTTCGGCGCTTCCGTCACAATTTAAAATAAGCACGTGCCTGCCCTGAATTTCCGATTCAATTCCTTTTATTAAAAGAATTCCTTTTGAGGCGGCATATTCCGTCTCTTTTTCTTCTATTTCCGAAAAAGCGCCGTGAAGAGTCACGGCCAAAACTTCAAACCCCAAAGAGGCGGCATGGTCTATCCCCTCGCGCAAACTGTAATCAATTGCATCGCGGTCAAATGGGTCGTCTTTTGTGTGAAAATGCAAGCTAGCTTTCAGTTTCATAAGTTATTTCTTATA
>JAQURY010000006.1 GCA_028715395.1 Minisyncoccota bacterium
TCGGAATTTATTTCAAAGGTTGCGCAAAGAAACTCTATTTCCGGCAGAAAATCATACGGGTAAACCCAGGCGCTTTTCTGCAATTGATACAATCCCAAGCTTCTTATTTTTCTGCTGAAAGCCAAAGATGCGTTCTTTTTTGAATTAGGGATGTCATATATCAATATTCTCCAAAAACCGTCCCATTTTTGCGGTTTTTCAATCTTCATATCCTCCAATTGATACAACTTTGTCAAAAACTTTCCGCTTTGCGACAAAACAACGCGAACCGAGCCATCGGCCATTTTCTTAAATTCCACCAGTTTCCTTTTTTGGAGATCTTTTATTTTTCTTGCGCGTTTTTCCGCCAATTTTCTATTATCCTTAAAATATTCTTTAACTAATTGATGCAAAAAATAAGGGGAAGAAATTGCCGCCACCGTTAACAAGCCAAATGACGCGATTTTTAAAAGCGTATCCTTGGTTAAATTATCTTTTAGAATAAATCCTCTAGCCATAAAATATATCCTTAACTTTGTATAGTATATGCTAATATTAGCATATACTATACAAAGTTGCGAATTATAAGTTGGGGGTAAATTTATAAATTTTAAATGCCTCTTCGTTGCGTTTGTTAAGAATACTTGCTTGTTCCCCTTTCATTAGCTGGGAAAGTTCGGGAGTTGGAATGGAATTTGAGGGGAAAATGAAATAAATATCCTTGAATCCCGCCTGATTATAGAAATCGGCGCCGTTTTCTTTCATATATTGAAAATAGGTGTCTGCGCTGATAATCGGCCAGGCATGATATATATGAAGCCGGTCTAAAACCCAAAGCTTGGCTCCCCGCTGGATATTTCCGCCAAAAACAATCAGGGCCGGGTATATTTCAAGATTTTGTTTCTCTCCGTCAGCCAAAGCTTTATCGCGGATATCGTTCAGAAACTTGTATTTGAAATCAAATGTCAGCGCGGGCATTTTGCCTTCCAATTCTTTTTGGAAATAATCGCCAAGTTCGTTGTATCCCCAATTATAATTCTGCTGGCGGATATCGTTGGCAATCCACGGCGTCGGACCAACCGGATAATAAAGAAGCTGATTGTTGACCGAATAAAACATTTCAAATCCCAAAAACAGCGCAAGAAAAACATAACCGGTTTTTTCCGCAACTTTATTGCCGACCGAATCCAGCGCCGCCCCGATTGCCAAAGCCATAAACGGAGAAAGCATCACTAAAAATCTGTAAAACGTTCCGATGAAAAATACCAGCAAGATAACAAGCCAAAAAAGAACGAAAAAGTGAAGCGCGTATTTTTTGAAAGTTTCCCTGAAATTCCTGAATACCGAAACGGCAATGGAAATTTTTGATAAAGCGAACACCGCCAAAAAAAGCCAGGAAAAAGTCATCAGGGCGCGCGGAATCAAAAAGGTGAGCCGCTCTCCCAGCGTGCCGATTTGTTTCCCGGGCATATCTTTCCATTCCTGCGGATTCTGTCCGGCCATAATTGAAATCTGGAAATCAAAATGACCGACAGCGCGGTAAAGCTGGATGTTATAAATTATTACCGGACTGAATATAACCAGTGCCAATAAAGCGCCAAGCCATAATTTTTTATTCAAAAAATATTCGCGCTTGTAAAAAACGAGATAGGTGAAAAATGCCGGAATTAAAATAAACATATTGTATTTGGTCAAAAGTCCCAGCCCTATCGCCACACCGGTCCAGATTAAATATTTGTCCTCTTTCAGCGCGCGGATAAAGAAATAAACCGCCAAAAGCATGAAAAATATAAGATACGATTCAAGCATTCCCACGCGAGAAATCTGGACACTGCTGACGGTTACCGCCGAAACAACCGCCGCCAATAATCCCGCTCTTTTGGAAAAAAGCAGCGAACCAATCAAATAAATCAGATATACCGAAGCAATTCCGAAAAGAGCCGATGAAATTCTGAACCCGAAATTTGATTCGCCGAAAATATTCATTGAAATATTCTGAATCCAAAAAACCAGCGGCGGGGCATCATGAAAAGAAAGCTTGGTCCAAGAAGGAACATTCGGATCAAACCACTCTAAAGGAGTCGTCTGCATCTGCGCTTCGTCAAAATCCATAAGGCCAATCGCGCGGAAAGCGTAAAAAACTTCGTCGTTCAAAGTATCGCCCTGCGAAAGCCAGCCGATACGCAAAAACGCGGCGACCACCAGAATAGCTATCAATATTTTTTTGGTATTATTCATTCAATTTAATTATATTGAAACCGCTTCAATAAACAAAAACAAAGGAAATTCTTTGCGGGCCTTGTTTTCGGCGGCCGCGCGGGGTCCCGGCTGGCTTTTTTTATTGGAATTCCATTCTTCCAAACAGCTGACGCGTAATCCCGATTTTTCCAGCGCCTTAAAATAAACTTGGAGCGGGCGATGAAAAGATATTGTATTTTCACCCTCCTTATCGCCAGGATGCATTAAAATTTTAACTTTTGATTCGGAAAGATACTCTTCAATTCTGCGATATTGGATTTTGCTTTGCTCATCCCAGCCCCAGCCGCTTTGCTTGGGCACGCGGAAAGCCGGATGATTAACAACCAGAAACAATCTTCCGCCTTCTTTTAAAACACGGGCGCATTCTTTAAAAACTCCTCCGATATTTTCAATATTCTGAATCGCCAGAATAATCGTAATTTTATTGACGCTTTTAGAGAGCAAAAATTTTAAATTGTCCGCCGGAGCAATTTCATATTTTATTTCCTGCGGAGAATCTTTTTTGGCTATTTCAATTAATTTCTTGGAAATATCGGCGCCGATAACATGGGCGCCGTTTTTATTAAATTCGCGCGCAAAAAATCCCTGCCCGCAAGCCAAGTCCAGGACAATTTCTCCTTTTTTTATTTCCATCAGCCGCAATAAATTAGGCAAAATCAAATCTTTCTGATAAGTGCTTTCTCCCTTCAATAATTCGTCGTACCAGCCGGCAATATTACTCCAGGAAGTTTTTTGATTGTTCATATTCCATATATTAACATCTGAGTGCTTTTTTATAAATCGGCTCAAAATAAGGGCGTTTCATTGACAATAGCGTTAATTTATTGTATACTATATATAACAGCTATCTTAAAAATTTCATAAGGGAGGAAACCCATGTTTTGCAAGAATAAGGAAATCGACGAGCTTTATCTGCAAGCCCAAGAGCCAATTTTAAGGCTGGTTAAAAAGGTCAAGGAAGAGCTCGAGAAAAAGGAAGTAAATCTCGAAAAAGCGATTTACATCATCTTCCTTTACTTCAATTATCTGAACCTCAACCATAAACCGTTTCTCCAGGAAGTGTTAAAAGTATTTTTTGACAGGACCCGGGAGGAATACGGAAATATGGACGACGGATTTTTCCAAGGATTGGAGGTTCGCCTTCTCGCCAACGGCGGCCACATCAAAGCAAAAGATGCGGTCGGCCTTTATGCGGGAACTCTCGGAAATATGGCCGAGTACTGGCGAAACTACATCGAACACGGAAAGATCCAGCTGAGAGGAACGGATAAGAACTACCAGAGAATGGTAATGGTGCTGGAATTCCTTAGGGCCCACATGAATGAATTTCGGATAGAGAAATTCAAGGGCACTTCCTTGACCGACGAAGAAATCGAAATTCTTCCTCACAAGGATGAAAGCACCCGGGCAACAAGCAATAGCTACGCCATGGCAGTCCACTTCAAGGAATTGCGGAATACACCCGAAGATTTCCTAAGGGACTGCTGCAGCGAAAGCGTCTTATGCATAAAAGACGCCCACAAAAAATGGTATGAGCCGATAGCGGACGAGATTTTTTCGAAATTAAACGAGGGGGAAGGAGTTTTAAATTTCAATCCCGAGTTTGACTACAAAAATCCCGATACCAATTATGTGGGACTGGGCATTCACGAAGAAGACGATGTCTTGTGGATCACCATAAGATACCGCCGTAAGTAAAAAATAAGAGGCGCCGATACTGACGCCTCTTTTTTATTTATTATTAAGATTTTTTGTTTTTAAAAATTTAACAATTTTAACAATTACAAAAATTGATATAACTATAACAATTATAAATCCGAACAAATATGCTCCTATTAAATTAAAGAATGCGGTAAAAGGAGATTTGCCGAAAAATAAACTTTTAAGAGCCGGTAATGCAACAATTGTTTTAACGATTTCTATCGGAGAAAAACTTTCTTTTTCCCCAATGGCCAAGGCATATTTTCCGATATTATCTTGACTAGAAACTTCAATGACATAATCTCCTTTTTTCAAATCAACTCTTACTTCGGGACCCTTGAAATAATCATCTCCTGCAAATTTTTCATAAAATTCAGTCCAATTATAGGTTTTGCCATTTAAATAAATGTATTCTTTGGGATTTTCTTTTTGGTAAATCTTAACTAAAAAATCCTTATCAACATCCGGAAACTTGGGAACCAATATTCCCACATAAAAATTAAAATCTTTGTCCGCATTGATTGAATAATAATCCGGCTTGCCGTTTAAATTTCCGTAAAAAGCCTGAGAAATTTCAGGGTTTTTAACCTCTATTACTTCTTTTGAATCAAAAACAATTCTTGGCTGGTGAGCCGAAACTGATCGCCAAACAAAAATAAAAATAAAAAACGCCGTAAAAAACAATATTTTTGAATAAAGATTTTTAGTCATTTATACTATTAATTATACAAAAAATAATATTTGAAATAAAACAGCTTAAAATAAAAAATCCCCGATTAAGGGGATTTTTTATTTGCTGTTTAGTAGCGATCTCCTCCACGTCCGCCTCCAAATCCGCCACGTCCTCCGCCGAATCCTCCCGTTCTCGGTCTGGATTCCATCGGGCGAGCTTCATTTACTGTGAGAGAGCGTCCATCAAGTTCTTTACCATTAAACATTTCAATTGCTTTTTGGGCTTCTTCGTCAGAAGACATTTCCACAAAGCCGAATCCTTTTGAGCGTCCCGACATTTTATCAATGATAATAGTCGCTGTCTCAACGGTTCCCGCCTTAGCAAACGTATCTTTCAAAGTATCCTGGGTGGTGCTATAAGCCAATCCACCGACATACAATTTCTTTGCCATAATATTTTTCTTGCATAAATTAATTACTAAATAAGCCGACCTATCTTAATTTATCTCTTAACCCGCATAAACCTATGCAAGAGAAAACAAACCAGAAGCTTACTATTTATATTTTGATATTAAACCTTATTGCCTGGATAAAGTCAATAACTTCAACTTTTGTCGGAGTGCTGGGAATCGAACCCAGTCTTTACGCACCCGAAGCGCACGTACTACCGGTATACTACACTCCGATATAAGCAAAATCTTAACTTATTTTTTCGGTTTTTGCCAGTTTAACCGCCTTCAACAAATAAACGGTTAAAATCGCATGCCTTGCCAAAACAAACGGCGCAACCCAATAAAAATAAATTATATTTTTTTCTATCAGGAACCACGGCAATATTATGAATAAAATCGCCAGGTTGGAAAATTCAAAAGCATAAAACCAGCCTTTTATTTTTTGAAACGGCAAAATTGCCAGAAACGGCAAGATCCACAGCGCATATTGCGGAGAAAAAACTTTATTAAAAAGCAGGAATAAAACCGTAGAAATAAAACATAAAACAAGAACGGACGCCCGGCGGTATTTATACATCAAATAAGCGTAACTTGAACCGAACAATAAAAACGAAATTACATTGATTCCCGATACGCTTAAATTTCTGAAAAAGAATCTGACGATTGTCCAAATGGAATCGGGATTGGAATTTCGCAGACTATTCAGCTCAAAAAAATACAGCCAAGAATCAAAATTGGAAGCTATAAAATAAATATTGATTAAAATAATCACGCCCAAAAATATTCCGGTTATTTTCAGCCATTCTTTCCAATTTTTCTGTTTCAACAAGACTGGAATAAGATATAAAACAGGATAAAGCTTTGCGGCAAATCCAAAAGCGATAAAAACAGCGGCTAAATAATATTTTTCTTTGCTCGCGAAATAAAGAGCCGCCGCTACGGACAAAACCGCCAATAAATCCCAGTTAAAAACAGCGAAAACAAACATTGACGGCGCAAATATCCAGTAATTCAGCAACTTCTTTTTGTCGGACGCAATTTTATACAAAAAATAAGTTGCGGCGGCCGCGCATAAAATCAAAAACGCGCTATTGGCCAGATAATATCCGAATTGGCTGCCACCAATTGTTCCGGTTAAGCGGATAAAAAAACTTGTAAGCGCCGGATATTCTATCTGTATCTGCGCGAAAGAAAAAGCTGAAATGGCTTTCTGATAAAAACCGACGATATCGCTATATACGATATTCCAAGGCAGTATTTTGGCAAAAAAAAGCCCGTGAAAAAACGCCGAAACGGCCGCAACCGCGGCAGTTAAATAAAGAAAATAATTAACTCTGCGGTTTTCCATTAATCGACAAAATATTTTTGTTTTATTTCTTCTTCAATCCTGTTCTGCGCTTCATCCGCGGATTTTTTGGCGAATTTCGCCATTTCCGCCAATTTTTTGTCTTCCATTTGCCCTAAAATTTTCGCGCGTTCAACCAGCACTTCCTTATCATTTAAAGACGGATCGTCCAGGACTTCTTCCAAAATAATCGCCAAAATAAAACCGATTTTGGGTCCGGGCTGGATTTTTAATTCATTCATAATGTCTCCGCCATTTATCTTGAGCATCTTGGCGCTTACCGGGTCTTTGCTGACTTTTTCCAGACGGAATTTCAAATGCCTGAGACGATACGGCTGGGCCTTGGGCACGCCCGAACCTATCCGGTCGGCTTCGCGAAGCAACAACAAATCATTTATATTTTCCTGACCAACTCTCCTCAGAAGCCGACGCGCGCCCGCATCAGTAACAGTTTCGGGATCATAAACAAACATGTGTTCTCTGATCAACAAAGCGACTCTCTCAATCATTTCTTTAGGAAAATGAAGTCTATCCAAAATTTGTGCCGCCATTTTTTCGCCCACAACCTGGTGACCGTAAAATGTGGCGTCGGGACCCTCTCCTCTTTTTGATTTTGGCTTGCCCACATCATGCAATAAAGTCGCCAGTCGCAAATCCAAAGGAAAATTATTTTTCACCGCATAATCCAGCGAGCGAATATTGTGCTCGTAAACCGAATATATATGATGCTTATTCTGCGCCATATTGAATCCATCTTCCAATTCCGGAATCACATACTTCAAAATCCCGCTTTCCCGCATTTTTTCAATTCCAAAAACGGCGTTACCAGTCATCAACAATTTAGAAAACTCATCCCGAATTCTTTCTTTTGAAATAAATTCTAAAAGATTGACGTTCTTTTTAACGGCTTGCTCCGTTTCCGCTTCAATTACAAAATCCAATTGGGCGGCAAAACGCACTGCCCTCAAAATACGGAGAGCATCTTCTTCAAAACGCTTATTGGGATCGCCAACCGCTTTGATTGTTTTTTTCTTCAAATCATCCTGTCCGCCATAAAGATCAACCAGTTTCCCTTCCTTGCCGAACATGCTCAGCGCCATGGCATTTACGGTAAAATCCCGGCGCGCCAAATCCTCCTCGATTGTTTTGGCAAATTTTATTTCGTCGGGATGGCGCTTGTCGGTGTATTTTCCTTCCAATCTATATGTAGTTACTTCTATAATTTTCAGAGCTTCATCTTCGGAGCCGGTTTTTATTCCGACCGTGCCGAAATCGTTTTCATAAACGGTAGCGGGCTTTTCCGGCGTAGCGCCGCCAAAATCGGAAAAAATTTTCTGTATTTCCTCGGGCTTGGCATTGGTGGTAATGTCCCAGTCTTTCGGCTTTCTGCCCATCAAAACATCACGGACACAACCGCCGACCAAATACGCTTCAAAACCGGCTTTTTCCAAAACCGAAGAAACGTCCTGTATTTCTTTCTTTTCGAATTTTCCCATAAGGCTCTTCTCTTTATTATCTACGAAATTTCTTATTTGTTCCATATTGTTAATACCTTTTTTATATCTTAATATGTAACTATATTCAATTAAATATGCCCTCGTAGTATAACGGATAGAATGCCTGGCTTCGAACCAGGAGATGGGGGTTCGATTCCCTCCGAGGGCACCAGAGAAATCACTGTTGATCACAATTGGCTTTAAGCTTTTATTGACAAAAAGCGAAATTTTTTATAATATAAAGACCGATGTTTGACAAAATACTACTGGAGGAACAATGGAGAAAATCTTGTGGATTAGCATAAGAAAAATCACCGAAGAGGAAGAAGAGGTTATCAAAAAACTGCATGGAAAAAATGTGGCCATACACCACAAAAACGACCATGACTGGAAAAAAAGCGAGCTCGAAGAACACGGAACCATTTTCTATACTCACGAAAACGATGCCTGCCTTGAACCCATAGCTCATGGGATTCCGGTCAGAGCGTTTTTCCACGACCAGAAGCTGGGAACTTCCGTACTTCTCATAGGAAGCTACGAAGCGCCCGTGCGCATCTGGCCCAAATGAAATCGTCCGCCGATTTTCACCTCCTTTTTCAGTCTCCGGCGCCATCACCGCGCCGGAGACGCAATCATAAAAAAATCCCCCGATAAAATCGAGGGATTTTTTATTTTATTTACTAAACAGAGATTTGAAAAACTGAAGGACTGTTCCGATTAATGAATGCTGATTAACCGATCCGCTGGGTTCGCCCGTTGGCGTTGGCTCTGGCGGTGTTGCCGGAGGAGTTGTCTCGCTTCCCGGACCAGGGCCGACCTGTTGCGGCTCTACATACTGCTGCATCGGCTGAGTTGAACCGGGCTGCATAGTTCCGCCTCCGCCCGGACCCATTATAGTTTCTTGCTGAACAGGCGCCGGACCGGATTGATTCGGCTGCTGCGTACCAGGCATCATCTGCTGATTAGTTGGCGACATTCCTGGCGACGTTTGATTCATTTGTTGCCCGCCCATAATTTGCTGACCGGGCATAGCGGGATTTATTTCGTTAAATTCTTCTGTTCCGGGCTTCATTATTCCCTGCTGCATATCCTGAATTTTTTGCAAAGGATTAAACTGGCCAGGTTGCTGCTGAATATACTGACCTTCCATTCCTTGTGTTCCTTGAGTTCCCTGCATCGGCGGCTGTTGCGCGCAGTTTTCACCTTCACACTTCGGCATCATTCCACCCGAAGTACCAGGCATCATTTGCTGACAATCATCTCCTTCGCATTGCTGCGTATTCTTGCATTGATCAGGATTAGTCTCGCAATAACTCTTGCACTCTTCGGGGGTTTTGCATCCTCCCGGACCTGACTGCGGCGGCATCATTTGGCCGCCAGGATTCGTTGTTCCCGGACCAGGCTGAAATTGCCCGTTGTTGTCTCCAGGCGCCATATTGCCGCCTTCTCCCGGACCGCCTTGCCCTTTCGGCATATACTGGTCAAAACACGTTTTCATTTTGTCGCCAAAATCTCTTGTCGGCATCACTGTTCCCGATTGGAATTTTTCAGCCACAGCTTCTCCGCCAGCCGCTTCTATAATGCATGTTTTAACATCCTGCGGAGCCTGATTCATTGTATTGGTAAAATTTTCTTTAAAATCCGCTTTGCCTTTTTCCATTCTTTGCAATTCTTCTTCCGGAATCATTCCGTTGTCTTTTCCAAATTGGAAACAAGTTTCCTGATTGTCAGGATTATTGCAAAACGCTTCGCATTCATCCTTACTCTTGCATCCGCCCGGTCCCTTGCCCTTGGTTTTTTTCGCCATCTCGGCCTCTTTTTCATTCATCATTCCCGCAGCCACAGAAAAGTTAATGCACTCTTCCATGTGCTCTTCGCTTTGGCAATACGCATCGCACGCCTCCTGTCCTTTGCATGCCGGTGGCTTCACTCCTTTCTTTATGGCCTGCAACATTTTTTGAGATTGTTCTTTCTGGTTTTCATCCATCATTCCGGATTCAATGGCAAAATTCATGCAAGTTTCCATATTGTCAGGATTACTGCAATATTCATCGCAAGCTTCCTTTCCTTTGCACGGAGGCGGCGTCACGCCCTTTTTAAGGGCGGCTAACATTTTTTGCGCATTCTCCAATTCTTTACCCTGCATAAATCCGGATTCTATTCCAAAATTAATGCACTCTTCCATGTGGGCTGATTCTTCGCAATAAGCGTCACATTCTTTTTTGGTCTTGCACGCCGGCGGCTTAACTCCTTTTTTAATAGCGGCCTGAACTTTTTTGGCATTATCCAGCTCGTTTGCCGGTATTAAATTATTTTTTTCGGCAAAGGCTATGCACGCGTCGATATGATCGGTATTTCCGCAATATTCATCGCAAGCATCCTTTCCTTTGCATCCGCCCGGGCCAACCATTCCTGCATCTTTAAATTTTTTGGCTGAGATTAACTCTTCTTCGCTTAATAAATTATATTTTTCGGCAAAAGCCAAGCATGCCCCCGTATTTTTGGAACTATCACAATAAGTTTTACATGCTTCTTTATCCTGGCAATTTCCCAATTCCTGAATGGGGTAGCTGATATCTCCGGGCATTTTCTGCTCTTGAGGCTGAAGCGTTGTTTGAGTTTGCGCAATCGCGCCATTTATAATTACGGCCGAGCATACGACGCTGAAACCTAAAATTAATAAACTTAATAGATATTTTTTCATATTTTTATTCAAAAGGATTTGTTTGTATATCCTTGAATGGATTAGTTTGGTCGACCGGATTTATATTTGGCTTATTTTCCAAAGGATTGGTATTTATGTCCGGCAAAACGGCGCCCGTAATATCTTCCAATGCCTGCGTCGCGGCATCGCCGGCTTGATTGGCGGAATTAATTGCCGATGAAGTCTGCATTTTCTTCCAATAAAAATATCCTCCGACTCCCGCCCCGACAATTACGACCGCAATTAATATTATAATTATTTTTTTCATTTTTTTGTTTAATTTATAAAAAACGACCTTGGTTTATATACCTTCTATTATATAACTCCCCAACAACACCGCAAGCTATTTTTTAAAAGCCCTAAAAAACAAAGACAAAACGAATATTACTGTTCCCACCAGAATAAAAATCGGGCCGGGAGGATAGCTATAATAGCCGGAAATATATACTCCCAACACCGCCGAAATAACGCCGAAGAAAACGCTGGACAACATAAAACCGCTTAAGCTTCTGGAAACATTTTTGGCGGCGGCAGCCGGAATAATTATCAGCGCGCCCATCAAAAGCGCTCCGATAAACTTGATTCCAAGCGCCACGCCCAGCGCGAAAAGCATCAAATAAACAAATTCCAGCTGTTTTGACTTTATTCCGATTGAATGCGCCATTTCCTGAGAAACCATATGGAGGGCCAACTTTTTATGTATAGCCGCCAGCACGACAATTAAAATAATCGAAAAAAACATGGAAACCGCCACGTCTGTCCAGGAAAGCTTGGATATATCTCCCAAAAGGGCTTCCAATAATTCCAGCTGCGGTATTAAAATCGCTCCCAGCGCCAGAGACGCGGTAAAAAATACCCCGACTATCGTTTCCACGGCAAGCTTACTATTATATTCCAACAGCCAAATACCAATAACGGCGATAAACAAAAATGCCACGGCGCCAATAAACGGATTTATTTTGAAAAATAATGCCAAAGCCAAGCCCGGCAAAGCCACATGGGAAAGCGCGTCGCCCACCAAAGACATTCTTTTTAAAATCGCGAATACGCCAAGCAGACTGGCCGCGGCCGATATTGAAATTCCCACCAATAATTGAGGCAAAATGTTATCCATGTTTAATGTTTATGGTGTTCTTGATGATTGTGCTGATAAAAACCCCTTTCGCCGCCGTATAGCTCTTCAATGTTTTGCGCTTTTAGCGCTTCTTCGGGAACTCCAAAACAAACTTTTTTTCTGTTTAAGCATAAAACCTGTTCGGCATATTTATAAACCACATTTAATTCGTGCGAAATCATTATAATCGTAAGATTCATTTTATTTTCCAAATCATGAAGCAATTTATAAATGGATTCCTGCCCCTTAATGTCTATATCCGCAGTCGGCTCGTCAAATAATAAAATATCCGGCCTGCCCAAAAGCGCCCAAGCAATTAAAACTCTCTGGCGCTGGCCAACGGAAATCTCGCCAAGTCCGCTATTCAGCATATCTGCGGACAAAGAAACCCAGCCCAGCGCTTCTTTGGCTTTTTCTTTTGATAAATTTTTAATGCCTCGCAATTTCAAAAACTCCAAAACCGTAAGCGGAATATCCGTTTCAATTTCCATTCTTTGCGGAACATAACCGATTGTCGTTCCTTTGCGCCATTTAATTTCTCCCTGGTAAGGAATCAGGCCGAGCAACGCCTTGAATAAAGTTGTTTTGCCCGCGCCGTTCGGGCCGATAACCGCAGTGACATCACCCTGGTTAACTTCAAAGCTGACATCGTCAACAATGGCTTCTTTGCTAAATTTCACGGTTAAATTCTCAACTGATAAAATCGGTTCGTTCATATTTAATAGTTTAACATACGAGTACACCCAGTAGGGATCGAACCTACGACCGTCTCCTTAAGAGGGAGCTGCTCTACCAGCTGAGCTATGGGTGCATATTTCCTTTATAAATTATCACTTTTCTTCAAAATTTTCCAGTTTTACTCCAAATGTATCTGCTTTTCAAACTTTTTAAAGCGGACAGAAAGAAGCGGGTGGTTTTTGAAATCGGGGTCGTTGGAAAAAATTTCTTCGGCGGCAGAACGCGCGGATTTTACCATTTCCATATTTTGAAGCGCCCGCATGGCGATATCGGGAAAACCGGTCTGGGTCTCGCCCATAAATTGTCCTGGACCGCGGAGCTCCAAATCTTTTTCCGCCAGTTCAAATCCGTTTTTCGCCGTCAACAAAGAATTCAATCTTCTCTGGACTGTGTCGGAAGTTGAATCCGTAAATAATAAACAAAACGACTGATGCACGCCTCTGCCAACGCGTCCGCGGAATTGATAAAGCTGGGCCAAGCCGAATCTGTCCGCGCCTTCAATCATCATTATGGTGGCGTTCGGCACATCAACACCCACCTCAATAACCGAAGTGGAAACTAAAATATCGAATTTTTTGTCTTTGAAGTCCTTCATAATCTGTTCTTTTTCTTTGGACTTCATTTTCCCGTGAAGCATTACCAATTTAAGCTTTGGGAAAATCTGCTGCGATAATTTTTCAAATTCCTGCTTGACGGATTTAAGCTCCAGCATTTTTTTCTGCATTTCGGTAAGAATTTTTCCTTCTTCTTGCTGTCCCGGCTCAATACGCGGGCAAATCACGAATGCCTGCCGTCCTTTTTTAATCTGTTCTTCAATAAAACCATAGGCCTTCTGGCGGTTTTCGGGAGCAACCACTTTCGTGACAATCGGTTTTCTGTCAGCGGGAAGCTCCGTAATCGTTGAAAGCTCCAAATCGCCGAAAATTGTCAGAGAAAGCGTCCGCGGAATCGGCGTAGCGGACATGCTTAAAAAATGCGGCACCAATTTTTGATTCCTTAAAAGCGTCGCCCTTTGCTCCACTCCGAATCTATGCTGCTCATCCACTACCGCCAAGGCCAATTCTTTAAACTTCACGCCTTTTTGGATAATAGCGTGAGTGCCAACGACAATTTTGAAGACGCCATTTTCAACATCGCGGAGAATAGTTTTCTTGTCGGCGGTAGCGCCGGTTAAAAGACAGACGTCATGGTCGAATTCCGGAAATAATTTCGTAATTGTCTGAAAATGCTGCTGAGCCAGAACTTCCGTTGGCGCCAAAAACGCGGCCTGTTTGCCGTTTTTTGAAGCCATAATCGCCGCCAAAGCGGCTATCACCGTTTTTCCCGAACCGACATCTCCCTGAAGCAGGCGATTCATGGGGCGCGGTTTTTTAATATCGGAAATTATTTCGTGCAAACTTTTTTTCTGGGATTCGGTCAGCGCGAAAGGCAGTTCTTCGGTTAATTTTCGCAAATAATCAACATCAACATCCAAAGCAATAGCTTTTTCCTGCGCCAGCTTTGATTTTATTTTCAAATTGTTAAGCTGGAGCAAAAATAATTCTTCAAACGCGAATCTTTTCCGCGCGCCCTCAGCCTCGCTTAAATTAAGCGGAAAATGTATTTTTCTGATTGCCAGATTTATTTCCGGAAGAACATATTTTTTCAAAATTTCCGGCGGCATAAAATCGTCAATGTGATCGATTTCCTTGAGAATCGGCTTAAGAATGAATCTGATTCCTTTGGAAGTAATTCCTCTCGTTTCAGGATAAACAGGAATCACACCCGCAGTATGTTTAGGGCCATTCATAGCGCCGGACGAGCCCCTGGAAGAAGTTACTTCATAAGTCGGATTGGAAAGATAAATCTCATTTTTGGAGGAAATTATTTTTCCGGCAAAATTCGCTTCCGAACCCTGATGGAGAATTTTCCCTATATAGGGCTGATTAAACCAAACCGCTTTTATTCCGCCGGTATCGTCAATAATAAGCGCCTCAACAATTATCATGTTTTTTTTCCAACTGCGGCGGATGCTTATTTTATTGATTACACCGTGAATTGTCGCCGGCTGATTAATGGCCAGTTCGCCGATGGGAACTATTTTTGAATAATCGTCGTAACGAAACGGAAAATGCCAAAGCAGGTCTTTGACGGTTTTTATTTTCAGCTTTTCAAACTGTTTTACAAATTTCGGTCCAATGCCGCTTATTTTTGAAATCTCAGCAGAGAGTTCCATTGAATTGCGTATATTATAGCAAATTTTGGAAAAATTCGCCTCTCTTCTAAAATTAATGACTGGAAACCCTAGACAATATTATAACTATTATTTCTCAAGAATTTTTTTAAGCTGGTCAATAACTGCTTTTTCCCAATGTTTCATTGAATACCAGTACAGCAACGGCACGGCGATTACGCGCAGCCATTTTTTATGAATGGCGACTTGATAGGTATAGTCAATCAAAGTTCCATTAGTATGTTCAGAAAGCAACAGTTCTTCATGTCCGGAAGTCCCAAATTGATAACTGTCATTATCCGAGATAAAGCCTTTTCCCGGGAGAATTTGAGTCTTCATTTTTACCCGGAATCTTTTACCGAACGACCTTGCAGTTGCGTCCATCTCTAAATAATTTCCTTCCCGTTTATTAATCTGTATTGATTCGGCAACCTTTGGAAAATTCTCCGGAAATTTTTCGAAGTCGGTCATTATTCTGAATACATCATTAACAGGAGCTTTAACGACCCATTGTTTGTGAAGTGTTATTTCATTCATGTATGGTATTTTTACAATAATTTGCTGGGAATCGTGGATACTTTTCGAACTTTTAATTGGGTTGAAAATATAAAATACCCAGAATTAGTACTTCGGGAAGTAAAACATTTTCTTTCGATGTATTAAGTTTTCTATTTTTCATATTAGTAATTATATCTTAGATAAGTAAGGTGGAGAAAGTTATCCTTTTGGGTAAGTTATTAATTGTTTGAGGAATCTAATATATTATTGATATTTAATAATATATTATTTCTAATGGCTTTTTATAACCATTGATATCCCTTGATGGATTTGGAAATTTTATCAAACAAGTAAATTCCTCCGGCAAATCTCTCCAATTATCAATAAGGTATCTCGCAGCCCCTCTTGTTCCATTAACATGGAAGCCAAATGCAAGAATAATAATTCTACCCCCATCATTAATTCTTTCTAAAATACCGTAATCGTAATCGATACTTGGAGTTGCAATAGTCTCGCCATTGCTTCTATTTACAAAAACATTATTTACAAACGCCAACTTTGATTTTTCTTGAAAATATTTTGTTGCCCAATTATAACCAGGACCGCCTATGGTTAATATATTTGTTTCTTTGTCTGCTTCAACTTGGATATCATTCTGTGGAAATTTATATTCTACTTTTGTAACATCAAAAGTTGAAAATTTCATAAACCTAATAAAAAGATTATCTTTTTCTCCTATTAAACTTAATAAATCGAATACTTCCTTTGTTGCCCTAAACTCATTTTCTGGGACAGCGGGTCCTTCATATAAATTTTGAGCTCCCCCTATGTCAATTCCACCCTTAACACCTATAGTAGAAACATATATCGATAATCGATTTTTCTTGTCTAAACCAAATATTCTGTATATTTTTCTTTTATTAGTAAGGGCAAATATAATAAATATTATAATTGCTCCGATCAAAGCAAAAAGAAAGTTGGCCCAAACATTTTGCCATACTGTTTTATTAAATAAATAATTGATTGTTGTACCCATAATAAAAGTTGATTTCTCTTTATTTAAAGAATATATAGGCTTACAACTTGCATTAATTGAGCCTGGACTAACTTCTGGAAAATCACAACGTACAATAATTTCTTTTTCTCCAATTTCTTCTCCATTTACGTCGTACGTGTCAAATTTATAAGATAAATCCAAAATAACTTGTCCTTTAAATTCTTTTATGATATTTATCGTATAACTCCAGCCTGTTTTTCCGTTGCCAGGTACTAATAAACGGCCACCGACAAATGCCTCGGAAGCCCCTCCGTCACTAGAAACTTTTTTGATAATATCTTGATAATTTGATAATTCAACAAAACCTGCTTGTTTACCACTATTTGAGAATTTAACCGTTAAAAGTACGTCCTTAACCTTTCGAGAAGATGCATTTAAATTATATTTTTCTCCTTCTAACCAACTTCTATCTTTTATTATACTTCCCGTATCATCTAATATCTGTAAATTAACATCTTCGATATTTACGTGTGGTCCTAAATCGTTTGATTTTAATTGATAAGTTTCACAAGCAAGCCAAATTGTCCCGATAGCCAAAACTAAAGTGAAAATATTAGTAACCCATTGTTCTTTTATCCACTTAAACATATTAAAATAAATATAGTCTTTTTATGGAGAAAATACAAAAAATGAAGCCGAAACGAATTCCTAAAATACAAAATAGAATTCACTATTGCCGGATGATAGCGGGTTTAAAACAAAAAGACATATCCTTTTTAATGAAGAAACCCGAATCTCAAATTTCTCGCTGGGAAAGGGGTAGCCGAGTGCCAAATGTTTATCATGCCATTGGGTTGGCTATTGCCACTAATAGATTGGTTGATGACTTATTCTCGGATTATCGACGAGAATGGAAAGAAAAGATTAGAAAGAAAATAAAGTTACTTAAAAAGGAAATGAATAAATAGGAGTTTTATTTTCAATTAAAAACAAAAAAACAAATTCTTAGGCAAGCACTTCTTTCCTTAAAGAATTAATATCTATTTTTTCTGGTTTAAAATGAGGCTTTTCGTGTTTTGGTAACGCCCTATTTGCAGCAACAATACGCAACATTTTAGTAATATCATCATTTGTATTTTCAAAAGATAATTCTTTATTTTTCTGTGATACTTCTTCTTGAATTAAAAGAAGCTCATGAGCGGCTGAGCGTGAAGCAAATTGTACATTCTTAAAATCTAAAACAACTGATTTTACATCAGACTCTAATACACGAGATTTAAGAGAGTCTATTATATCTCGTGAACCTAATATGGGGGCCAAGACCTTAGCTATTTTTATAACAACCTTGGACTTTTTATTCATAATTTTGGTTATTATATTGTATATATTCATTGTATCACAGAAAATTTAGTCTATTCTACATATAAACTAATATCAATAGGGGCCTTGGGTATGGGTATTCGATAAGCCACAATGACTCCTTGCCAATAAAAATTTGGTAAGGAAATTAACTTTTCTTTTTCTTTGGTAGCTATTAAAGCAGTAGAACCAGATAAAATAACAAATTCTCCTCCCAGTGCCTCGCAAACAACTTTTTTTGAAGTCCAAACTCCGTAACCTCTATCTTTATCGGGTTTAGTAGAATTGCCTTTCATAACTTCTCCGATAGCTTCTTCATCAGATAATTTTAAACCCTTTTCTTGTAAATATGCTGTTGCCAATCCCCTGCCACGATCAACTATGCATATATCTAGTAATTCTTTTTTTTCGTATAACTGACCGAAAACAAATCCTTTATCTTTTTTGCTATGCTCAAATATATTTGACACCAATTCAGTTATTGGATAACCGATAACGCTTTTAGCATTAGCTTTATCTGCAATCTTAAATATCATGTCAATAAATATATTTTCCAAATTTTTGCGTCCAACAAGATTTTCTCTCATTAAAATGCTAATCGGTGTATAATTTTTATATTTTTGGACTTGACGCCTGAGCTCAGAAATAGAACCCGTACCATCTGGAAATATTATGGTATCTAAATATGATTTTATTTTACTATTATCATTTATTGTAATCTTACTTTTTGTTGTAATAATATATGAGGCTATGGGTAAAATCGTAAATGGGCATACCCAATTTAATTTAGATAAATCAAATTTTATATCCTCATCTTTTTTTAAATCTTTATCTTTAAATGTTTCGTATAAAGAAATAAGTTGGCTGGCTAAGGAATCATTAGTTAATTTTGGAATAATAGATTCTTTCATATTTGATAATTCTAACAAAAAACCGTCTTAAAAGCGATTTTTGGTGGCAAATAAAAAGCCCTCATCTATATATAATTTGGACTTTTTGTTTGCAAATTAATGCTATTATTTATAGCAGCTTTTCAATTGAAATATCTAATGCATTGGCAATTTTCTGAAGAGTTAAGATAGTGGGATTAGTTATGCCTCCATTCTCAAGCTTAATAATTGAATTATAAGAGATATCGGCCAGTTTTGAGAGCCGATCTTGGGATAATCCTTTAGCTTGTCTTAATTTCTTTATATTAAGACCTATTTTATTTTCTTCTAACATAAAATCATTGTAATTGAATGATTAGCAGTAGGAAGATAGAGAAAATTACCCTTTTGGATAAGTCTTGTGGATAAACAAAGAAGAACCTATTCGGTTCTTCTTCTCTATTCCGATACTTGTATTTTAATACTAGAGGCTGCCAGACTTGGATTCGAACCAAGATGAACGGATTCAGAGTCCGCTATCCTACCATTAGATGATCTGGCAATGTTTTCTATATATTAAATCCAATTCGTAAAAATTTCCAGTAAATAAAAAACCCGAGGTTTTCTCGGGTTTTGTTGTTCGTTAATTTTTGTAAGTATACGCCTCTCCTTTCTTGGTCATCTTGGCGACAATATCGTCGACCATTTTTTCCGTAAGAACGGCCGATTCGTCGATCTTCCCTTCGCCGCCGGGATTCAGGAAGCCCGCGATGATGCTGTCCTTGTTTTTCAGCTCCTTGCGCGACACCTCGATAATTATCTTGAGGGTTTTCCCGACTTCTTCGGCTGAGCTCTTCCTTGTCTTGAAGTCGTACTCGCAGTCAACGAGCAATTTGCCGTTGTGCCCCGGACCCCTGAAAATACCAAATCCCTTTTCATTGGCGGTAAAAGCCAGGTCCTTGGGATTGGAAAATATTTCCAGGGCGGTTATCATGCTGAGTCCCATGCTGTCCTCCTTTTTTAATTTTCCGGAAGCTTGGCCTTTACAGGTATTTCTACTGCCCATTTGTTTATCCCATCAACCTGCTTCTTTGTCAGCTTTATTTCTCCCGACATTGCTTGCAGCGCGCAACCGCCGCAAACTTCTCCGTCGTCAGCCCAGATGCTTTTCGGCTTGTGGCAAACGACGCATTCGAAAAGTTTGTTTTTCCCGCATTTATCGCAGTTGTAGACTTTCCGCCCGTCAGGTAAAGTGTCAACAACGACCAGATTGCCTCCGCATCCTCCGCAAACAAAATAGAGATCTCTCGTATCTTCCATAATACCTCCCGATATTCCGTATTAAGTTTCAAAATAATTTTGCTTTGAATAGTTTATAATAAATTGTCTATTTTGTCAATGAAAAATAAAAATCCCGTCTCGCGCTCAGCCGGAAAATAATTTTCAGGATTTGAGACAAACAGCTACGCCTTCTCGCAAGTATATTGCCTGTATTTCACTCCGGCGGCGTCAAAAAGTTTCCGCGCCGCAACAGCCAATCCTTCGTCGTGATATTTATCGCTGTCGTAAATCACCTCAACTATTCCTTTTTGGATTATCGCTTTGGCGCATTCATTGCAAGGAAAAAGCGTGCAATATAATTTGCATCCTTTCAGCTCCTTGCTGGCGTTATAAATCGCGTTTTCTTCGGCATGGCAGACATACGTATATTTAATATCCAAAAAATTCCCTTCTCTGTCCCAAGGAAATTTGTCATTATCTATTCCCCGCGGAAAACCGTTATACCCCATTCCCAAAACAATATTGCTCTCGTCGGCAATCACCGCGCCGTTTTGAGTAGAGGGATCTTTGGAGCGTTCGGCTATAACGTGAGCCATTTTCATAAAACATTCATCCCAGGATATGTAATTTGTCCTCGGTCCAAGCATATATACCATTTTAACCCATAGGTTTTATGGCGCAAATGATTTGTGGTAAAATGAAAATCTATGAAAATAAAGATGTTTTTAACGTTAATCGCTGTATTTTTTTCGGCGGTGGCTTGCTCCGTTCCGGCTTCGGCAACCGAAGATATCACTGTTCCGGAAATCCATATTACCAAAGACGGGAAAGTGGAGGCCCAAGGATTATTGGTTCAGCAAATAGCCGGTACTACAATTTTTTCCAAAACATCGTGGGGTGGCGGAAATTTTTTGCGGTTTACCATAACTACAAATAGTTCCACCAAAATCTTGCGCCGGTACGGTGAAGTTATGCCGTTTTCCGAAATCAGCGTCGGAAATTATATAGTGGTAAAAGGAACTATCAGCAGCGGCTCCGATAGCTTGATGATAGCGGCATCGGAAATAACAAATATGTCCAGCTTAACGGGACAAATGAGTTTTTCCGGAACGGTAGTTTCCATAATTTCTTCAAATTCTTTCACTATGAACGACAAAAAATTGGGCGTTATAACAGTTGATATTTCAAATACAAACGACATTGTAAAAGGAAACATAACTATTTTATCTTCCAATATAAAAGTTGGCGATAAGGTGACAAGCGTTACCGGAACATACAATTACGATACCAAAATTCTTAAAGCTCAAAGAGTAAAAATTTACCGCAACATGGCCCCGTTCAAACCGAAAAATTTCACCGGCGTTTTAAAGACGGCTCCGGGCACTGTTTTCCCGATGACCGTTATCGTAACCATCGGAGGAAAAAATTATAACGTAAAACTCTCTGAAACGACCGAAATCAGAAAAAACAATAAGAGTAAAACACAAATTTCCCGATTTGCCGCCGACGACAGAGTAAAACTTTACGGACATATTGAAGAAACAGAGGAAATGAACATTATAGACGCAGAAATTATCAGAAATCTGGATTTATAAAATAAAAAGAACCCCGACCGCAATCGGGGTTCTGTTGTATTTGCCCTGCCTAAAAGCATTTAACGCTTTTTCTCTTCTATTTCCTTTCCTATCATCCAGAAAAACATATCTACCCGCTTCATGGGCGGATATGGCACATCCATGCCGTTAACTTTCGGCAAAACCTGCCTCAGCTCTTCGTTTTCCGCGTAAAACTTTACCAGGGCCCTGATTGTCTTTTCGTCAAAACAGACATTCGTAAAGCCCAGCCAGCGCATGCCCCGAAGAACATATTTGTCGAAAGCCGGAACGCAGCCGAGAGCGCCCATCATGATTTTGGAAAGAAGCGCATCGGAAGGCTTTCTTCCCGTTAAACCTTTCAAGAGAAAATCCAGCCTGTATTTCAGGGTGAATATTCTCATCCAGTAACGGTCAAAATTAAAACTGCTTTCGCAAAAATCGTTCCCGCAAAGTTCGCGATTATCGCTGTTGATCAGCTCTCTCGCAACAGAAATGCAAACTTTGTAATTTTTTTGCAAAAGCGCGCTGCTGCCCCGGAGCATTCCGTAAGTTCCCAGATACGCGTAAAGATTCAGAGCAAGAAGATTTATTTCTTTTTCTCCGTTGTTTTTACCGCGAACCATCGCTTCGGAAAAAGCATTGTAGCAATAATCCCACGCCAAGTATCTATGAAGAAGAGCTCTTACTCTCTTGCTAACATATTCACTTCCGTTCATTTCCGCTATGTAACCGGCAAGATACCTGGTGATAAGTCCTTTTTCCATGATTTCCTCCAATCATTATTTTATTGTCAAAAGAAATATATTTTACAATAAAAATAAAATATAGTCAATAATTTGATTAATTTTAAAATTGTGTTATATTTTCACCAACGTTGTTCTTTGCAAATAAAAGCCCACAAGGAGGGCAAATGTTTAAATACAAAGAGATTTTCCCGAAAAAAAGCGCTCTGCTTATCGTAATCCACGCAGAAACAAAGGAGCAGGCCGAACGGAATGCAAAAATCGCCAAAGACGCGGGGGCTGACGGGATTTTTCTCATCAACCATGAAATTGCGCGCGATGAGCTGGTGAGCATTTACAATTATATTCACCAGAAATTTCTCGGATGGTGGATAGGATGCAATTTCCTGGGGGCCAAACCCTACGAGACAATTCTTAAAGTGCCCATTTCGGTTTCCGGAATATGGACGGATAACGCGGGAATCAACGAGTATCTTGAAAAACCCGCAGCCGAAGCCGAGAGCGTCTGGAACGCAAGAAAAACATTGCGTTCGAGCTGGGAAGGCCTGTATTTCGGAGGCGTAGCCTTCAAATACCAGCCCGCGGTCAACAACCTGAAACATATTTCCAGGCTCGCGACAAAGTACATGGACGCAATAACGACCAGCGGAGAAGGAACGGGAATCGCGCCGGGAATTGAAAAAATCTCGGCAATGCGGAAAGCAATAGGCGACTTTCCTCTGGCAATCGCCAGCGGAATCACGCCGGAAAATGCCAGCCAATATGTCGGCCTGGCAGATTGCTTCATCGTAGCAACCGGAGTAAGCAACTCTTTCACGGAGCTAAACGCGGAAAAAGTAAAAAAATTGGCGGAAACGCTGAATCAGTAAGCCATAACCGCCCCTGATCAATCACGGGGCGGTTTTTTGTTGTTTTGATATACTTAATATATGAAATATTTTCCGATATTTTTAATAGTTATTTCATTCGCGGTGGGCATTTATTTTTATCCTCAATTGCCCGACCAGATAACTTCCCACTGGGATTCGCTTGGCCAACCGAACGGCTACATGGGAAAATTTTGGGGCGTGTTTTTGATGCCGTTCATATCTATTTTTTTGTACGCCCTGCTTATAATAATCCCCAAAATCGACCCGAAAGCCGAGAATATCAAAAAATTCAGGAAAAACTTTAATGTTTTCATCGCCGCGCTTTTTGTTTTTCTTTTTTATATCTTCGCCCTTACCATTTTTTGGAATCTTGGCCATGAATTCAATATGACTTACGCGATTGTTCCCGCCATGGCGGTTTTATTTTATATGATTGGCCTATTGCTCGAAAAAGCCGAACCAAACTGGTCTATCGGCATCCGAACCCCCTGGACATTAAGCAATGAAAATATCTGGAAACAAACCCATGCGCTCGGAGCGAAATTATTTAAGCTAACGGCATTAATCAGTATTGCCGGACTGCTGTTTTACCAGTATGCTTTCTGGATTTTAATAGGCTCAATTATTTCAGTTACAATATTTTTATACGTTTATTCATATTTTTTGCATAAAAAATTATCCTCAAATTAAAAAATCCCCGGTATTTTCGGGGATTTTTTAATTTATCCGAACATCAGCCACGCCGGCTTAAAAATAAGAAGCAAGCCGATTATCAGCATTAAAATTCCTCCGATTAAATGAGAGTAGCGCGCGTATTTTGATTCAATGCCCGACAGCTGCAAAGTAACCATTGCTATCACAAAAACAACCATGTCGTCCAGCATAAAAAAGAAAAGATAAATCAGCATATAAATATAGTTTTGCCACGCCGGCAAATGGCTGTTTGCCAAAACCTGGGTAAATACCACGGGCAAGCCCGCCGAACATATCGCCTCCACAAGATTTATTGAAAATGCCAGAATTATTATTCCAAACAGCGCCAATAAAAAGTTTTGTTTCTTAATTATGGCTTTTAATTTATCGGCAATTGACTGTTTTTTTTCTTCGCCAGCGACATCGCAGGTGTTCGTTTTAACAGTAAAAAATTTTTTAAGATTATATCCTCCGCCAACAAGAGCGACCAGGCCAATTAAAATCCTTATCCAGGCTATCATGCCCAAAAATATTATAAGATTGAGCCAGGCGGCCATAAAAATGAAATAAACCACCGCCGAAGCGACAATAAACGCCGATCCTAAAGCCCATCTTTTCTTTTTATCATGTTCGCCCAAAAGCAAACTTATCAAAAACAGCAAAACCCACATGGCGCACGGATTAAATCCGTCCAACGAACCAATCACCACGCTCAAAACAGGCAATGATAAATCGGCTATGGCGATTTCGCCGAAAAACGGCACTTTTATTTTTTGAGATGCCAACAATGTGGAAGTTGCAGTCTGTCCGTTATCAGCCGTAGGCAAAGAACTATTTTGTTCTTTTATCAGCTTAATTGTTTCCCCCAGTTTATCGGGACAGCCGTCTTTAACGCACGCCTGAATTTTCATTTCAATCGGATTTGGTTTTAAATATTCGTAAAAACCGTCGAAATAAGTCTGTCCGATTATAGTTATAGGAACCCGGGAGATTTCTATTTTTGTAAGAGCACTGATTCCTTTAAGCAATTCTATGTTTTCCTGATTTTGGGAAATTTCAAAATCATGGATTTTAATGCCCGGATATTTTTGCTCCATTTCTTTAAGAAAAACTTTTTCTTTGGCGCAAAACGGGCATCCAATGGACCAAAAGAAATAAATATCCGCGGACTTTTGCTCTTCGGCCCGCGCCATACCTGCCGGCAGGAAAGCTAAATTAAAATAAGGCGTAACAACGCCAAATATAAAAATAACCGTAAATAAAATTGAAATAAAAGCCTTCTTGTTCATTCAAATTTTATACCTTAAGGTATCTTCTGACGGCAATAATGCTGGAAACCGAGCCGAGCGCTATTCCCAAAATAATCTGATATCCGAGTAACCTCCAAACATTCTGGAAAAAATAAACCCAAATATCCATTTCCGGAACCAAAACTTTAATATAAGGAACGGCAAAAGACATAACCGGAACAACCAGCACCATACTGGCAATTGCCGCGACTATGCCGTAAATAATTCCCAAAATAATATATGGACCCCTGATAAAAGCGCTGGACGCTCCCACCATGCGCATTATTCCGATTTCCTCGCGGGTTGAATGAATAGAGAGAGTAATTGTGTTTAAGGTAACCAGCACGGCTATGGCAGATAAAACCAGCATTATCGCAATTCCAATATTCTCCGCTGTCCCCACAATAGAAGTCAGCCTTTTAAGCACCAGCTCGTTTTGATTGTAAGTAACCTGCTCCACCAATCCTTCAAGGTTCTGATTGTTAAGATAAGACGCAATTACCGGATATTCTTTTATGTCGCGCGCTTTAATGTTTAAAGAAGCGGACAAAGGATTTCCTTCCAGCGCGGCCACGGCCTCGGTAATAGTCGGATCATCTTTATGCCTTTCCTTGAAATCTATCAGCGCCTGTTCGCGGGAAGTATATTCAACCGTCCTAACCTCACTCAAGCTTTCCAAAGACCTTTTGACTTTCAAAACTTCGTCTTCAGGCGTAACAGTTTTGAAATAAACGCTGATATCTATTTTTTCTTTCAATCCGCCGATAGCCCTATCCGCCACCACGCTAAATATCAATAAATTAACAAAAACAAAAAGCACTATTACCATAGTCGCGGTTGCGGCAACCGAAACCCAGCCATTTCTCCAAAAATCCTGGATTCCATATTTAATTACTCTGTATAAAGTAGTAAACATTTATTTTTTATTTAAACCAAAATATATTTTCCGTTTTGTTCGTCACTTACTATTTTACCATTATCCAGGGTTATAACTCTTTTATGCAAGCTATTGACCACTTCCTTGTCATGAGTCACTAAAATTACGGTGGTGCCGCGTTCATTAACTTTCTGCAACAATTTTATTAAATCGGCGGAAGCGGCCGGATCCAAATTTCCGGTAGGTTCGTCCGCAATCAGCGCAACGGGGCGGTGAATTAGCGCTCTAGCAATGGCCACTCTCTGTTTTTCTCCGCCGGAAAGTTCGTGTGGGAAATTATACGCCCTATTCGCAAGCCCCACCATGTCCAACACCTGGGGAACAAACTCGTCTATGTCCGCCTGCTGCCTTCCTTCCACCTCCAAAGCAAATGCAATGTTTTCGTAAGCGTTTTTTGTGGGAAGCAAACGGAAGTCTTGGAAAATAACTCCTATCTGCCGGCGCAAAAGAGGAAAATCATGCCTTTTAAGCTTGGCTATTTCCAAATTATTGAAAAAAATTCTGCCTTTTGACGGTTTTTCTTCGCCGGTAAGAAGCTTAATAATAGTTGATTTGCCTGCGCCATTTTTTCCCACCAAGCAGACAAATTCATTTTGTTTTATTTCAAAAGTCACGTCATCCAGCGCCACCGAACCGCCGTTATAAATTTTACTTACGCCTTGAAAAATTATCATTTTAAACGATAAACGGGCTGTTTTATTGGGCGGCCCGCTTCTTATTACTTATATTACTCCAATTCCGCTTCGGCTTCAATAAACTTATCCAAATCTCCCTCCAAAACTTTATCCGGCTGGCTGCTTTCTTTTTTTGTTCTGTGGTCTTTTACCATTTTATACGGATGAAGAACATAAGAACGGATCTGATTTCCCCATTCCGGCTTAACTTTCACCCTCAAATCGGAAAGCTCCTGTTTTTGATGCTGAATCATCAGCGCCACCAGCTTTGATTTCAAAATTCTCAGGGCTTTTTCCCTGTTTTGGACCTGCGAACGCTCTGTTTGGCTGGCCGCGGTTACTCCGGTCGGCAAATGGACAACCCTGACGGCACTTTCAACCTTTTGGACATTCTGTCCGCCCGGTCCGCTGGAACGGAAAGTTTCAATTTTCAAATCTTTTTCCGGTATCATGAACTTTTGGTGTTCAATATCCGGCAAAATCGGCACCACTTCAATCAATGCGAAAGATGTGTGCCTTAATTTTTTAGAATCAAAAGGGGAAATTCTCACAAGGCGATGAACTCCCGATTCTTTTTTTAAAGTCCCATAGGTATATTCCCCCCGAATTTCAATCGCCAAGTCATCAACAATAGAAACTTTCCAGCCGCGCTTAATCGCGTATTTTATATACATATTCAAAAGCATCCGCGCCCAATCCTTTGCGTCATCTCCGCCCACTCCGGGATAAACACTTAAATGCGCGGACTCTTTGTCGTATTTTCCATCTAAAGGCTTAAATAAATCCATTATTTATCAATTTTACCACAAAAAACGGCCCCACATTATGGAGCCGCTTTTTTAAATTTTTATTTACCATCAGCTATTGGCCATAAGCCATGCGCTATTTATGGTTTCACTTCCTCAAGAGTCACTCCGAGAATGCTGACTGGAATGGTATTTGTTGATGTACCGCCCGGACCAACACAAGAAAGAGTATAGCTTGTTGGATTTGCTCCAAGAGTAACTTCTCTGTCTCCGCTCGCCGCTAAGCCCGCCGCCACATTTTCAATTTCACATGGGGTAGCTCCACTCGTGTCGCTACATGACCAGCTAAGAGTTGTTTTTCCGTACGCGGGAACATTTTCGGGATCAGCCGTAAAGGTACATCTCGGTCTCGGCCTGACGGTTATTGAAACCGGAGCGGGAGTTACAGTTCCTCCAGGACCTGTGCAAGTTAATGTATAAGAAGTTGAGGGGACGACAGGGGTTACAGATTTTGAACCAACCTGAGGCAAGCCATCGCCGATTGAAATAGCGCCTACTTTAACCGAGCAGGAGGTCGCATTGGCGCATACCCAGCTTAGCGTTGAAGGATCAAATTCGTTTATGGTCATAGGGTTTCCTGTATATGAAGAACAAGTCGGCGGTTTCGGATTTACTTTTACGGTTACCGATTTGGAATCCGCTGTTCCGCCTGCGCCTGAGCAATTATATAAGGTATATACGGTTTGGGGCATTGCGGGAGTGACATTTTTACTTCCGGAAGTGCCTAGATTTACGGCTATATCGCTGCTGCCAGCTTTGATTTTGCAATTTGATCCCGAAGCATTCGTACAACTCCAGGTTAATTTTGCGACTGATCCATCAACAACTTCCGCCTTATCGCTGGTCAATGTGCAGACTGGCTGCGGGAAGGCGCTTGTAGTAAATGATTCAACGGATCCATAAACAGTCCAAATAGCGTTTACAACAACCGGGCGATAAAAATAAGTCGTATTTCTGTCCAAGCCGGTCATTTTATATGAAAAAGTTCCGGCGCCTCCGGTATAAATACGATCTTTTTTATCCTGGGGAAGCCCATAAAGAAAACTGGAAATTGCCTGTATTCCATGTGTCAAAAAATTCGCCGCATCATTAAACTTTACAGCAATTATTTGTCCTAAAGGATTTGCTACTCCTTCCGGATCTACGTACGGCGCATCATAAGTTGGCCCAACTACCATTAAGGCCTTGTTGTTATTATACGGGGCGCATTTAGCCTGACAGCCAAGCCAAATTGGCCACGTCCAACCGTTAGCTGAATAATAATCTCCGCCCCAATCCATACAATAAGCAGTTGGTTCATATCTGCTATTACCACCGCATGTTTCGCAAACCAAAGGACTTCCTTGGGGATTCCATTTTCCGGGAGTATTACAACTGCTGCATTTTGCCTGACAAGTTGACCATTGATTATTTGATAAGTCAGTATCATAAGTCGGATTTCCCCAATCGGTGCAATCCGCATTCCACTCTCCGCTTTCACTGCATCTTCTGCAATTCACGAAATCCCATTGCATCGGCCTACATTTTGCGTGCGACTTTGACTCAAAAGTTTTGGGGTCTTGAGTAAATTCAAAATAAGCAACTGATACTATGTTTTTTAAATCAAAATTTGCTCTGATTACTGCCGAATTACTTGTAATTGCATACGCGCTATTAGGAATTATTTCCGGCCAACATGGAGAAGCTCCTGCGTTGCAATCTATATTTTTTAAAGGGTCATCTTGAAGTTTTATAATGTTACACTTGGCTGTAGCATCACAATCATCGGCTATATTGGGATTTAATACGCCTACGATTTCTTTGCCGATAGCCAATACTCCATTAACTACGGGGTAAACAATAACTTTTTTGGTTACAGTTATTACATCGTTTAAAAAATTACCTACTCCATTTTTTATATCATTTAATTCTTTCGCCGCATAAACCGATTGCAAAGAAACCGGCAATATAATGCCTAATATTAAAACAAAACAGATTAATTTTTTGTTTAATTTCATCTTATTTTTAAATAATTATTAAATGGCCTTTAAATTATTATACCACTTTTTAAATAAAAAATGACCCCTATTCCCATAAAGGAAATCGAGGTCATTTTCGTGTTCAAAGAACTAGAATCCGTACCTGACAGACCAGCCGCCCAAAGTGGAAGGCCACCAGTTAAAACCGCTGTCTACTCCTTTCTTTTGGGCGTAAAGGTCATTTCCAACCGAGCAGCAGGCTTCCCACGATATTACTATCGAGTGGTTGCCAACCATAAATGAATAATCTGCGCCCAGACTGAAGGACGTGCCAAATCCCATGCTTTGACTGAGTGGCATCGCGGGACAGATATCGACTTCGGAAGAATTAATATTAAGAAATATTAATCCCATGCCGACAAAAGCATGAAAGCCGAATCCCGAATGTTCATTCTGGTTTGACACGTAGCCGTACACGAACCCGATATGCTGAGTTTCAACTGAAGCATAACCAAGATTTGTGTCTGCCACATCATCATGGTTTTCATCGGGCGTTACATCTCCGGAAAAATTGAGGTTAGCAATCTCCAGTCCCCAAACAGATTTTTTCTCATCCGCTCTTGAGAGAAGCCGGGCTGAGGTAAATTTCGTGTTAGGGGTAGTCTTATCGCAAGAGCTATCGCCAACAAGTAATTCTATAGACCTGTCGCTCTCCGCCCCCACGACCACTGCTACTACCGATGAAACAACAACCGCGATGAGAATCGCAATCATTATTTTCTTCATTGAAGCCTCCTGTGAGCATCCGCTTTGCGGCGCTCTATTTTAGATTTTCAGCTTATAAAATTAACAACGAGCTGCTTTTTTACTTGCCTTTAATATAGCATATTTTAAGCTAAAAGTCAAGCTAAGCATAATGCCCCAATGCCTGCACAACGCCTTAAGGCAATATTGTGAATATAACATACGATGAAATTAATTAAGGCAAAAAACCCAAGATCAAATTCATCTTCCACTACATTATATTCACAATAAATTAATTACTCAAAAATCTTAAATATTACAAATAAGCATGATACATTGACTCTTATTTTGGATAGTGTTATTACTAAAGTACGAAATCTTGGATATTTTATCTAAGATAAAAAGATCTTTAAAAAAGGAGGTGAAATAAAATGAGAGAGTTTGTCAAACTTCTCAAAACAACGGGTATAACCCACACAAGAGAAGTTCGCGGTTTCTCTCCCCAGGCCCAAGGCGATTGCGATTGCGTATGTGACAATTGCGAAGGCGGATGGGGAGCGTGCGAATGCAACTGCGACTGTGGCGACAAATGAGGACGTTCGCCACCTAAGGTCGGTAGCCCCTTGCGATATTTTTTATAATGTAGCGGGGGCTTTTTTTATTTCAATTTTACTTGAAAATTCAAGTTTTGCGATCAATGTATTATAGTAGGTGTATTTTCAGGAGAAATATCAGCAACTTTTTCTATTATTAAAGATAAATTGGGATAATATTCTTTAAAAATTGCATCTGTGGCAAGAGCCCAGTCGGGTACAGGCTGCATTTTGAAACGCGATTTAAATTCAAAATCCATTATCAAATCCACTACACGTTCCTTAATCCAGTGTCCAACTGAATATTTTTTAATCATGTTTTCAATCATCAGATGAAAAGACTCATGTATAACAATCTTAATTAAGTATTCAGGAGGAATATTAGAAATATTTATAATTATAAAATTAGGTACCGTATAACTTCCCTGAGTTCCATATTTAGTAAGAATTACATTTATTTCATCCAATGCAAAAGAACCGCTCATCTTCTGATTGATTTTTTTCATTAAATCGCTATTTCCTTCCCACGATTTTACAATGGCTTTTTCGGCAGTCTGATAGATTTCCAAATTATATTCATTTTCCACTAATTTTCTAATTATTTCTATATCTGTGTTTTTTAGATCTTTTATGCCATTTGGCAGAAGAAATCTATATTTGTTTTTATTAAGCCAATCTAAGTTGTCTAGAGTATTTTTTACTCTACGTACCTCAGATTCAATATTAAATTGAAATTTTATGGGTATAACAATCATAATTACGGTAATAATAACATTATTTTTGATATAAACAAAAAAAATCCTCTGACACATGCCAGAGGATTTATTGTGGCTACCTGAACGCTACCATCCCTTAATTATGCTATCGGGCTGGTATACCGTCCACAATAACAGACAGCCGCCTGAACAATTCTCAAAAACTTCACAGCTAATGCACTTCTTGGAAGGATATGCTTTTGCTTGAGCAAAATAATTTTTCATTTGTTCTGATTCGAAAAAGGCTGCTAGCGACTCAGCAGAATTAAAATCCTGCCCATATTTGCCAACAGGAAAACCAGACATACTGTTGCAAATCAATAGCGAGCCATCTGTGTCAATAATGCCCCCCGATTGATGCTGAAGGTGGCATGTAGTTGAAATTTGGCCTCTATTCTTCAGAGTTTGAATAAACTCTTTAGGCCAAATACAAAGCGGATGCTTCATAACAAACACAAGATGTCCGCCTGTAATTTTGTGCGCCTCCTCATACGCAGACATTATTTCTTTGACCAATACATCAATGTCAACCATAAATTTGTCATCCACATGATCCTTGTGTATGGCCGGAGAACAAAAGTTAACAGATACGCCGAATGCTCCGCAATCCATCGCATACTTAACCATATCCAAAAAATGAGACGTGTATGGCTGCGAATATACGAAGCTGGCTATACTTTTGGGTTGATATTTGAACACTCTCCGAAGACTCTTTGTAACATCGTTAAATCCAGTAGACTTTGTATTCTCAACTAAGCTTTCTGGATCAAATGCCTTAAATGAAGCTCCGATGTTGGTGTTCGGATGTTTCAAATACTCCTCCCAGAATTTGTCGCTTGAGAACCTGTATGTATTGGTCACAAGCGTCGAACGAATTCCGGAAGATTTCATTGCGTCGTTAAAATCAAATAAGTGAGGCCAGAGAGTTGGTTCGCCCCCTATTAAAAACAATCTCTTGATCTCAAGCTGTTTCGCGATTTTGAGAAGATCAAGGGTGAACGACAAGGACATCTCGTCCTCTGTCCGATACTCACTTCCTGCCGCATAGCACCATTCGCAACGAAAATTACAGCCACGGTTAACGGTTAGCCACATCAAATTCATCTTGGGAATCTTGCTCATTTTCTATCCTCCTCTAGATTTTCAGAAATATTCTGCTATCAAGTTACTTGCCCACCCTTGGCGGGCTGATTTTACTTAGCTATAATATGAAACATTTTAACCCAGAAGTCAAGCTACGTCCTACCTATATAATAATAAAAAAGCGGCGTTGTTTTTAGACAAGCGCCGCTTAAAAAATTCTCTGCACTTAATCACTTAAATCCCGCATTAATCCCTATCATAACCGGAAGCACTCCGTTCTTTCTTACAACATTAATCAATCCTATTTGCACGCCCTTGAGCGTCTCGGCATAATTATAAAGCCCAAGCTGAACTCCATAGGCCTCGCGAGTTATATTAACACAACCAAAAGAAATTCCGTAAAGCTTGTCTGTCTTTGCATAAAATCCGGTATACAGAACGCCCCGAAGCTCTTTGGTGCAGCCGTAGATTCCGCTTATTTGAACACCGACAGTTTTGTCGGCATATCCCACCTCTCCAAACTGTATTCCCGTATAGGTTCCTACATTTGAAACCATCGTCATAACCAAACCGTAGCCCTTCTCAATTTTCACATAGCCCAGGGCATACTGAAAACCGTAAGCGTTTTTAGCTTTTGCGTAACACACGGCATACTGGCAGATATAGCTATATTCCGCTTCGCATACCAGGCCAGCCTGTGCCCCAATTACTGACCTTGATCTTGTGAGAATTAATCCGATGTCCGCGCCGATAACATTTGCAGAACTGTTAAATAAAGCTACCGGCGGAATTACGGATATTTTCAAAGGGGTGGTTAAAGCAAAAGCCATTTGAAACAAAAACACGCTGCATAAACAAATAAGCAATCTTTTCATTTCCGCTCTCCTTTTATTTCAGATTTTATTCAATATTATCAAAGAAACTTGATAGTATTCAAAATACAAAAAATCGCTGCAAAAGTCAATTTTTATTTCTTTTCCTAAAACCAATAATTCCAAGAAAAATCGCCAACAATATTATCAGCGGCGCATCGCCAAACCGGCTATATAATGTACGTCTATGAGATGATTCTACAAAAATTTTTCCGATTAAAATATCGTTTTTATTTTCTCCCAAATTGGAAATAATTTTCCCTTGTTTATCTATAAATGCCGATGGGCCATAAATATCGCTCCTTATAAGAGGCAAATTATTCTCCGCGGCCCTGATTTGAGAACTGGCAAGATTTATTTTTCTGTAAAAATAATCTTCAAAAATATCACTGTATCCTATAAATAAAGTGATGTTTGTTTTATCGGAATCACGTCTCGCCAAAAATGACTGATTGATTTCGGAACATGATAAATTGCCGAAAATATCATTGTTTATTCTTATAACTTCATCTTTCTCCGCGGGAACATAATCATAGGGATTAACGGAAACTCCCGTGGCTACAGTATAATCCCGAAGCGGGGCCAAAATTCTTTTTTGATAATAATCAAGAATTTTACCGTCTTTCCAAAAAACAACTTCATCCGTAATTTTATCCTGCTCGCGCATCATGTCGGGCCAAAAAATAAGCGTTCTTTCCGGCGGGATAACCGATTTAAGCCATTTACCGACTTCTTCGAATGTTCCGGCAACATTAAGACTCTTGATTCCGCTATTTTGGAATATCAAAGCTTCTTTGACAAAACTATAAGGATAAACAATATAATCCGAACCGCTGCTGACCGCTTTTTGAATCAGATTTTTTATTTTTTCATCGATAATAAAATTTCCATTTATAATTTTCCCATAAGGCAGACTTTTTTCATCAATCTGAATTATGGAAAACGACGAAAAATGGCCGTCAGGATTTTTGGGATTTAAATAGATATAATTTGCCCAGTAAATTCCCAAAATTGCCGCTGCAAAAATAGAAATTGTTATTAAAAACTTCTTATCCAAACGGCGATGTATCCAGCCCCAGCCGATAAATCCGTTAATAGCCGCAATAATAAACGAAATCAAAAAAATTCCGCCGATACTCGCGAAACTTAGCAGGGGAATAAAATTATGAGCTGTATATCCAAGCGCGCCATAATAAAAATTCTGGAAAATCGTCTCCGCCAGCCACTCCGCCAAAGTCCAAATCGCCGCAAATATAAAAATATCCACAATATTTCCTTGTTTAAACTTCCGATAAGCCAAACCGCCCAACCCAAACAAAATTCCGAAAGTTAGACATATCGGAACCCAAATAATCGGATGGGCATAAAGCACCGGGAAAATTATTCCGAAACATGAAAACACTCCGACAATAAAGCCTCCAAAAAAAGTCTTCTTTTTGGAATAATCTTTATTTAAAAAATAAAAATACGGCACCAAAGCCGCAAAAACCAAAAACCAAAGATTAAAAATAATCGATGAAAGAGTTAAGAGAATAATCGTTAATAAAGTTAAAATATACAACATCCTTATTATTATAGATTTAATTCATTCCGAAAACAAAAACAGCCCTTTCGGGCTGTTTTTGAAGTCTCACTTATTTTTGCAATTCGTTTTTCATCGCTTTTAGGGACAAGCCAATCTTTCCGTTTTCGGCTTTGATAACCTTGGCCCTTACGACATCTCCGAGTTTCACGACATCCTCAACTTTTTTTACAAATCCTTCTTTAAGTTCGGAAACGTGAATCATTCCATCTTTGCCCGGAGCGAATTCGACGATTGCTCCGAAATCCAAAATCTTTACAACCGGACCTTCAACTATCTGGCCGATTTCAATGTCCGTAACAATTCCTTTAACCATATTAAAGGCGGCTTCGGCAATTTCTTTGGAAGCGCCGGCAATTGAAACTTTTCCGGTCTGCTCTATGTCTATTGTAAGCGCACCGGTTGCGGCAATAATTCCATTGATAACTTTTCCTCCCGGGCCGATGACTTCTCCGATTTTTTCAGGATCAATCATTATGGTCAAAACTACAGGCGCGTATTTGGAAACTTCTTTTCTCGCTTCCGGCAAGGCTTTTTCCATCACGCCGATAATATGCTCGTGCGCTTTTCTCGCCTGCTTGATGACTTTTTCCAAAACATCAACTTCCACTCCAAAAACTTTTACGTCCATTTGCATGGCGTTGATTCCGTCTTTCGTTCCGGCAATTTTGAAATCCATATCGCCGAAATGGTCTTCCGGACCTTGGATATCGGTCAAGATTTTAATTTCTTTTCCTTTTTCGTCCATAATCAAGCCCATCGCAATTCCGGCAACGTGTTTTTTAATCGGCACGCCTGCGTCCATCAAAGACAAACAACCTGCGCAAACAGTCGCCATTGAAGACGAACCATTGGAAGATAAAATTTCTGAAACTAAACGGATAACATAAGGAAATTCGTCAGCGGACGGAATCATGCCCTTCAAAGCCTTCTCCGCCAGCGCTCCATGTCCGATATCTCTCCTGCCCGGACCCCTGAACGGCCCAACTTCTCCGACTGAAAAAGGCGGAAAGTTATAGTGAAGCAAAAATCTCTTTTTTCCGGAATGTTCCATCGTCTCAATCAGCTGCTCCGAGCCCGGAGGCGCGATCGTGGTAATTGCCAATGACTGGGTATTGCCGCGAACGAACAAAGCCGAACCGTGAGTGCGTTCAAACAATTTCACTTCGGCGTGCAAATCGCGGACTTCGTCCAATTTTCTTCCGTCAGGACGCGCGTCTTGTTCTAAAATCTTTTTATGAATCAAATTATCAAGACATGTGTCAAAAAATATTTCCGCAGCATGCCATTTGTCTTCACCAACGCCCTCTTCGGCCAATTTAGCTTTCAATTCATCTTTTAATTTCGCCAATCCCAATGCCCTTTCGGTTTTGTCGGAGTTATACATTTCTTTTTCCAGTTTGCCGTCCAAAAACGCGGAAATTTTTTCTCCAAGCTCCTTATCCGGTTCAACCAGTTTCACTTCGGCTTTCGGCTTGCCCATTTCTTTTATTATTTTTTCTTCAAAATCAATAAGTTTATTGATTTCTTTCTGCGCCGAATCAAAGGCCTTCACGATATCTTTTTCCTGCGCATCCATTCCGCCAAGCTCAATCATGTTTATCTGGTCTTTTCTTCCGGAAACGAAAGAATCGAACTCCAATTCCTTGTCTTTCAATTCGCTCATTTTTGGATTAATCAAAATATCGCCGCCTTTTATTTTGGCGATTTTTAATCCTGCTACCGGTCCGTTCCACGGAACTTGCGAGCACGCGGTCGCAACCGACGCGGCCATTAATGCCACAAAATCGGGATCGTTTTCTTCGTCAAAAGACAAAATAGTCGTAACTACCTGCACGTCACGGCGCATCGCCTGATTAAAAAGCGGGCGCATCGTCCTATCTATTAAACGTCCGGACAAAACCGCCTCATCGGACGATTTTCCCTCGCGGCGGACAAACCGGCTGCCGATAATTTTTCCGGCAGCATAAAACTTTTCCTCGTAATTTATCGTGAGCGGGAAATAATCAATTCCTTCTTTGTCCTTTCTTCCCATCACGATCGTGGCCAACACTATAGTTTCTCCATATTTCGCCAAAACAGCCATATTGGCTTGTTCGCCGATTTTGGAAAACTCCAAAGAAAGCTCGCGGCCCGCGAACTCAGTGGTAAATTTTTTGCGACCTAAATCCATACTT
>JAQURY010000007.1 GCA_028715395.1 Minisyncoccota bacterium
AATATTTTGATTTTGGGAGTTGTGCCATATGCGATGGGGCTGGGATTTATTATGGCGGGCCTAGGATTTATTTCTATATTTCTGGCAAAAATAATCGGCTTAATCGAAAATGTAATTTTGGCTTATATGCTTTTTATAATTGATTTATTTTCGCGTTTATCTTTGCCGATTCCCATGAAATCAATAAGCATTATTTTTGCAGTAGGATATTATGCGTTTTTAATTTGGCTTATTATTAAATATAAAGCGGATGAAAAACGGGTCATTTAAAATAATTTTAGGTTTTCTAATCGCGGTTGATCTGGCGGTTTGGGGATTAATCGTTTTGCCGCCGGATGTTCGGGGTTCGGAGTTGTATTTTCTAAATGTCGGGCAGGGAGATTCCGAATTGGCAATTTTGCCTGGAGGGATAAAGGCATTAATAGATGCCGGACCGGCAAACGGCCTGGCAAAGAAAAATCTGGAAGAAATCTTGCCTATAAACGACAGATATATTGATTTGGTTTTAATTTCTCATCCGCAGATTGACCATATGGGCGGATTACCCGACATTCTGAAGACTTATAAAGTCGGAGCGGTTATTACCAATGGTGAAAGCAGCGAAAATGATGTTTGGCGTGAAATTCAAAAAATCATTAAAGAAAACAATATCCCGCAAATTTCTTTGGCGGCGGGCGACAAAATAAAATTTAACAATGCCGGAATAGATATTTTGTCTCCGAGCGGGGGAGCTGCAAGCGTAAATGACTCAGGATTGGTGGAGTTGTTAGATATTAATGGCGCAAAGGTGTTATTTACAGCCGATGTCGGCGCTGAAACCGAAAAATATTTGGCGAATAAATACGATTTAGACATAGATATATTAAAAGTCGGCCATCACGGCTCAAAATTTTCCTCAGCCGCAAGTTTCCTGAATAAAATCACGCCCGCGATTTCGGTAATTGAGGTCGGCAAGAACAGCTATGGCCACCCGACCAAAGAAGCGTTAAGCAGGTTGGCGGATATAGGTTCGCAGATATTCAGAACCGACAAAAATGGAATTGTGAAGATAGCATTCAAAAACAAAGAAATGGTAATTTTCACCCAAAAATAATCTGTATAGTATATGCTAATATTAGCATATACTATACAAAGTTTAATGAGGGGATTTTGTTGGAAGGAGAGTCAATAAGAAGTATTAATGAGAAGCAAAAGAAGCGGGTTGAAGGTTTTCCAAAAATCGTGATATCATTTTATTTATCACAGTTTCTGGCGTTTAATGCCCAGTTACTAGTGGCTAAAATTCATGAGAACGTTGATTGCGGATATCGTTAAAAACGAAGGCAAGAAAGTTGAGCTTATGGGCTGGGTGAATGTTCGCCGAGACCATGGCAAAATTATTTTTATTGATTTAAGGGACAGATCCGGCGTTTGTCAGGTTGTTTTTCTTTCTAAACCGCAGGAACTTTATACTACGGCGACAACTTTGCGTTCCGAATGGGTTGCCAAGATTACGGGAACCGTCAATAAGAGGCCGGCCAACATGGTGAACAAAGAAATCACTACGGGAGAATATGAGGTGCTGGCGGAAGAGGTGGTTGTTTTAGGCGAGGCGAAGACCCCGCCTTTTGATTTGCAGACCGATGGCTATGATGTCGGCGAGGATGTGAGAATGAAATATCGCTATCTGGATTTGCGGCGCGCAAGGTTGAATAAAAATCTTAAACTCCGCAGCGAGGGTTTGCGTCTGATAACAGATTTTTTGACGGATAACGGATTTATAAATGTTGAAACTCCGATTCTTGGAAAATCCACTCCGGAAGGAGCCAGGGATTATTTGGTGCCGTCCCGCTTGCATGCCGGAAAGTTTTACGCGCTTCCGCAATCTCCGCAGCAATACAAGCAGCTTTTGATGGTGGCGGGCATGGAAAGATATTTCCAGATTGCGCGCTGTTTCAGAGACGAGGATACAAGGGGCGACCGACAGCCGGAATTCACCCAGCTGGATTTGGAACTCAGTTTTACGAATGAAGAAGAGATAATGGATTTAATGGAAAATCTTTTGATTTATTTGGCGGAAAAACTCGTGCCGGAGAAAAAGATTATGAAAAAACCGTTTCCGCGCCTTACTTATGCGGAAGCGATGAAAAAATATGAAAGCGACAAGCCGGATTTGAGAAAGGATAAAGAAAATAACAAAGAGCTGGCTTTCTGCTGGGTAACAGATTTCCCTCTTTTTGAATATTCCGAAACGGAAAAAAGACTGATGGCCAAGCACCATCCTTTTACCAGTCCAAATGAAGATGATTTGAATAAGCTAGAAAAGAAGTCCGAAGAAGTCCGCGCTAGGGCTTATGATGTGGCTTTAAATGGATTTGAAATAGGCGGAGGTTCCATCCGTATTCATAAGCCGGAATTGCAGCAAAAAATGTTTAAGGCGCTCGGATTATCGGATGAAACTGTTAAAAACCAATTTGGGCATTTGATAGAAGCGTTTGAAAGCGGCGCTCCTCCGCATGGCGGAATTGCAATCGGCCTTGACCGGTTGTTCGCTTTGCTTTTTGGAGAACCAAATATCCGAGAAGTTATTGCGTTTCCAAAAACTGGCGATGGCAGTGACTTAATGATGGACGCGCCGTCAGAAGCGGATAAAAAACAATTGAAAGAATTAAATATAGAAATAATTAAGAAAAACAAAAAATAAACATGGTAAAAAAACTCAAAGAAGAAAAAACATTAATATTGATAAAACCGGACGGAGTAAAAAGAGGATTGGTGGGAGAAGTTATAAAAAGAATCGAGCAGAGAGGATTAAAAATTGTCGGACTTCAGATGTTTCAGGCAACGGCAAAAGACATATCCAAGCATTATTCAACCGCGGAAGCCAATCTTAAAAGAATGGGAGAAAAAGCCGTGGCGGGATATCAGAAATTCGGAATGGATCCTAAAAAAGAATTGGGAACTGACGATCCGCTGAAAGCCGGGAAAATGGTTCATTCTTGGCTGGTGGAATATTTTACTTCCGCGCCGATTATTAAAATGGTTATTCAGGGAGTGCAAGCCGTTGAGATGGTGAGAAAACTGGTTGGAGATACGATGCCGGCAAAAGCCGAAATGGGAACGATTCGCGGAGATTTTTCAGTTGATTCTTCGGTTTTAGCCAATTCCCAGAAGCGTGCGGTCAGAAATATCGTTCATGCTTCCGGAGAAATTGAGGAAGCCAAGGAGGAAATATTGCTTTGGTTTAAACCCGAAGAAATTCACGAATATAAGAGAGCCGAGGAGGACATTATGTTTTAAGGGCATTTTAAATAGTTTTTTGTCTTGACAACTATTCACTTTTTTTATTAACAGCCCGGCTGGTCAGGGGTATAATTAAATTGAAATCCTGTTTGGTTTCCTGATTAGTCTATGTTAATAGGGAGAGCGAAGCGAAATGGGCCGTGGCTCGTTTCTGAGCTCACCCACCTAAATTTAGCAGGGACTTCCAACAGGGTTTTGCTAAAGGTGCCGCATGTCGCGGCATTTTTATTTGAATCAGCGCGAAACTTTGTGTATTCTGATAAAAACGGACTGTAGTATAACGGTAGTATATGCCCTTGGGGTGGGCACGAACCGGGTTCAACTCCCGGCAGTCCGACAATTTCAATTGACTATAATCTTTCTTATAAGATAAGATATATTTTTAGCTGTTTGAAAAACCAAAAAGGAGTTAAAAAATGGGAGCTATGATAGTCGGAGTATCCGGAGGAATCGCAAGTTTTTCCGAAGAAGCGGCAAGGCGGTATTGCGCCGAACATGAAATACACATCGAAGAGATGAAGTATCTCATTAATGCGGGCGGCGTTTTAAAGGCCTTGAACGGGGGCCATATCAATCTGGGATTTTTCCCGATTGAAAATTCCAACGGCGGAATAGTTTACGAATCAATCCGCGCGATGGGACGGGATGCTTTCGATATCAAAGAATTTTTTGAGATTGATGTCCGGCATTGCCTGATGATAAGGCCAGATGCCAATCCCAAAAAAATAAAACTGATCGTTTCTCACGATCAGGCGCTCAAGCAGTGCAGGATGTACTTGAGGATAAAATATCCCAAGGCCGAGATTAAGCCGTGGTCGGATACTGCCAGCGCAGTTAAGGATCTGCGCGAGGGCAAGCTTCCAAAGAATTCGGCGGCTATCGCTTCGTTCAAAGCTGCCAAATATTATGGAATGAAAGTAGTGGAGAAAAACATCCAGGATCTGAAGTTCAACTTCACCACGTTCCTGGCCGTGACGTAAAATAAAAAATCCCTCGATTTCGGTCGGGGGATTTTTATTTTGGAGCTCTTAATTTTCTCAAGCACTTTACGCAAAGCTTAAACCTGCCGGTTTTTCCGGGAATTTTGCCCCACTGCAAGTTGGGCTGCTTTCTGGTCATATTGGTCGGATTATAATGGGCGCGCAAAAGTTTTCTGGTGCCTCCCATCAAATACGCTTTTTTACATAACGCGCATGCCTTCATAGTGTTTTAATATTATACGATAAATCGGCACAAATCAAGCGGGCTTAATCTTTTTCTTCTTTTGGATTATATTTTAAGCATATGAGTTCCGACACAACCCAGCAAATAAAGGAAAAATTGGATATTGTTGATTTTCTGAAACAGTATCTTGAACTTAAACCGGCGGGAAAAAATTTCAAAGCCAATTGTCCGTTCCACAAGGAAAAAACTCCTTCTTTTATGGTTTCGCCGGAAAGGCAGACCTGGCATTGTTTTGGCGCTTGCAATGAAGGGGGCGACATCATCAAATTTCTGATGAAATACGAAAATCTGGAATTTTATGATGCGCTTAAAATATTGGCGGAAAAAGCGGGCGTGGATATATCCAAAACCGCCGGCCGCGATTACAACATCCACAACATCTTATATAAAATACTTGATTCCGCCAAAGATTTTTTTGTTTCGAATTTATATGCTTCCGACTCAGTAAAAAATTACGCCAAAGAACGGGGTCTTAAGGGAGAAACGGTAAAAGAATTTGAGCTTGGTTTGGCGCCGGACGGTTCGGATGCTTTAACAAAACATCTTTTGAAACAGGGATTTAATATTAATGACATTGAGCGCGCCGGAATGACTATAAAAACCGAAAGAGGAACATATTGGGACAGGTTCCGTTCGCGGCTGATGTTTCCGATTCATAATCACGTCGGAAAGGTGGTCGGATTTACGGGAAGAATTTTGCCGGGTGTTGACGACACAAATGTCGGCAAATATGTAAACAGTCCCGAATCGCCGATTTTCCAGAAATCAAAACTTCTTTACGGATTTTACAACACCAAGAATGATATTCGCGAAACCAAGCAGGCGGTTTTAGTTGAGGGGCAGATGGATTTTTTGATGGCTTGGCAGGATGGAATTAAAAATATTGCCGCCTCTTCGGGTACGGCGCTGACCGAAGAACATCTTAAAACTTTAAGAAGAATCGCCGATGAGATTGTTCTGAGTTTTGACGCCGATGAGGCGGGGCAAAATGCCGCCGAAAGAAGCATTGATTTGGCGGCGGCGCAGGACTTCACGATTAAGGTTCTTGTTATTGACGATAAGGACTTTAAAGATCCGGCGGACATAGCCAAAAACAAGCCGGGAGAACTCAAAAAAATGGTTGAAAAAGCCAAGTCGGCGATGGATTATTATTTTCACAAATATCTTTCCGGTTCCGGCAAGGATCTAAAACAAAAGAAAAATAACATCAGAATCGTGCTTTCAAAAATAAAGCATCTGGCAAGCGCGGTTGAACGCGACCATTGGATAAAAGAATTGGCCGCTAAAACTTATCTGGACGAAAAAGTCCTTGTGGAAGAAATGGAGTCTGTGAAAGATAGCGCTTTTCCCAGGCCGGTTTCCGAACAGCAGCAGGCAGAGAAAAATAATTCTTCGCGAGTTGATTTAATTTGTCAGCGGATTCTCGGAATAGTTTTTAACGGCAAGAATGAGGAGTTTAAAAATTTGATGGAGGATTATGTGAAATATTTGCCGGATTACTACAAAGATATTTATGAGGGCAAAAACGCGGGAGATTTGGAAAGCTTAATTGGATTAATCGGATTGCGTTACAGTTTTGAAAATCAGGAAGCCGGTCCGGAAGTCATAAAAAACGAATTTTTGATTCTTTTAAATGTTCTCAAAAAAGAATCTTTAAAAAAGAGGCAAACAGAGCTGAAACAGCTGATAAATAAGCTAGATATTGATGGCGATAAAGAGGGTAGCGCTAAGGCATCTAAGGAGTTTGACACCATATCCAAGGAGATACATAATTTATGAAGATGGCGATTCTACCGCTTTTTGACTTGTTTTTAACCTATGAAAACTAATTAAATAAGATTTATCCATAAGATTCCTCAAAAAGGCATTTTTTTATTTTGTTATCAAAACCTATGGCGCAAAAAAAGAAAAAAACAAAATCTTTCAAACCAAAAACTTTTAAAAGGAATTTGGGCAAAAAGCTTACGCCTAAGCAGCAAGGCGAACAGCAAGCTCTTGAAGAATTGATAGCCCGCGGACGCGGACGCGGATTTGTTACGGATTCCGAAGTTATACACTTCTTCCCAAAAATTGAGGATGACGTCAGTTTTTTGGAAGAGGTATATAACCGCCTTGAAGAAGCGAATATTAAAATTATAGAAACAAGCCATCTTATTGAGCTTCCCAAAGAGGAAGAAATCAGTGAAAAAGAAATAAAGAGTTTTAACATAGAGGGGGATTTGCCGGATTCGGTTCAGATGTATCTGAAAGAAATCGGTAAAACGCCCCTTTTGACTTCTGACCAGGAAAAGGAATTGGCTAAGCGTTGCGAAAAAGGAGATAGGGAAGCGCGCAATAAATTTATGCAGTCCAATTTAAGATTGGTCGTTTCCATTGCGAAGCGCTATGTTAATCGCTCCCCGAATCTTGGAATTTTAGATTTGATTCAGGAGGGAAATATAGGCTTAAGCCGCGCCGTTGATAAATTTGATTATCGGCGCGGTTTTAAATTTTCCACTTACGCGACTTGGTGGATAAGGCAGGCAATTACCAGGGCCTTGGCAGATCAGTCAAGAACCATTAGAATACCTGTTCATATGGTTGAGACCATATCCAAGTATTCCCAGGCCAAAAGGCGCCTGACGCAGGAGCTTGGCAGAGACCCTTTGCCCGAAGAAATTGCCATAGAGATGGGCATGCCGGTTGAAAAAATACATCACATTCAGAAAATCTCCCAGGACGTGGTATCGCTTGAATCGCCGGTCGGGGAAGATGACGATGACTCCACAATTTCGGAATTTATTCCGGATGAAAAAAACTTAAGCCCTTCGCAGAACGCTTCTCAAATGCTGCTTAAAGAGCAGATCAAAAAGATTTTAATTGACCTTGCTCCGCGCGAGCAGAAAATATTGCAGATGCGTTTCGGGCTGGAAGACGGCGTTACCCATACTCTTGAAGAGGTGGGTAAAGAGTTTGGCGTCACCAGAGAGAGAATCCGGCAGATTGAAGCCAAAGCGTTGGCCAGAATTAAGGGCCATGAAAAAGCCCATTTGATAGAAGGGTATTAAAAATATGAAAAAAATCACTAAAACAATTTTAATATTGGCGGCCGCTAATTTATGCTGGCTTAATTTTGCGTTTGCGCAGTCGGAAAATATTTCCCAGGATTTGGGAGTTTCCAAGCCGATGGTTTTGCCGACTAATCCGTTTTATTTCCTCAAGGAATTTAAGCGCGGAGTCCAGAAAACTTTTGTTTTTAATCCGGTCAAAAAGCTTGAATTGGAGCTTCAGATTGCCAGCGAGAAAATGGCTGAATTGGGCAAGCTGGAAGAAATTATCGGACAGGATGACGCGGCTTTGATTAAGGCCATAAATAACTATGAAAATAATCTTGACGGATTAAGCGGGAAAATAAAAAATATCCAGGAGAATTACAAAAATAATTCCCGCCTGGATTCTTTCCTTGACGATTTTGTTGCCAACGGCGCCAAGCATATTGAATTTCTTTCTTATTTAAAATCAAAAACAAACGACATTAAAATTTTGCAAAAGCTGGGGGAGGCGCAGGATAAAATAGCGGCGCTGGTAGCGCAAATTTTGGCGGGAACGGAAAGTGGTGATATTTTGGAATCCCGTCTTGAAAGAGCTTTTAAAAAAACAGGAGTTAATTTAGTTGAAAAATTAAAAGCAATCGGAGCGTTGGATAAAATAGAAGAAAAATTATCGGCGGAAGAAAAAAACAGAATTCTTGATTTCAAAGAAACGCTGATTATCAATACCCAGAGCGGAATTAAAACCGAAGAAATACAAAATATTTTTATTTCAGCTTTTGAAGAATTACAGATGGATTCGCTCAGCAAAATAAGAATTATTGATGAAATAAAAGAGGGCGCAATTAACGATGATATTAAAAGCGCGCTTAATTCCATAAGGCAGGAAGTTTTGGAACGGGCGCAGAGCGAAAAAGATCTGCAAAAAGTTCAGGCTGAAAATATGGTGAACGAAGCGGATTCACTGGTAAATGAACTTATGGAAAAGCTGAAAAACCTCAATCTCAAAAGCGAGTTTATAAATTTGGCGATTTCCAAGGCGGATTTCAATCTTACGCAGGCGAAGAATTCTTTCCAGTACGGAGATTACGGACAGGTTTTCACATTGGCTTCTGCCGCGGCTTCTGCCGCCCGCTCGGCATTAACGCAGGTCCTGAAATTTGAGGAGAATACGGGCAATTTTGACAACGATATCCAGAATTTAAAGGAAAAATATGACGAGCTTTCGGAGCGCGCCAGAAGCATGAATTTAGACAAGGTCAGTGCCCCCGAATTCTTCGAATTTATGAAGCAAAGCGAGTCCTTGCTTGTAAAAATTTCAGATTATGTCAATAAAAAGCTCAAAGCCAGCTCGGATACCATAATTTCTTCCATTAAGAACGTAAAAATTCTTTTATCTCAGGCGGAAAACGAGCTGAAACAATATTAATTTCAGTGGATGATATTTACAGCCAGAAATGGCGTATATTTTTAAGAAAAATTTGGCCGCTTAGGTTTATTCCTTTTGTTGATTTTGTTTTGACGGCCGGCTCGCTTGCTACCGGCGAAGTCCATAATAATTCCGACTTTGATGTTATTGTCGGGGTGAAGCCCGGGCGGATTTTTACAGTCCGCTTTTGTTGTTTTATGGCGTTCGGGCTGCTTGGCTGGCGCAAGAAAAAAAATGATACGGAAAAATCGGGAAGCGATAAGATTTGTTTCAATCATTTCATCTCTCCGGCGGCTTACCGGCTTTCCGAGCCGCACAACGAATACTGGAAAAACCTTTATTCGTCTCTGGTGCCTGTTTTTGGAAATCAGGAAACAATCCAAAAATTTTTCAACGCTAATTCCTACTGGATGGGAAAAAGGCGAATTTATCAAAAAGATTCAAGGCTTATTTATGAGAAGGGGAATTTTATTGCCGGTTTAAGAGAAAAACTTTTGAGCGGCCGTTTCGGAAATTGGCTGGAACGGATTTTCAAGCAAGTCCAGATAAGAAAAAATAAAATGAATTTATCTCAGGAGAATACTTATAGGCCGCGAATAATTCTTAATGACAATGAATTGGAATTTCACCCCCACACCAAGCGAATAGAAGATTTCTGTGAAAATCAGAAGAAATAATCTTTTAAAGTCCCAAAAAGCTTTTTAAAATCCCGTTTGACATAACGGGATTTTTTATTTAAAATACTAACTATTATGAATATTAGGCCATTAAACGACCATATATTTTTAGAACCGGTTGAGGTGGAAAAAACCACCAAATCCGGCATTGTCTTGCCCGATACCGCTGAAAAAGAAAAACCCATCAGGGGTAAAATTATCGCGGTTGGACCGGGCAGAACCGACGAAAGAGGAATCAGAATTCCAATGTCCGTAAAAGAAGGCGATATTGTTTTATTTAAAAAATACGGACCGGACGAAATTGAAATCGACGGCAAAAAATATTTAGTCGGAGAAGAGGCCGATATATTGGCAATTATTAACGAACAAAATGTCTAAACAAATTTTATTTAACGAAAAAGCGAGAGCGGCGATGAAGGTCGGAATAGACAAGCTTTCCGAGGCCGTCAGAATGACTCTTGGGCCGAGGGGCCGCGCCGTTGTTGTTGAAAAAGGATACGGAACGCCGCAGGTTACTTTTGACGGAGTTACCGTTGCCAAAGAAGTTGTTTTGGAAGATAAGTTTGAAAATCTTGGCGCCGATCTGATAAAGCAGGCGGCCGATAAGACCAATGATAATGTCGGAGACGGAACCACCACTTCCGTTGTTTTGGCGCATGCCATGATAGACGAAGGAGAAAAGATAATCAGAGAAAAAGGGGTGAATGTTATTCGTCTGGCCAATGAGCTGAAAATAAACAGCCAGCAGATAGTTAAAATCCTGGAAGAACAAAAAGAAATTATCAGCGATATCAAAAAAATAGAAGAAGTCGCCACTCTTTCCGCTAAAAACGGAGAAACGGGAAAGTTAATCGCCGAAGTTATGAGCAAAATCGGCAAAGAAGGCGTTGTTTCAATAGAAGATTCAAATACTATCCATAATACATATGAAATCGTGGAGGGAATGCAATTTGACCGCGGTTATATTTCTCATTACATGGTGACGAATACCGAAAAAATGGAATCCGCTTTGGAAAATCCCTATGTTTTGGTAACCGATAAGAAAATTTCATCCATACAGGATTTATTGCCTTTATTGGAAAAGCTTATTCAGGCGGGCAGGAAAGAATTGTTTATCGTTGCTGACGATGTTGATGGCGAGGCCCTGACTACTTTAGTTGTAAATAAGCTCCGCGGAATATTTTCCGTGTTGGCGGTGAAAGCTCCGGGATTCGGAGACAGAAAAAAAGAAATGCTTCAGGATATTTGCGTTATCACCGGCGCGCAGTTTATTTCCGAAGAACTGGGAAAGAAATTTGATTCCATTACAATTGAGGATTTGGGACAGGCGCACAGAGTTGTTTCCACTAAAGACAACACTACAATTGTTGGAGGAAATGGAAATAAGGAAGATATAGATAAAAGAGTGGATCAGTTAAAATCTCAGCTTAAACAGACTGATTCCGGATTTGATAAAGAAAAATTACAGGAACGTTTGGGCAAGCTGGCCGGAGGAGTGGCTGTGATTAAAGTTGGCGCTCCGACAGAATCGGCGCAGAAAGAATTAAAACAAAGAGTTGAAGACGCGGTGTCCGCCACTCGCGCGGCAATGGAAGAAGGAATTGTTCCCGGCGGCGGAATCGCTTTATTCAACGCTTGCCGTTCCATAAGGGAAAATCCGATTAAGGGAGAAATTTCAATTTTTCAAGCCGCTCAGGCGATTTTGCTCCGCGCGGTAAAATCTCCGCTTAAAGCCATTATTGATAACAGCGGCGCGAATTCCCAGAAAATAATGGAAGAAATTTTGAGCTTGAAAGACAGATTTAACGATGACTGGACCGGATTCAACGCGATTACAAATGAAATAGTAGATTTAAAGAAAGCCGGAATTCTTGATCCGCTTAAAGTTGTGAAATTGGCTTTTGAAAATGCAGTGTCTGTTGCCGCCAATTATTTGATTATCGGCGTAGCAATGACGGAGAAGCCCGAACCAAAAGAGCACAATCACGGAGGCGGAATGCCCGGAGGAATGGATTACTAAAGCAAATTTTGAAGCCCCCAAACTTTGTATAGTATATGCTAATATTAGCATATACTATACAGATATTATTGAGGGGATTTTTATTTGCGAAAGCCGATTTTTTGAGTTAAATTAGTTATTAGTCATTAGTCACGGGTTATTAGTCGATTGGAGGCATCGCATAGCGGTCTAGTGCGCTTGCTTGGAAAGCAAGTTTCTCCGAAAGGGGATCAGAGGTTCGAATCCTCTTGCCTCCGCAATAGATTTTCCCTCCGCTTTAGGCGGATCGGAAAATCATTGCTCCGATCATAGCGTCGGAGCGTTCCTTCTAAAATTTTAAAAACCCCATTTTTTTAATTCTTAAGTTTGTATAGTATATGCTAATATTAGCATATACTATACAGATATTATTGAGGTTTTTTTGGTGTATTTAAAGTTATTACGAAAGATAAAAATAGGAGATTTTACCCTTACTTGACAAAAGCACCAATGTGTGCTATACTACACACATATCAAGGTTGGAATGCGTGCCAAGCAGGCCCCTCCAGCCCTCTGATAAAAGCTGAATATGGGCTCTACAAGATAGTAACAGTAGATTACCCAGAGAGCAGATCGGCTGAATCATCGACCCAACGGGTGATCAGCTTAAATAAGCAGCGGGCGTTCCCACAGGTTGCCCTTCATTTGTGAAAAGGAACGAAAAAAGCGAAGGGAGAGCAAAATTGGTTGTCCGGACTAGGCAGGCAACCGGTTTAAAAAAGCCAGCATCTTGTCCAAGATGTCAAAATGGACTTTGCCTATATCTTAAAAACGGTTGCGGATATAGGCGAGAGAAAGAGGACCGCGTCTTGTCCAAGATGTTACAAAATGGACTTTGTTCTGGCCGGTTGATCGCGGCAAGAGCGAGAAGGATGATCCCCCAGGCACATAGACTTCCTGGGGCTTTTTTTATTTAAAAATAAATGTTCTATAATAAATATATGAATAAATTAATTCCAATTATAGTTGTAGTGGTTGCGGTCGCGGCGGTTGGCGGATATCTTTTATTTGCGAATAAAAATGCCGAATTGCCGGAAATAAATGAGGAGGTTAATTCGGAGCCGGCAACAACCGCGGACGGAAAAACAACCTGCGCGTATTTTAATGGATACGGAGATGATTTTAAAAATGGCCAGGACAAATTACCAGGCTGGCTTTCAGTAATAAAAAACGGCAATACGCTTTGCGGAACCTATGAGCAGCTTACGGGCACTATCAATGTTGAAACTGCTTACTACACGACAAATATGTCTACCGAAGAATTGCTGAATATGTACAGGGCGGGAATATCCGCGCACGGCTGCGAAGCGAGCGCGATTTCCACAACAGAATACGCTCCGGACAGTACTTATATTTACTACTCATGTAGGCCCGGTACGGGGGAAGTTTCCATTAGCACAAAACTTCCGGGAATATATTCCGTCAGCTACCGGCTTATTAGCGTTCAATAGTAATTGATAAAATAAAATGAAAAAAACTCTTTTATTAATCGCCGTGCTGTCTTTTTTGGTTGTCGGAGCGGGAATAATAAACGCGGCTGAAACAGCCGCAACAAGTACGGCTGAACTGCCGTCAGTTAGCCTTACCCCCGACAGCCCTTTTTATTTTGTTAAATCCATAAGAGAATCCATTCAAACTTTTTTCACTTTCGGGGCGGAAAATAAAGCGAAGCAATATTTGCATCTTTCGGAGGTCCGATTGGCCGAATATGAAAAAATGCTGGAAAAGGGGAAGGCCGAAATAGCCCAGAAAACTTTAGATAAATATAAAAAACAGCTTGATAGAGCGCTTGAGAAATCCAAAGAGCTTAGCGAGGCCGAAGCAATGGGAAAGGTTAGCGGAGAAATCTTGAAACATCGGGAAATATTGGAAGGTGTTCTGGAAAAAGCTCCCGAAACGGCAAAGCCCGATATTGAAAAAATTATAGAAAAAGCGAGAGAGGCGGCGGTTAAAATGGTGGAAGAGGGGTGGAAGGATGCGCCGGCAGAAGTGCAGAAGTGCGTTAAAACATTGGTGAGCGAAGTAACCGAAAAATTCACCACAAAAGACATCCAAACAACGCTTTTAAACTGCCTGAAGCCCGGAGCAAAAATGCCAACCGAAACAATAACTATAGATGCCCTGAAAAAAATAAGGGATTTTTATGGAAACAGCTTGCCCGCGAAAGATTTGGAGAGTTTGAATGAAGTAATAGAAAATAAGAGCGGTATAATTCCGCAGGGAACGGGAATTCCATCTGGTGTTCCAAATCTTAATTTGGAGGAAATAAACAAGGTGCAGGAAGAAGCGTATAAAAATCTCACTCCGGAGCAATTGGAATATATAAAAAAGGCGCAGGAGGAAAGCGCAAATAGCCCGCAGCCGTATATTCCCAGCAGTGGTTCGGGAATGGGTTTGTAATTTTGTGATATAATTTAATTAATAATTTAATATAATTAAAATAAAAATATGATTAAGAAAAATTTGTCAGCCATCGTTGCAGTCGGAGTTATTATAATCGCCGGAGTATATTTCTTTGTTTTCCGGGGCGGAATCGGCATTGGGGGAATAGGCGGAGGAATTAGGGACGACAGCATGATGGGCGCTATGAAAAATCAGGGCCAGGCGGTGATAAGCAAGGCGGAATTTATAAGTGAATGCTTGAAAGAAACTGATGCCAGCGAGAAAGATACATGCTATGGCTTGGGAGCTTATTATTATCGCGATGCGAGTTTCTGTAAATATGTAAAAGCCGCTGAAGCGAAAACCAATTGCACTCAGGAAAATATTGATAAAATGTATGCGGCGCAGCAAGAAATGATGAAAGGGGCGGGAGGATTGCTTCCCGGAGGAACTCTTCCTCTTTTGCCAGGCGCAGGAGCGCTTCCCGGCTTTGGGGTAACAACTCCCGAAGAAGAAACTCCCGCAGAAACTACTCAGCCGAAAACAACAACTACAACCGGATCAACCGCAGCAGTAACGGACAAGGATTGTATAGACGTAATGGCGCATGCCTATGGCTATCTCAATTTATTGGAAACCAATCCGACGGCTGCCGCCACAATACAAGCAAAGGTGAGCGCGATTGTAGAAAAATATATGAATATGACGGAAGATATGTTTAATGACGCCTGCGCGGCAAAAATGGAAAGCGCAACAGATTTTATGAGTAAGGTAGAAGCAAGAATGAAAGAATTGGGATACGAATAATAAATAAAAGGCCGATTAAATTTAATTTTTAACTATGACAGAAACAAATCAAACCCCTAAGGGGAAAAATACCGGAATGGCGATTTTGGCTTATTTTATTTTTTTCATTCCGCTTTTAACCGAAGCGAAAAACGACTCGTTTGTTAAATATCACGTCAAACAGGGATTGCTTATTTTTATCGCCTGGGTTGCCGTGGAAATATTGAATTCAATTCTTTCTTGGAGGTTTTATACTCTTGAAAGAGTGCTTGAGCTGGCCGTTTTCGTTTTGATGATAATTGGAGTAATGACAGCGGCAAAAGGAGAAGAAAAACCATTGCCTTTAATCGGCAAATATGGAGAGCAGTTTAAGTTTTAAGGTTAAAATACATTAATTTTTTAAGCTGCCGCCTTATGGGGCGGCGGTTTTTTAATTTGGTATAATAAAACTATGCAAACCTGGTATCAGCAAATAATAAAACCGTCTTGGGCGCCGCCTGCGTATCTTTTTGGACCGGTGTGGTCATTTCTTTATGTTTTGATTGCCGTTTCTTTCGGCAGGGTTATTTGGCTGTTTGTTAAAGGCAGTATTCCTTTTATCGTTCTTTTGCCGTTTATTTTAAATATCATTTTTAATCTCGCTTTCACGCCGATCCAATTCGGCTTAAAAAACAATCTCTTGGCCGGAATAGATATTTTGTTGGTTCTCGGCACGCTTATCTGGGCAATGGCCGCCATTTTCCCATACGCAAAATGGATCACCTATATCCAAATCCCGTATCTCCTTTGGGTCTCCTTCGCCACAGTTTTGCAACTGACTATTGTGTATTTGAATAGGTAAAAGGGAATTTTCGTCTCACTTCTTTCGTCTTACATCTAGCCTACAGCGGAACATTCCCAAATTAGCTGGATTTTGGTAGGATTTAATTAAATATGGATAAAATTAAAGAATTAACTGAAAAAATAATTGCTTTTAGAGACGCTCGAGACTGGAAACAATTCCATAACCCCAAAGATTGTGCTATTTCTTTGTCTTTAGAAGCCTCTGAGGTACTAGAACATTTTCAATGGAAATCAAAAGAAGAAATTAACGAATACATAAAAACTCATAAAGAGCATATTGGAGAAGAACTTGCAGATGTTCTTTATTGGGTTTTATTAATGAGCCACGATCTTGATATCGATATTTTGAATATATCTGATAAAAAACTTGAAAAGAACAATGAAAAATATCCTGTTGAAAAAGCGAAAGGAAAAAATACTAAATATAATAAATTATGATTCCTGATTTTATTAATAAGAAAAAATTATATAAATTTACTGGCCCACCAGAAAATTGGGTAACTGCCATAAAATTCATGACTTGGGGGCTTGAAGAAAAATATCGTAACCAATGGAAAAATATCATGCCTGGTGATATTTTTTTAATGCATTCCACCTCTACAAATACGAGAGTTGAGGGGGCAATTTCGGCCGTTATTGGTTTTGGCATAGTAGGGATAAATCCAACAATTAAAAACACACCCCTCTGGTTAGAAGAAATTGAAAAAAATATCAATAAATGGCCATTGCTAGTGCCATTTTCGGAAATTTATTTATTTAGTCCATATTTTGAAAATAATATTATTCCGGAACCTGCTAAAAATAATATTTCGGAAATTACAGCTGTATCATTAGAAATACTTAAAAATTCAAGAAGACTTTCTACTATAAAAGGTTTTCCCCAAATGGGTTCATTTTCCTCTGTTAAGCCAGAGGTGGTAGCGCAAATATTTTCTGGAATAACAAAGTTATTTGTTATTGGACAAGAATCTATTTCTTCAGATTATATACCAACTCCATTACTTAAACTTGATGATGTAAGAGATCAAAATAGATATGGTACTACATTACAAAATTTAGACGTAGTTAAAAGTAAAACTTTTACAGCAAAAGGATCAAATTATAGTAAAGACCCCGTATTGCTTGAAAGAGCAGAAAGGGCTCACCAAACAACCTTAGAGAAATTAATGAATATTTTTAAGGAGGCTGGTTATAATACTTATTTTAATAAACACGTAGATTTATTTGCTACCAAAGAAGATAAATCATTTCTTTTTGAGGTAAAAAGTAATGAAAATAAGAATTTTTTACCGCAAGTAAGAAAGGGTGTCGTTCAACTATTTGAATATGAGTATTTTGAAATTAAAAAATTTCAAATAGAAAATAAAACTAAAAATATTATATTCAAAAATTTAGCTTTTTCAACTCAGCCGACAAATATCGAGTACGCTAATTTTATGAATACATTAAATTTGGGTGTTTGTTATTTTGAAAAAAATAATCTGAAAAGTATAGGCAAGCAAGTCGGTACAAATTTTTTATAGCATAAAAAAGTTTTTAAGAAGAGGCAGATAATGCCTCTTTTAATTTTCTTAAATTTATGGTATAATAAAAAAAATTCAGGGGCTAAAACCCCGACGAGAAACTTATATTTCAAGCTGGGGGAGGATTTGGTTTGTTGCTGAAAGATTAACTATTAATAATGAGTGGAAAGATAAAAATTTAATTGTTATGGCAAGAAAAATTGAGCCAAAAGAAATACTTAAACAAAGCCTTAGAACAAAGAAGGTGTATTTCTACAAGGGCGATGGATTTGAAGTAAAATCACGAGAAGTATTAAAAAATGGCGTCGAGATACATTTTCCGTTTGATATCCGCGATGGATCTCAAAAATACAAATATATCTCAGTAATTGTTTTCGAAGGTATTTCTCCAACTATCGTGCACGGAGTTTACAAGAAATGGCAACGAGGACTTGGATTTACGCGCTATTTATCGCCGTTAATTGATTTTTTGGAAAACTATCCTGGAATTGGGAAAATAATAATTTCAAAAAAGAAGAACTCTCAATTGAAAACAGTTGAGATCGTATTCAATGTTGATGACATCGAACGCCTTTATCAAAGAATCCGGCCGTTCCGTGATCAGCAAAGCGAAGAATTAAAAGGATTAACTAGGAACTTATTTGCTGATATTTTTCCTAATAAAGTTCAAAAAGAATCGGCAAGATATTATTCGGGACAATTAACTCGTCTAGTCGAGTCCAAATCAATCAAGCCAAGCCAATTATCTTCGAATGATATCCAGGCCATCAGCGGGTTAATTGCGTCGCTTCCCGCAGAACATCTATTTATTAAACAAGGAAAATTTATAGCGACCAAAGAAAAATTTGATATTGTTTCGATTGAATCTACCTTAAAAAAATATAGAAAACTTCTTGCGCGAAAAAATGATTCAAAAAAACTCGAGGAAGATTGGCATCAATTTTTCAAAAAACATAGTTGGATTCTGTCTCAAATGTTTGCATCGCCTATGGTGATATTTGGAGATAAGGCTTATGTGGGAGGGAAAGACCTAAATAATCAGAAAGGAAAGATCGTAGATTTTATATACAAAAATAGTTTTTCGAGAAGCGCTGCAATTATTGAAATTAAAACTCACAAAACACTCCTTATGATGAAAAGGCCCTATCGTAAACCCGATATATTTTCGACTAGCAAGGAGCTTAGTGGTGCCATTAATCAAGCGCTTGACCAAAAAGATACGCTACAAAAAAACTACCACACCGTTGCAAGAAATACTGGCGTGGAATCGTTTAATCCAGTCTGCATAGTGTTGGCGGGGCAAATTACAACTATGAAGAAAGATTATATGAAATCTTTTGAATTATTCAGAAATAATTCTAAAGATGCAATTATTGTAACTTACGATGAGCTTTTAAAACGCATCGAAACCATACTTGAAATTTTTCTAAATAAACCAAAAAAGAAAACATAAGTAAAGCTTTTAACGAAAACACATTAATATAAATATTAATCAGCAAAAAATCATAAAATAAATTTATGGAAAATAAAGAAAATTATACAAAAGAAGAAATTTTTGAGATAGAAAATATTCTAAGGGAAAAATTAAAAGGGACAGTTTTCCGAATTAATGTTTTAGATATTATTTATATCGATGATTATCTTTTTGGAGAGAATGGAAATAAGGGAGGGGGTGTATATAAAATTACTTTAAATACAACACGCGTTAATAAACCGTATGACTTTGAGCCAGAAGTTATAATAAAAAAGACGGATATTTCTAAAGTTTCATATCATATACTTCATGAGCTTTGGGCACATGCAAGTGACGAGGATAAAAATATACTATGGAGAAAACTTTAAAAAAATAAATTTATGACAGACCACATTAAATTTTCAAAAGAATTAATAAAGGGAAGAATTGCGGAAATTGTGTTTGAACAAATGTTTAGAGAATCTGGTAATTTTACTATTTTAAGATTTGGATATGAATATACATTGCCCGAATTAGCGCAATTTCAGCACTCTGTAGAATTGCAAAAAGTTTTAGAGAATATGAGGCATACGCCCGATTTTGTTTTGATATCGCAAAGCAAGAAGGAAGTTTATTTGGTTGAGGTGAAATATAGATCTAATTATTATGAAGATGAAATTAAACAAATTGCAGAAGAGACCTTAAAAAAATGGGATCCATCATTTTTGTTTTTAGCTACTCCCAAAGGATTTTTCTTTGGTCCTTGCAACACAATTGTAACTGATAATGGAAAAATAGGAGTCTTATATGACAAATGGGCAAGTAAAGAAATCCAAGAAAAATATCTTGAATTACTTAATGAATTTGAACGCAGGGGATAAATAACTCCCAACCCCCATCATCTAAATAGTTAATTGGTGAATTGGTAACTTTCGAAATAAGAGTCTTAATTTTGTTTGACAAAATAGGCAAATTATCTCAAAATCAAAATAGTATTTTAATGCTTTAAATAAGGGGGGGGGTGAGCTCGTGAATTACATTACTTATAACGGCCCATTGTGGGAAAGACATGAGCTTACATGCCCGCATTGTGGAAAAAGAAGCGTATATAATTTTCGTCTTGGCTGTGTCTTGTTTTACGTAACTTGCAGAGAGTGTGGCAAACAGTTCTGGCCGACAGAAATAGAAAACGCCAGGAAAAAGGAAGCTGAAGAGTGGGCCAGGAAAGATAAAGAAGAAGAGGCTCGGAAAAAAAGAGAATTGCGAGAGGGAAGAGAGGACACGGCGAGAAGCATGGATGTGGGTGGATGCCACGGCAAACTATATGGCAAGCTACACGGATGTGAAAAATGCGGCAGCGATTCTTGCAAAGCAGCATATGCCGCAAGCATAGGAAAGAAACACTGGGAATTAGATTAAAAAAACCCGATTTAACAATCGGGTTTTTTATTTTAAATAAAAAAGGAGCTTTTTAAAAAGCTCCTTATAATTGCACCTTCTCAAATGAAGTAAACTGGTAGGACTTCACCAGAAGGACGTCCGAGGGCGGACGATTTTGGGGTTTTGTTTGGTAGTTATCTCGTGTGGAAATAACTTTTAGTTCACGGCCTCGTTATACAAGGCCGCTTCCTTCTGCGTCAGCCAATAATCATCACCACCTTTTTTTGAGGATTTTGATTCCACATCAGAAGGTTGTTACGGCCTGATGTGGATCTTCTGGCCGCCCGGGATCTGGACTGTTACGTGGTCGTCGCCGATGTTTCCTTCCTTATCTACCTTTATGGTCTCGCGAATCTGACCGCCATCAGGCAGATTTTGGATCGGCACAAACCCGTAACCGCTTCCGTTGTCCGAGGGTATGAAGCTTTTCGAAGGCTTCCCATTTCCCTGCATAATTTGTTTCACCTCCTTTTCCTTATATAAATTTCGGGTTTTGTATAAATTCCCGATGTATTAAGGATCTATTTTTAAGATACAATAATGCCATTATTTGTCAAATCAAATAAAAAAAGCGCCCAGGATTGAATCCATGGGCGCCCCGGAAATACGTCTCAAGCATATCGCACTGACTATTTCCGGTAGTTGTCTTGTTAAGCGGGAGCGGGAGATGGTTGCCGGAACAGCTTCATTTTCCTGATTGACTGCCAGGTAATGCCGCTGGTGAATTTCATCTGCCATACCTTTTTCCCTGGCGGATGGATGAATAATCCTATCGGCAACGGATCCACTTGCAGCTTCCAGTAATCTCTCAGGTCGTCTTCCGAAATTACCGAGAAGGTGCTGTAGTTGGATCTGTCGTAAAGGATTATGTCTCCGGCCTTGATCTCCCTTCTGTTTTTCCAGGCGATCGGGCCGAACTTCGTGCACATGTAGGGCTTCTTTGTGGTGCCCCTGTTTTTCCAGACCTCATCCGGAACAGGATAGAAGCTGAAGCAGCTTACTACTTCGGGATGCTCCAGCCATTGGACATTCTGCTCCTTAAACAGAGCCTCTCGTTTTTCGGGATCTTCGGGGATCTCAAATTCTTTCATTTTGCCTCTCCTTGTATTGTTTTATTTTTCTTCTTTTGGCTTGTAAAAAATGCTATCTCTAATTTAGCGGATTTCAGTTTTTTGTCAATGTTTTTCTGTGTTATTATTTTAATTATGAATAACGGAGTCATAGTTGTTTTTGAAGTAATTGTTTTAATTTTTGTTGTTATCATCCACGAAGTTTCTCATGGAGCGATGGCATATAGGCTGGGCGACAATACCGCCAAAAAAATGGGGCGGCTCACTTTGAATCCGCTGAAACATCTGGACCCGTTCGGTTCGATTTTATTTCCTCTTATGCTTATACTTGCCGGAAGCAATTTTGTGCTGGGGTGGGCGAAGCCGGTTATATTTAATCCGTTAAATTTCAAAAACATGAAAAGAGACACCGCCTTAGTTGCTTTAGCCGGACCGGTCAGCACGGTTGTTCTCGCGGCGGTTTTTGCGATTTTTATCCGCATACTGGCGCCGTTTATAAATTTCGGAATAATCGGCCCTTCATTAATAGTGTTCCTTAATATAATAGTTCTTATGAGTATCTTATTGGCGGTTTTCAATTTAATTCCGATTCCGCCGCTGGATGGCTCAAGGGTTCTTTTTATGCTTTTGCCTGACAGATATCTCGCCCTGGAAAGGAAATTGGAAACCTGGGGTTCGTTTATATTGCTTCTGTTTTTGTTCGGGGGAGGGTTTTTGATTATCGGTCCGATAGCCGAAATTATCTACCGTTTTTTGGTCGGACCATGGGCGATTTTGTAAATAACTCGGGGTTGACGATTATTCGTAAAATAGTATAGAATATTAATCATTGCGTATCTTACTGGAGCGCCAATAAAATAAGACGCTTTCTTGCCCGCCGAAGTTTCGACGAAGGCGGGGTACCCGATACTCAAAACAAAAAATGCCTACAATCAGACAATTATTAAAAAAAGGAAGAAAGCCGATTTCCGGCAAATCAAAATCGCCTGCATTGCAGCGTTATTTTAATTATTTGCAAAACAGGCCGCTGAAAACTTCTTCTCCGTTTAAGAGGGGAGTTTGCCTGAAAGTTTTTACAACTACTCCGAAAAAACCTAACTCCGCTTTACGTAAAGTTGCCCGTGTCCGTTTAACTAACGGAATGGAAGTTACGGCGTATATCCCGGGCGAAGGACATAATTTGCAGGAGCACTCCGTTGTTATAATCCGCGGCGGCAGGGTAAAAGATTTGCCGGGCGTTCGCTATCATATAGTAAGAGGATTGCTGGATACCTCCGGCGTTGATGCCAGAAAACAGCAAAGGTCAAAGTACGGAGCGAAGAGACCGAAATAAAAATTTAATTTTAAAACATGCGTAAAAAAAGAAATTATACAAGAGAACACAAAGCGGATTTGAAATATAAGAGCGCTATTTTGGGACGCTTCATTAATTATTTAATGGAAGACGGAAAAAAGAACGTAGCGGAAAAAATAATGTATGAAGCTTTTGAAATTGTGAAAAAAGAATCCAAAGAAGAACCTTTGGCGGTTTTTGAAAAAGCCCTGGAAAATATTTCTCCGATGGTGGAGGTTGCGTCCAAAAGAATCGGCGGAGCCAATTATCAGGTTCCGCGCGAAGTCCGTCCGGAAAGAAAATTCATGCTTTCCGCCCGCTGGCTTATTGAAGCCGCTTCCAAAAAGAAAGGAAAGCCGATGGCTGACAAGTTAGCCGAAGAAATTTTGCTTGCTTTCAAAAACGAGGGCAATGCGGTCAAGAAAAAACAAGACACTCACAGAATGGCTGAAGCCAACAGGGCTTTTGCGCATTTCTCCAGATAATTATGCCTCGTCAATATCCCATTGAAAAAACAAGAGATATCGGCGTTGTCGCGCACATAGACGCCGGAAAAACAACGACTTCCGAGCGTATTCTTTTTTATACCGGAGTTTCCCATAAAATCGGCGAAGTCCACGAAGGAGAAGCCATCATGGACTGGATGGAACAGGAAAGAGAGAGGGGAATTACCATTACTTCCGCCGCTACAACTTGTTTTTGGACGCCAACTTACGCTCACGGAGATAAAAGCAAGGAATATCGCATAAACCTTATTGATACTCCGGGACATATTGATTTTACAGTTGAAGTGAAAAGATCTTTGCGCGTGCTTGACGGCGCTGTTGTCGTATTTGACGGAGTGTCCGGAGTGGAGCCGCAGTCCGAAACAAACTGGCGCTATGCGGACGAATATAACGTTCCGAGAATTTGTTTTATAAATAAAATGGACAGAATGGGAGCGAGTTTTGAAAACAGCTTCCAGTCAATCCGCGAAAGATTAAATCCGAACGCGATAGCAATTCAGATGCCTATCGGAGCGGAAAGCGCTTTTGAAGGTGTTGTGGATTTGCTTCGCATGAAAGCGTATCACTTTGAAGGAGAGCGCGGAGAAAAAATTATTGAATTGGAAATTCCGGAAAATTTGGCTAAGGAAGCGAAAGAACGCCGCCACGAACTTATAGAAAAAATAGTTGAGCAGGACGACAAGCTGATGTCGGAATATTTGGAAGGAAAAGAGCCGTCTCTTGAAGATTTAAAAAGAGTTTTGAGAAAAGCGACGCTGGCCGTGAAATTAATTCCTGTTTTGACCGGCTCGTCTTTGAAAAATAAAGGAGTGCAATTAATGTTGGACGCGGCCATAGATTTTTTGCCGTCTCCGGCGGACATGCCTCCGACAAAAGGAATAAGTTTTAAAGGAGATCCGATGGAACGCCATCCGATAGACAGCGAGCCGCTTGCGGCGCTGGCCTTCAAAATTGCCGCCGACCCGTTTGTCGGAAGCTTAACTTATTTCCGCGTTTATTCCGGAACTATCAAAAAAGGAAGCTATATTTTAAACAGCACAAAAGATAAAAAAGAAAGAATCGGCCGAATGGTCCGCATGCACGCCAATCAAAGAGAAGAAGTTGATGAAATATACGCGGGCGATTTGGGCGCCATTGTCGGACTTAAGGACACCACAACCGGAGATTCTTTGTGCGATCCGGAAAACCCGATTATTTTGGAAAAAATCGTGTTTCCGACGCCTGTTATTTCAATTAAAATCGAGCCTAAAACAAAAGCTGACCAGGAAAAAATGGGAATCGCTTTGCGCCGTCTCGGAGAAGAGGATCCGACATTTAAAGTCAGCGGAGATGCCGAAACCGGAGAAACTATCATTGCCGGAATGGGCGAATTGCATTTGGACGTTCTCGTTGAGCGCATGAAAAGAGAATTCGGCGTTGAATCCAATGTCGGCAGGCCGCAAGTCGCCTATAGAGAAACAATCAGGCAAGAAGCCGATGCGGAAGGAAAATATATCAAGCAATCCGGAGGACGCGGACAGTATGGACACGTCCGTCTTAAAGTTGAACCGCTGGTTGGCGGCACGGGATTTGAATTTGTTAATGCCATCAAAGGAGGTTCTATTCCTCAGGAATTTATTCCGGCAATTGAAAAAGGAGTCCGCGAAGCTTTGGATAAAGGAGTTGTTGCCGGATACACGGTTACGGATGTGAAAGTCACTTTGTACGATGGATCGTTCCACGAAGTCGACTCTTCCGAAGCCGCTTTCAAAATTGCCGCATCGATGGCTTTCCAGGAAGCCGCGAAAAGAGCCAAGCCGATTATTTTGGAACCGATTATGAAAGTGCAAATTATCGTTCCGGCGAATTTCATGGGCGATGTTACCGGAGATTTGAATTCCAAGCGCGGAAAAATCGAAGCCATGAATGACAGATTGAATAATAAAATCATCGACGCGAAAGTTCCGCTTTCCGAAATGTTCGGATATGCCACGGGACTTCGTTCCATGTCTCAGGGCAGGGGAAGCTTTAACATGGAATTTGACCATTATGAAGGAGTGCCAAACAGCGTGTCGCAGCTGATTATAGAAGGTAAAAAATAACCCCCTTATTATCCACATTCAAGACGCTTGACATTCCCCTTATTTTTCATATAAAATCGTTATATTGTCGAAAATTCGTTTCTGGCCCCCGAAGGGCAAGAAACCCCGTAAAATACGGGAAAAAATAACAAAAAATAAAATTAATTAAACAAAAATTATGGCTGAGAAAGCAAAATTTGAGAGGACAAAACCTCACGTAAACGTCGGAACAATTGGACACGTTGACCACGGCAAGACAACTTTGACCGCGGCTATTACGCACGTCCAGCATTTAAAAGGAATGGCTTCCAAGGAGGAAGGTGTTGATCAAATCGACAACGCTCCTGAAGAAAAAGCCCGTGGTATTACCATTGCTTTGCATCACTCCGAGTATGAATCCGAAAAGAGACATTATGCTCACGTTGATGCTCCGGGACACGCCGACTACATTAAAAACATGATTACGGGTGCCGCTCAGATGGACGGCGCAATTTTGGTTGTTTCAGCAGCTGACGGCCCGATGCCTCAGACCCGCGAGCACATCTTGCTTGCCCGTCAGGTAGGTGTGCCTTACTTGATTGTGTTTTTGAACAAGTGCGATATGGTTGAAGACAAAGAATTAATAGACTTGGTTGAATCCGAAGTCCGCGAACTTTTGAAGAAATATGAATTTCCGGGAGACACCACTCCGATTATCCGCGGTTCTGCGGTAAAAGCTTTGGCCGTCAAATCAGCCGACGAAGCCGATGCTAAACCGATTTTGGATTTAATAAACGCTTTGGACACTTTTATTCCGGATCCTGTCCGCGCTATTGATAAGCCTTTCTTGATGCCGATTGAAGATATCTTCTCCATTGAAGGAAGAGGAACAGTCTGCACAGGAAGAATTGAAAGAGGAATTACAAAAGTTAACGACGAAGTTGAGCTTATCGGTTTGAAGCCGACAGTTAAAACTGTTGTTACCGGAATTGAAATGTTCCAAAAAACTTTGGACGAAGGAAGAGCCGGAGACAACGTCGGAATTTTGCTTCGCGGTCTTAAGAAAGAAGATGTTGAAAGAGGACAGGTTATCGCCAAGCCGGGAAGCGTTACTCCGCATACCGAATTTACAGCTGAAGTTTATGTGTTGAGCAAAGAAGAAGGCGGCCGCCATACTCCTTTCTTTAAAGGATATAAGCCGCAGTTCTATATCAGGACTACAGATGTTACGGGAGAAGTTATCTTGCCGGCCGGAACAGAAATGGTTATGCCGGGAGATACAGTCCATATTGATGTGAAACTGATCGCGCCTGTTGCTTTGGAAGAAAAGCTCAGGTTCGCCATAAGAGAAGGAGGAAAAACGGTGGGCGCCGGATCAGTAACAAAAATTACCAAATAAAGTTTAGAGAGGCGTTGAAAAACGCCTCTTTGAGTTTTTGGAACAAATGGCTAAAAAAGACATTGAAAAAGAAAAATTGAGATTGAAGGTTCAGGCGTATGATCATAAACTGATTGACGCTTCTTGTCGGCAGATTATTGAGACCGCCAAGAGACAGGACGCTGAAGTTGTGGGACCGACGCCGATTCCGGTGGAAATCCGCCGCTATACGGTTAACCGTTCCACGTTTGTTCACAAGAATTCACGCGAACAATTCGAGCTAAGGGTCCATAAGAGAATCATAGACATACTGAATCCGAATCAAGCCATTATAGAATCCCTCTCCAGATTGAATTTACCCTCAGGAGTGGACATAGAGATAAAGATGGTTTAACGAAGGGATTAGCCGAAAAATTAAAAAGTAATTCGAGCTAAAGTTCTCGGATTATTTTTTTCTAAAAACAAATGGAAACAATAAAAGGAGTAAAAATAAAAATGAGCCAGATTTTCAGAGATGAAACCGTGTATCCAGTCTCGGTTATTAAAGTTGATAAAAAAGAAGATTTGGAACTCCTTAAGGAAGGCGAGAAAGTAAAAGTTACCGGCACGACAAAAGGACACGGATTTCAGGGCGTTGTAAAAAGATGGAGCTTTGGAGGAGGTCCGAAAACTCACGGACAGAAAAACCGCTTGAGAGCTCCGGGTTCTATCGGCAGCACCGCTCCTCAGCGCGTTATTCCGGGATTGAAAATGGCCGGAAGAATGGGCGGAAAAACCCAGACAATAAGAAATTTGAAAGTTATCAGCATTGATAAGGAAAACAGCCTGGTATCTTTGCTTGGTTCGGTTCCGGGAAAAAACAGGCAAAAAGTTAAAATCAAAAAGATTTAAATATTATGACGATGGTTAAGGTTTACAACCAAAAAGGGAAAGAAACGGACGAAATGCAGTTTCCGAAATCGCTGATAGTAGAATGGAATCCTGAGCTCGTGCATCAGGTTGTTAACGCTATTCAGGCCAATAAAAGAAATCCAACCGCCCACACGAAAAACAGAGGAGAGGTCAGCGGCGGAGGAAAAAAACCTTGGAAGCAGAAAGGAACAGGCCGTGCCAGACACGGATCAATTCGTTCTCCTTTGTGGAAAGGCGGCGGAACAACTTTTGGCCCGAGATCAGAAAAAGATTATTCCCAGAAAATAAACAAAAAAATGTCCAGAGCGGCTTTGCTTTCGGTTATTTCCAAAAAAGTTTCTGACGGAGAATTGAAAGTGATTGAATCTTTTGATCTTCCGACAATCAAAACAAAGCCGGCGGCGGAAATCATAAAAAATATTTTGAAAGGAAGTTCGGCGGTTTTGGTGGCGATGCCGGACAATAAGAATTTTAAAATGGCGGCCCGCAATTTGCCGAAAACTAAAGTTTTGGCGTTCGGAGAGCTGAACGTTTATGACTTGCTTACTCACAAGGAAATTTTGGTAGATAAAAAAGTATTGGAAAAATATGAATAAATTTTTAATGAAAAAACCGATAATTTCCGAAAAGGCCATGAATATGAGCTCTAATGGCAAGTATGTTTTTTTGGTTGCCGATAAAGCGACGGTTTCAGAAATAAAGAAAATAGTGGAAAAAGAATATAACGTTAAGGTTGTGAAGGCCAATGTTATTAATGTTAAAAGCAAAACAAGAAAATTGGGCCGTTCGATTGGCACCAAACCGGGATACAAAAAAATTATTTTAACCTTGAAACAAGGCCAAAAATTGGATATATTACCGCAATAATAAATTATGAAGAGTTTTAAACCCACAACGCCCAGCAATAGGCATAAAACAGTAGTAGATTACAGATTCCTTTCTAAAGTAAGGCCTTTTAAGGCTTTGACTCAGAATATCGCCAAATCGGCCGGCAGGAACAATCAGGGAGTGATTACGATGAGGCATCAGGGAGGCGGAGTTAAACAAACATACAGAATTATTGATTTTCGCCAGGACAAATATGATATTCCGGGAAAAGTAGAAACTATCGAATACGATCCGTACAGAACGGCTTTTATTGCCTTGGTTGTTTATCGCGATGGAGAGAGAAGATATATTTTGGCCTGTAAAGATTTGAAAGTTGGAGATGAAATTATTACTTCCGAAGCTGCGCCGTTAAAACCGGGCAACAGGACAAAATTGATAAATATTCCGATCGGTTACCTCGTTTATAATGTTGAAATGCTTCAGGGAACGGAAGGAAAGCTGGCGCGTTCCGCCGGTTCTTACGCCGAAGTTTTGGGACACGAAGGAGATTATGCGAGTTTGAAATTGAATTCCGGAGAAATCAGAAAAGTTAAATCGGCTTGTTTCGCTTCCATCGGCCAGGTTTCCAACGAAGACCACAATTTGGTTGTTATCGGAAAAGCCGGACGCACGCGCTGGCTCGGAGTCCGTCCGACAGTCCGCGGTAAAGTTATGAATCCTTGCGACCATCCGTACGGCGGAGGTGAAGGAAGAACGCAGAGAGGAACGAGAAGGCCGAAAGATATCTGGGGCAACATTACCGGCGGAAGAAAAACAAGAAAAAAGAAAAAATGGTCAAACGTATTAATCCTTCAGCGAAGGAATAAAAAGAAATAAAAATTATGTCCAGAAGTTCCAAAAAAGGTCCTTATGTGGATCAAAAATTATTGAAAAAGATTTCCAAGCTGAAACCCGGAACCAAAACAGTTATCAAGACTTGGTCCCGCGATTCGGAAATATCGCCCGAAATGGTTGGCTTTGTTTTCGGTGTTCATAACGGAAAAATTTTCACGGAGGTTTTGATTAAAGAAGAAATGATCGGACACAGACTCGGAGAATTTTCTCTTACCAGGAAATTCGTGAAGCACGGAGGAAAGATCCAGCGCGAGCTCGAAGCCGCGCAAGCCGCGACCGCTCCAGCGGGCGCCAAACCGGCCGCTCCCGAAGCAGGTAAAAAATAAATTTTATGATTAAAGAAACGGTAAAATTGAATGATTTGAGAATGGCTCCGCGTAAAGTGCGGCTTGTTGCCAATCTTATAAAAGGACTTACCGTTAATGAGGCCGAAGCCCAGCTTTTAGTAATGACCAAGAGAGCCGCGCTTCCGCTTTTAAAGCTTTTAAGGTCAGCGGTAGCCAATGCGGTCCATAATAAGAAGGCTGCGGCGGATAAATTGAAGATAGAAACAATCTTAGTCAATCAGGGTCCGTCCTTGAAGAGATTTTTGCCTCGCGCCATGGGAAGAGCTACCCCAATTTTAAAAAGAACAAGCCATGTAGTTTTGGTTCTGGTTGAAAAAGAAAGCAAATCCGCGCCGAGATTTAACATAATTTCCAAGAAGCCGAAAAAATCCAAAAAAGAAAATACCAAAAAAATTAAGCCGAAATCTCCGCAGCCGGAAAAGGAAAAAGAGGCTAAAAAGGAGACTAAGCCGAAAGAAAAGGGCGGATTTTTCAAAAAGATGTTTAGGAGAAAAAGCATATAAAAAATTATGGGACAGAAAATAAATTCAAATTCATTTAGGCTGGGAATTACCAAAAATTGGAATTCGCGCTGGTTCGCCAAAAGAAGCTTCAAGCAAAGTCTGGAAGAAGATGTTTTGTTGCGCAGGCTTATTAAAGAGAAAATCAGCGCTGCCGGAATAGACAAAGTGGAAATAGAAAAAAGCGATTATGTTTACAGGATCTTTATAAAAGTTTCCAAGCCGGGTTTGGTTATCGGCAGGTGAGGACAAGGTATAGAAGACCTGAGGAAGGTTCTGGAAGCGGGACTTTTGGAGATATTGAGAAAAAGAAAAATCGCCAAGCCGAAAATCGCCATAAATTTAAATATTGAAGAAGTTAAACGCACCGACATTTCAGCCATGGTTACGGCGCAGAGCATTGCCTGGGATTTGGAAAAAAGAATGCCCTACAGAAGGACTATGAAAAAATATTTGGAATCAATTATGCAGAACAGGGAAGTTGAAGGAGCAAAAATAAAGTTTTCCGGCCGTTTGGACGGAAATGAAATCTCCCGCCGCGAATGGCTGGCGAAAGGAAAATTGCCGATGCAGACATTGCGCGCCAACATTGATTACGGAGAAGCCACGGCTTTTTGCACATACGGAGCGATAGGAATTAAAGTCTGGATATATAAAGGAAATATAATTTAAAAACATGTTAATTCCGAAAAAAGTAAAACATAGAAAATGGCAGAAGGGCCGTTCCCTGGACAGGAAAGTAGAAACCCGCGGCGTAACTTTGGCTTACGGAAATTTTGGATTGAAAGCTTTGGAAGGCGCCTGGATAACTTCCAGACAGATTGAGGCGGCCAGAAGAACAATCAGCAACTTTATTAAAAGAGAAGGAAGGGTTTGGATAAGAATTTTTCCCGATAAGCCGATTACCAAGAAGCCGCCGGAGGTTACCATGGGCGGAGGAAAGGGAGATGTGGAATATTTCGTGGCGCCGGTCAGGCCGGGAAGAATTTTGTTTGAAATGGACGGCGTAGCGCCGGAAGTCGCCAAAGAAGCGCTCAGATTGGCGGGACATAAATTGCCGGTGAAAACAAAAATAATATCCAAATAATATGAAATTAAAAGATTGGGAATTGTTAAAAAATAAGACGGAAGCGGAATTGTCCGACTCCCTGAAAAAAGACAAAGAGCGCTTGTGGAGCCTGCTCGTGGATTTGAAAGCGGGAAAATCCAACAATATCAAAGAAATCAGGAGTTTGAAGAAAACTATTGCCAGAATCAATACGTTAATCAATAATAAATTAAAATAAAATGGAAAACCAAGAAAACAAAAAAAGAAAATTGGAAGGAATCGTGGTATCCGACAAAATGAAAAAAACTGTCGTAGTTTCCATTGAAAGAATGAAATTAAACAAAAAATACAGAAAGTATTTTAAAGTTACCAATAGATTCAAGGCGCACGACGAAAACGGAGAATATCACACGGGAGATAAAGTAATAATTCAGGAAACCAGGCCCTTATCCAAGGATAAAAGATGGATAGTGGTTGGAAGAAAATAAAATTATGATACAAGAACGTTCAATATTAAAAGTTGCGGATAATAGCGGAGCCAAAACGGTCCGCTGCTTCCGCGTTCTCGGAGGAGGAAGAAGGAGATATGCCAATGTCGGAGACGTTGTAATTGCGTCCGTACAAAAAGCCGAACCGAGAAAAGCCGTCAAAAAGAAAGATATCGTGAAAGTTGTTATTGTCAGACAGAGCCATCCGATGCACCGCAAAGACGGATCCTATTTGCGCTTTGATGAAAACGCGGTTGTTTTGATAGACGATAAAAAAGAGCCGAAAGCCACCCGTATTTTCGGACCATTGCCCAGAGAAATAAAAGAGCTTGGCTATGAAACAATATTTACCATGGCCGAAGAAATAGTATAAAAATATGAATATCAAAAAAGGCGACACAGTTAAAATAATAGCCGGAAAAGATAACGGGAAAGAAGGGAAAGTTTTGGAAATCGACAACAAAAATCGCAGAATTTTGGTGGAAGGAATAAATATCGTTAAAAAACATAAACGTCCGACCAAACAAGGCGAAAAAGGAGAAATCATAAAAATTCCGAAATCTTTGAATATTTCCAATGTTATGCTCAAATGCCCGAATTGCGGAAAGGGAGTTCGTGTCGGCCATAAATTAAACGGCGATCAGAAAATAAGGTATTGCAAAAAATGCCAAGCGCCTATTTCATAAAAATATGATAATAAACAAATTAGACAAAATAGTGGTAAATGTGGGAACCGGACGATTGTCCGCCATGCCCGGATTTGAGGACAAGATGCTGCCGGAAATAATAAAGGACATTTCCGCCATAACGGGACAAAAACCGGAAACTCGCCCAGCCAAAAAATCCATTGCCGGATTTAAATTGAGGCAGGGAACCATAGTCGGACTTAAAACGACTTTGCGCGGAAAAAGAATGGAAGATTTCTTGGTCAGGCTGTTAAGAATAGTTTTGCCTCGTGTCAGGGATTTTCGCGGAATAGATTTGAAATCTGTCGACCAAAATGGTAATTTAACCATCGGTATCAAAGAACACTTGGTTTTTCCGGAAATTTTTGCGGAAACCTCCAAGACCAATTTTGGAATCGAAGCAACGATTGTGCCAAAGTTAAGAATACGGAATCATGAAAAGGCCGTGGAATTTTACAGAACCTTAGGAGTTCCGTTTAAGAAATAAATTTATGGCAAAAACATCAGTCATAGCCAGAGCTAATAAAAAACCGAAATATTCAACGCGAATCGTAAGGCGCTGCTTTAAGTGCGGAAGAAAACACGGATATATGAGAAAGTTCGGGCTTTGCAGAATTTGTTTCAGAGAAATGGCTGCAAAAGGCGAGATTCCCGGAATTAAAAAATCAAGCTGGTAATATACATATATGAATCTAGATTTACTGACAAAAATTAAAAATGCCCAAGCGGTAAAAAAAGAATCCGTAAAGGTAAAAGCGTCAAAAACCAACGAGGCTATTTTAGACGTGCTTAAAAAGAGGCATTATATAGATTCTTTTTCTGCCAAATCCGGCTCAAGAACCATAGAAGTAAAATTAAAATACCAGAATAATCAGGGCGCAGTTCACGGAATTAAAATTTTAAGCAAGCCTTCAAGAAGCTTGTATGCGGGATATAAAGATATTGATTTGGTAAAACAGGGCTACGGATTTTTGATTCTTTCCACTCCGAAAGGAATTTTGGACGGAAAGGTGGCCAGAAAAGAAAAAGTCGGAGGACAATTATTGTTTGAAATTTGGTAATATGAGCAAAATTGGAAAAAAATTAATAATTATTCCGGCCGAAGTTGAGGTCAAAAAAACCGTCGACAATCTGGAATTTTCGTCAAAAGACGGAAAAAAACACATCAAGGTGGAAATTTTGCCGTATATTGAAGCCAAATTGGAAGGAGACAAGCTGACATTTACCATTACCGACGAAAAAAGCATACAGGCAAGGTCAAATTGGGGAACCATTCGCGCTTTGTCCCAGAATGCTATCGACGGAATTGTAAAAGGATTCAGCAAGATATTGGATATACAGGGAGTCGGTTTCCGCGCAACGGTTGAAGGAGGAAAAACTTTGGTTTTGAATATCGGATTTTCCCATCCGGTTAAAATGGCTATCCCCGAGGGAATAACGATGTCTGTGGACAAAAATAACAGCGTTACGATTTCCGGAATTAACAAAGCCGCGGTAGGGGAAATAGCCGCCAAGATCCGCGCGCTGAAGAAGCCAAATCCGTATTTGGGAACAGGTATAAAATACAGAGATGAAATTATTAAGAAAAAAGCCGGTAAAAAAGCCGCCGCAGCTTCAGTGGGAGGCGCCGGATAAAAATTTATGAAAAAAATTGATTTAGAAAATTTAAGAAAAGCAAGGAGAAAAAACCGCAATCGCGCGAAAATTTTTGGCACAGCCGAAACTCCCAGATTGTCCGTTTTCAGGAGCAATAAAGAAACTTACGTGCAATTGATAGACGACAATAAAAGCCGCACGGTAATTTCCGCTTCTACGAAAGAAATTAAAGCCAAAGATAAAAAAACAGAAAAAGCCAAGAAACTCGGAGAGCTTGTGGCGGAAAAAGCCATCAAGGCCGGAATCAAAAAGGCGATTTTCAATAAAGGACAGTATGCTTATCACGGACGGGTGAAAGCGGTAGCAGAAGGCGCCAGGGAAAAAGGATTAACAATATAAACATATGATGAGAAATAATCGATCACAAATGCAAAAAAGAGACGACTTGAAAGAAAAAATGCTCGACCTCCGAAGAGTTACCCGCGTTGTCGCCGGAGGTAAAAGATTCAGATTCCGCGCCACGCTTGTGGTGGGAGATGAAAAAGGAAAGCTTGGAATCGGGCTTGGAAAAGGATTGGATGTTCAGGCGGCGATAGAAAAAGCCAAAAATAACGCGCGCAAAAATATGATGAAGATTGAATTGAAAGACAGAACAATTTCGCATGAAGTAGAGGCGAAGTTCAGCGCCGCTCACGTGATTATCAAGCCTGCAGTCAAAGGACACGGACTTAAAGCCGGAGGAGCGGTCCGGGTAGTTTTAGCTCTTGCGGGAATTAAAGATGCTACGGCAAAATGCCTCGGCAGAACGCCGAATAAATTAACTAACGCGTTAGCAACCATGAGGGCGCTTTCTCAGCTTAAACAATTATAAAAATATGCAGTTAAATAATTTAAAAAACAAAAAAAGAAGGGAAAAAAGAGTGGGACGCGGAGGCGCGCACGGAAAAACATCCGGACGCGGAACAAAAGGACAGAGAGCCCGTTCCGGACACAGAATCCGCCCGGCTGAAAGAGATTTGATGATGAGAATCCCGAAATTGCGCGGTTACAGAAATAAGCCGAAAAGCCCGAAAAATATGGCTATAAATGTGGGAATTCTGGAAAAGCTTGTGCCGGGAAATGAAGTTAATAAAAAGATTTTATCTTCGGTTTTAAGGCTGGAACGCGCCATTCCTTTTAAAATTTTAGGGGATGGAGAAGTTAAAAAGGCCTTAACAGTTACAGGACTCAGGGTTTCCAAAATAGCGAAAGAAAAAATAGAAAAAGCCGGAGGTAGTGTAAAATAAATATAATGGACAAGATAATATCTTTGCTTAAAACGCCCGAACTGAGAAAAAAAGTCTTGATAGTAGCCGGACTTCTTATAATTTTCAGAATTTTTGCCGCCATTCCGATTCCGGGAGTTAACGTTGTAAGACTTGGGTCTTTTCTGGACTCAAACCAATTATTTGGATTTTTCAGCATGTTTTCCGGGGGAGCAATGGATAAATTATCCATTGTTATGCTTGGTGTCGGACCATACATTACCGCTACCATCATAATGCAGCTTTTAACAATGATTTTTCCGACCCTTAAAGAATATTATTATGAACAGGGAGAAATCGGACGCGCGAAATTCAACCGGATTTCAAAATATATAACGGTTCCGTTGGCGGCAATGAACGGATATGGATTTTTGAATCTTTTGAAATCTCAGCAGGTTATTTCCAATCTTACATTTGCCGATGAAATGATAAATGTTCTGGTGGTAACCGCCGGTTCGATGTTTTTGGTGTGGATAGGAGAATTAATAAGCGAACAAAAAATTGGAAACGGAG
>JAQURY010000023.1 GCA_028715395.1 Minisyncoccota bacterium
TAACTTTCACTTCGCAATTCGGAATCATCGTTGAAATCAAGTCGGAAACTTTCATTGCCGGCAATTTTGGAATAAAAATTTCTCCTCCCTTCATCAAAGAAAGCGCATCCATCACCAACTCCACTCCTTTATCCAGAGTAATCCAGAATCTCGTCATGTCCGGATGGGTAAGAGTCGCAGTCTTTCTGTCTTTCTGATTCTTCAGAACTTCCACTATGCTTCCGCGGCTGCCGACAACATTTCCGTATCTCACAACGCTGAAGCTCGGAGGAGAATCAGAAGTCGTTCTGTACGCGTTTGCCGCAATCATCAATTTTTCCGCGCAAAGTTTTGTAGCTCCGTATAAATTAATCGGATTCACGGCTTTATCGGTAGAAACCAAAACAACTTTCTTGATTTTTTTGTTCAGGGACGCATCAATAATATTCTGAGTTCCGAGAACATTTGTTTTAATCGCTTCCAAAGGATTGAATTCCAGCGCCGGAACCTGCTTAAGGGCCGCCGCGTGGACCACTATGTCAACGCCGGAAAAAGCTCTTTCCACTCTCGACAAATCCCGGATATCTCCAAGGAAAAATCTTAATTTATTTTCAGGATCATGAATCCTGTGCGCCATCTCATGCTGCTTAAATTCGTCCCGGCTGAAAATTATTATCTTTTTGCAAAGATTTTGTTTTAAAAGCGTTTCGGTGAATTTCTGCCCGAATGAGCCGGTACCGCCGGTCACCAGCACTACTTTGTCTTTAAAAGTTTCGTTATTCATAATTTATACAACATTTTAACAAGAATTATGGTAACACCTCAGCTTAAATCAAGGCAAATGGCCCAAAAACATTTTTGCCCTTAAAATTGTTATTAATATAGGTTAAACTACATTATCTTAATCATGAAAGCCTGCTTATTTTTACAGCGTAAATTTGCCCCCATCGGCAACAAAATCGCCGGTTATCTTAAACAATACGGAATAAATGAATTCTGCGCCGTAACCACGCCAAGAACGGCTTATAATTTTCTCGTCTCGCAAAAAGAGGTGCCTTATTCAAAAATAATCCTTGATGAAGACATCCATAAAAAATACAAGGATGAAAAATTGGACTGGGATTATCTTAATCAGCTGGAAAAAGAATATGGTTTGCCGAATCTTTGGCCGTATCTTTACATCGACCGCGTTCTTATGAACGGCCAACTGATACGGGAATATCCGCACAACAATCCTCTCTTGTCCGGCGAAGATCTTCTTAAAACTCTTCAGATAACTTCCAAAGAAATAATAAAATTTCTAAAAGAAGAAAAGCCCGACTTCCTTTTCATATCGGTAATCGGTTCACTGACCAGCCTTCTTCTTTACAGCATCTGCCAAAAAATGGGAATTAAAACTCTGAATCTCGATTACACCAGAATGGGAAACGGGATTGTTTTAAGCGACGATTATAAAACTTTCAGCGGCGCTTATAAAATTTTTGAAGATATCCAGTCCGGAAAAATCGCCAATCCGAAAGAAAAACAGGCCAAAAAATTTCTCGAAGAATTTCAAGCCAAGCCCACGGCTTACGTTACGGAATCGGGCGCTTTTGCCCCGCGTCCCACCGCCAGGCTTAAACAATTAAAATTCCTTCTGCCGAAGCAGCTTATTAAAAATTTGCGTTGGTTTTTAAAATGGTGCTGGCAATCGGCATTCAAAAAAGATTTCGATTATACCGACGAACGGCCGCTGTGGTCTTTAATAGATAAAATAAAAAGAAAATTCCGGGAGATGAGAGGCTTTTCCGATTTGTACGAAAAACCGGATTTTTCGGAAAATTTCGCTTTCTTTCCGCTCCATCTTGAGCCGGAAATAGCGACGATGCTTTACGCGCCGTTCTTTACCGACCAAATCAGCTTAATCAGACAAATTGCCCGTTCTTTGCCCATCGGCCTCAAGCTGTATGTTAAAGAACATCCCAGCATGCTCGGATACAGAACAAGAAATTATTACAAAGAAATCATTAAAATTCCTAATGTGAAGCTTATCGACCCCAGCTATTCCAGCTTCGACCTCATCAGCAAGGCCAAAATAACTTTTGCCATCAGCGGCACTGCTGGCTGGGAAACGGCCCTTCTTAAAAAACCCGTCATCACTTTCGGCGATGTTTTCTACAACAAGCTTTCTGCGGTAAAAAAATCCGACAGCCCGGAAAAACTTCCCTTTCTTGTCAAAGAACAGCTGGAAAAATTCCATTATAATGACAAAGAGGTTATTAATTTCATTTCCGCTATAATGGCCGACTCGATTGATGCCGACCTCGTTCTGATGTGGGAAAGCGAAGACCAAAAAGAAAATATCGAAAAAAATCAGGGATTGAAAGATTTAGCCGGGCTAATCGCCAAAAAATTGAATCTTGCAAATGGAACAGAAAAATAAAAAAGTTGTAATTATCGGCGCCGGAATGGCCGGCCTTTCCGCCGCCATCAAACTTCTGGAAAACGGATTTTCCTGCGCGGTTTTGGAAAGCGAATCCCAGCCCGGCGGCTTAGCGAGGAATTTTAAAATTGAAAATAAATATTTTTCCATCGGATATCATCATATTCTCAAAAACGACAAGCCGCTTCTTAAAATGATTGATAAGGTCGGCTTGTCCGGAAATATCCGCTGGGAAACGCAAAAGGCGGTTTTTTCCGTAAACGGGAAAATATACAACCTCATTAATCCGGTTGATTTTATAAAATTTCCCCTGCCTATTTTCGATAAGCTGCGTTTTGTGGCCTTGATGGTTCATTGCTTCTTGAAAACCAATTGGACCAGAAATCTCGGCAATGCCAGGCAGTGGCTCGACGAAATCGCCGGAGAAAATACCAGAAAAACCGTGTTTGATTCCCTGACCGACATAAAATACGGCTTACCGTCCGAATATCTGAGCGCCAACTGGCTCGGCAGCCGCCTGCATACCCAGGAATTCTCCAAGCCTCTCGGCTATATTCCAGACAAAGATTGGACCAAGGATCTTATAGATAAAATGGCCGAAAGAATTAAAAAATTGGGCGGCGAAATAATTCTTAACGCTCAGGTTAAAAAAGTATTAACCGGCCAGAACAAATTCTCGGGAATTGTTTATTCAAGCAATAAGCAGGAAAAAACAATCCTTGGAGATTTGCTTGTAAGCACTGTTCCTCCTCATGTTTTTCTGCCGCTCTGCGACTACCGCGATTCCAAGATGGAAAAAATTGAATATTTGGACGCAATTTCTCTTATTCTGGAAACAGACCAAAAGCTTCCCCGCGATTTTTATCTCTTAAGCTGCCTGCAGCCGAGATATCCTTTCGGAGGAATTTTTGTTTTGTCCAAACTTAACAAAACCATCGGCCTCAAAAATGGGACCGTGCTTAATTTCTTCACCAATCTGAATCCGCAAAACGATTATCTTAAAAATAAAACCGCCAAGGAGCTTCTGGAAATCTATCAGAACGATTTTGAAAAACTTTTCGGATTCAGATTAAAACCGAACTGGTCTTATTTTTCATTCATTAAAAATTATTCCCCGAAATTCCTGAACGGCTACGAAAATCCCGATATTCAAGGTAATATTGAAAACATATATTTCGCCGGAAATTACATGACCTATCCCCTCATAACTTCAACCGGCAGCGCCATCGCTTCCGGAGAAAAAACCGCCGAATTAATTATCAAAAATTATGTCTAAGCTTTCCCTCATCATCGCCACCTACAACGAAGAAAACAATATTGTTGAAACTCTTGAACGTTCCCATAAAATCATGCAAAGCATTTCCGTTCCGCACGAGCTTATTGTCGTCGATGACGCCAGCAAAGACAAAACCCGCGAACAAGTTGAAAATCTACAAAAAACGATTCCCGAAATAATTCTTATTAAAAGAGACAATGAGCGCGGCCTGGCTACCGCCCTAATCGCCGGCTACAATCGCGCCACAGGCGATTATTTGGGCTCAATGGACGCCGATCTGACCGCCGAACCGGAACTCCTGGAAAAAATGGTAAATCTCCTGAATCAGGGCCAGGCCGACTTTGTCATCGGCTCACGCTATGTTCCGGGCGCAGAGTTCAAGGGAAAGCCGCTTCTTAATAAAATGGCCAGCTTGGTCGGCCAGCGGGTAGCGAAAATAATTCTGGGAATAAAAATAACCGATACCAGCAATAATTTCAGGGTTTTCAAAAAACAGGTCTGGGAAAAAATAAAAGATAAGCTTCATCCCGACGGAAACGTGATGATAATGGAAATCGCTTACCTGGCTTATAAGAACGGATTTAAAATAAAAGAAATTCCGATTATTTATATTGAACGCCGCGTCGGAAAAAGCAAGCTTAGCGTATTCAAAGAAACGATTAAATTTTTCAAAAATATAATCAAAATAAAAAACGGGTCTTAGGACTCGTTTTTTATTCTTTCTTTGACGCTTTTTAAAACTCTTTCAAACCCCTGCCTTACCGTATTTTTCGGCTCCCAGCCCAAGCTTTTTAAAAATGTCGGGTCATTATAAACCGCGAACGAACCCTCCGGCTTATCCGAAAGCCCTTTTATTTCCGGCGAGTATCCTTCTATCTCCGCCATCATCTTGGCGATTTCTTTGAAAGTTAACAGTCCTCCCATTCCGATATTCACCGCGCTGGCATCGTGAACTTTTTGAATCGCGATTCTCAGCGCCGAAACAAAGTCGTCAATATGAATAAAGTCTCTGCCCTGATCTCCCGAACCCCAGACAATCAGCGGATTCTCCCGTCTTGCGGCACGCGCCGCAATCGAAGGAATCGGGTAATCCAGCTCCTGATCTTCTCCATATCCCGAAAATGGCCGCACGCAGACAACCGACAATCCGTATTTTTCATGGGCCACCGTCGCCAAATATTCTCCCGCCAGCTTTATCCATCCATAAATAGATTCCGGAAGCCCGATTTGTCCGTGCCCCTTAGTGCTTAAATATTCTTCCCTCATCGCCACATGCTTGCCTCTATCCTGCATTGAAAATGGATAAGCCACCGAGGTGCTGACATATAAAACCGCTTTCGGCTTGGCCTTCACCGCCCATTGGAAAAACAAAGAATCGATTATGTGATTGGTGGCCACCATCAGCGGATCGTTTTCTATCAAAACCGCCCGGCCTCCGACAACCGCCGCCAAATGATACGCTTCGTCAAAATTTGGAAGAACCGCGGCTGATTTTCCCGCAATGATATTTCTGAAAAAATCTATCGCGTCTTGATAAATAAATACGAGTTTTTTTCCACCTTGCTCGTAAATCGAAAAATTGTTTTCTTCTTTTTTGGAAAAACCGGCGAGCCACTTATCCGGATGTTTTCCCGTAAACAAATTATCCAAAACCCAAACCTCGCTCCCCTCTTCAAGAAGATTATCCACCAAGTGCCTGCCGACGAATCCGCATCCGCCGGTAACTAATTTTATTTTTCTGCTATTTTGCTCCATGGCAATTTATATAAATTAACGTGAGATCCGCCGTAATTTCCCGACATCGGAACATATTGCGACAAATCGATTTTCTTAACTTTGCTCATCGGATCATCAATCCCGAAAAATGATTTATATCGGTAAGTCAGCACAACTTCGTAATCTAAAATATAATCTATCTTCTCTAATTTAAACAAGTCCCATAGGCGATTTTGTCTCATTGCCTCATATGCGGAATTGTTAATCAGGCCGTCCGAATTCATTACAAAATGGCCGGAAAAATATCCGTGAATGCCGCTGTTAAAGGCAGCAATTCTGGCGCTTGCCGGAACATTGTCCCTGACCCAAAGAGACGACTTATACATTTCCACCTGATTAAGGCCCGCGGAAAAAAGATTTTTCGATAAAGGATTATAAAGAACAAAACAAAAGACCAATATTAAAATTCCCCATTTCTTAACGTTGGCGCCGTCTTCTTTTTCCCCTAAAAGAATCGCTATTAAAATAACCGCAAATATCGGAAAGGTGCTGAAATACCAGTCTCTCCCCGACCAGCGCACCGCTCCGTGAACGAACACCAGCGCCGTAAAAGCCGCAAACAAATAAATAAAAGCGGGCCATTCTTTAACGCCAAAAACTCTGTTCCAAAAATCTTTAAACGCCTGTCTTGATTTGAAATAGCAATAAGAAATTATCGCAAGCAGCGGCAAAAACACCGCACCCATATAAAACATCGATTTCAAGGCATAATTCGACGAATAAAAAATCGGCAATCCCAGGATTCTCAGGTTAAGAGCCACTGTTCCGAAAAAATTGAAAACCGACCAGCGCAAAACCTCCCACCACTCCCTGGCCTTATAAAACCACAAGCGGTGATTAATCATCGTATAAGCCAGCCCGCTGGCCGGAAAAAAAGAGCCAAATTTGAAATAATTGTATAAAAACCACGGAGCCGTCACCAGAAATGCCGGCGCTGAAAATAAAATCATGTTTTTCCAAAAATCTTTTTTAGTTTTAACCGCCAGCAAAATAAATCCGGCAGCCAGAAACAAGCCGTAATCCAAACGCGACAAAACCATCAGTCCTCCAACCAAGCCCGCAACCAAAAAATTCCGCGGCTTTGATTCTTCTCCTAAACATTTAACGAGTTCCCTGAAAAATAAAACAAAAAGAAAAAGGGTCAAGGGGGTTTCCAGCCCGCTCATGTAAAATCTGATATTCCAAGGATTAAAAATATATATTACCGCCAGAACCGAAGCAATAAATTTGTTCTTTGTGATTTTTAAAACCGTGTCCCAAACCAGCAAGCTCGCCGCCAAAAACAAAAAAACGGAAATTATCAGAATAATATTCAGCGGCAAGATCAAATTGTTTGGAATAAGATAATAAATCGCCGCAGCAATGCCCATCCACAGCGGATGATATCCGTTGGTCGGATGTTCGCCGTCAAAAGTCGCGCCCAATCCTCCGGCAATGTTGGAGGCGGTTTTAAAATAATAAAAAGCGTCATCAACAATGAAATTTTTAAGAAGAAATTCAACCGGCTGCAGCGCCATGAAAAGATAAACCGCAAAAACAACGAGTACAATCAAAAGAAAAATCTTATTTTCCTTCAAGAGGGAAAAAGCCATATAATTGTTATATTAGCCCAAACCGGATAAAACTTCCATGAGTTTCATAAAAAAACACAAAACTGAAATTATCCTGTTCGCCGCGGCCTTTGCGGTAAGAATCGTCTTGTTCTTAATCAGCCTGAAAAACGCCGGCTGGGATTTTTGGACTATCAGCGGGGGCGCCGACGGCTATGCCGACATTGCCAAAAACATCGCCGCCGGAAACGGCTATTCAATGTCCGCCTCAGCCCCATTTCTGCCCGATTCGATGCGCCTCCCCCTTTATCCGCTGATTTTAGCCGCATTTTTCTTCTTTAAAGCCCATCTGGCCGCCGCCATATTCCAAATTGCCGCCGGCTCTTTTATTCCGATTATCGGATATAAAATCGCCTCCAAAATCATCTCCCAAAAAAATATTGCCTTTGCGGCATCCTTGGCTTTAGCTGTTGAGCCGTTTATGGCCGAGCTTTCATATGTTTTCATGACCGAAACTTTATTCATTCTTCTTTTCCTCCTGGCCGTGCTCTTTATCATCGATTATTTTGAAAATCAAAAATTAAAATGGCTCGCCTCTTCAGGGCTGCTTCTCGGACTCGCCACTCTCGTCAGGCCAACCGCCCAATATCTTCCCGTTTTAATAATTGCTTTGATTTTTTGGATTTACCGGAAAAGCTTGAATAAAAAAATTATTATTCAATCCGCGGTTTTTCTGGCGATTTTTTTGGCGGTCTTATCTCCGTGGATTTTCAGAAACTACAAAACCTTCGGCGCCGCCGCGCTGTCCTCCCAATCCGCTTTCAACTTGTACGGCTACCTCGCGCCGTCAACGATAGCTCTTGAAACCGGCCAAAATTTCCAAAGCGTAAAAAATGATTTGTTTAAAAACCTCAATCTCACAACTGAAAATCTCGACCTAAGCAACGCCTCCCGATTCAAAAAAGAATCTTACAAAATAATCCTTGAACATCCGGCAGGATTGATAAAATCCGCGGCAATCACCATATTCCAGTTTTTTACCCATGACCGGTATTTTGACACTTTCAAGGACTTCGGCTATTTCAAAAATATTAATCCCGGCATCGGTTCCGCCAAAGATTTGTTTTTATCTGGTAAAATAATTTTCGTTCTGACAAGAATGCTTTGGATTTTTCTGACGGCCGCCTTTTTCTGCGGAATCTTTTCTTATTACAAAAATAACGGCCTTAGCGCCGCCTTCCTGCTGTTTCTGATTATTGTTTTCTATTTCGCCTTAACCAGTATAATTACTGGCCTGGGAATCACCGGGCGGATAAGAATGCCGATAAATGCCTTTATCCTGATTTTCGCTTTTTATGGACTGATGAAAAAATCCGCTTAGATTAAGCGGATTTTTTAACTCTTTCCATTTCCCGGCAAAGTCTGGCCATCTGTTTTTCGGCATTCATTTCATCCTCATTTATCCTTGCATAACAATTGGCCGAAAGTTCTTTTCGTAGTTCCGGCTTGCTTCCCAATTCTTCTATTTTTCTCGCCAGATCGCGATAATCCAAATCCTTGAAATAAAGCGCGCTTTTCTTGGCAACCCATTCCAGTCCTCCTCCACCCGGTAAAATAGAAGGCAGCCCGAAAGCCATGGCATATGAAAGCGAAATGGAAGTATTGTCCGTGCGCCAATGCGGCTGAACGAAAATATCCGCCTGCTTGTAATATTCATAAACTTTTTCTTTTTGAACCCAGCCCGGGAATTCGATGTATTTTTCTATTTTCAAGTCCCTGACCATTTTGCGGACCTGTTCTTCCTCCGGCCCGGTGCCGCCAAGAATCAGGCGGAAGTTTTCCTTGTTTTTAATTTCGGAAAAAGCCGCTACCAGCAAATCAAATCCCTTGCCCGGCGCCATCCGGCTGGAATAAAAAAGAGTTACCTTCCCGCTGTCTTTGACCCGA
>JAQURY010000024.1 GCA_028715395.1 Minisyncoccota bacterium
CATATTCCAGCCGGATATACATATGATAAATTTTTTGATTACCGGCTGAATCCCGAACATCCGCCTCTCGTCAAAATGCTTTCCGGCATTCCGCTTCTGACGCAAAATCTTAAATTTCCTGCCGAATCCTCCGCTTGGCAAACCGACATAAATGGACAATGGGCCGCCGGTTCGCAATTTTTATATGAATCGGGAAATGACGCCAACCAAATAATTTTTCTGGCAAGAATTTTTCCGATACTAATAACTATTTTATTGGTAATCGCAGTTTATTTTTGCGGCAAAGAAATTTTGGGAAAATGGTGGGCGCTTTTGCCTTCTTTATTTATTGCGCTGTCGCCAAATTTTCTCGCGCACGGACATTATGTAACCACCGACGTCGGCGCCGCTCTTGGAATATTCCTTTCCGTTTTTGCTTTCGCAAATTTTCTTACCCACCCCTCAAAAAATAATATGCTTATTGCAGGACTGGCGTTCGGACTGGCGCAGCTTATAAAATTTTCCGCCGCGCTTCTAATTCCATTTTTTATATTGTTAATTTCCATTTTTTATATCCACAGCGTTATCCGCGATATAAATCAAACACAGCCGTCCGCTCGGCTTAAAAGATTCGGCATAAGATTTTTCAGATATTTCCGCGCCACTTTTATTGTTTTTGTAGTCGGATATATTTTAGTTTTTCTAGTCTACGCCGTCGCCACCTGGAATTATCCCGTTTCCAAACAAGTAGCCGATATTCAGGCTCAAGTCGGCAATTTTAATCCGCATATTTTAGTTGATGCGACAATTTGGATGGCAAAAACAAAAGTCCTGAAACCTTTTGCCGAATATTCTCTGGGAGTCATTATGGTTCTTCAGCGGTCCGCCGGAGGAAACAACGCTTACTTCCTCGGCCAGCTTTCCTCGAAAGGCTGGTGGTATTATTTCCCTCTCATTTATTTAATGAAAGAATCTCTGCCCATTTTGATGGTTGTTTTTTCAGCTCTGCTTCTGACCCTTGGCGACATATTTAATAATTTCAAAAAAGGAATAAAATACGCATCGGGAAAATTGAACGAATATCTTAATATAAGTTTTATGGAATTTTCAATGCTGCTGTTCGTAATAATTTACTGGGCATACAGCATGAAAAGCCCGCTAAATATCGGATTCAGGCATCTTATGCCTTCTCTGCCGTTCATTTATATTCTTTCGGTTAAAGCCGTAAAAAAATGGATAACCGTTCTTCCGCAAATAACTCCGGCAAATTATTCCGATAAATTATTGTTTTATATCAAATGGTTAAAAGACGCTTCAATAAAAGCGATTATTCTTTTTACTCTTATAATCTGGTTTATAATTACTCCTCTCGCGATTTATCCCAATTTTCTTTCCCGATATAACGAACTGTTCGGCGGAACCTACAACGGCCATAAATACGCCACTGATTCCAATTTTGACTGGGGGCAGGATTTAAACCGGCTTGAAAAATGGGTTGAAGAAAACAATATTCAAAAAATTGCCGTTGATTATTTTGGCGGAGGCAGCCCGAAATATTCCCTCGGAGACAAATTTGAACCCTGGTGGTCCGCCAAAGGAAATCCGAAAGAAATAGGAATTGAATGGCTGGCAATTTCCGTAAATTCTTTGCGGGGCTCTTTGGCTACGCCGGTCTCCGGATTTAATCAAAATCCGGAAGACAAATACTCCTGGCTTGAAAATCCGCTGTCCCCGACCGCCCGCGCAGGAGCCTCAATATTTATTTATAAACTATAAAAAATCCCCCGCTGCATATGCGAGGGATTCTCTTTATCCTTGATTAATACGATGCCAGCCTTTATCTGGCGGGACATCCGATAGCGAAATCCGCCATCTCGGGAATTTCTTCCGCGGCCTTCTGTTCCGAAACACCAGCCTCGGCCTTCTTCGGCGCTGTCGCTGTGACCTTCTGCTTTTCGGGAAGCGGAGACAAAATGCGGTCTGCCGCGTTCTTCATCCTCTTCATTTCGTCCTGAGGAATGTCGAACCTGCGGCCGACCGAATCGGCCTTGCCAAGCCCGTTGCGGTAAAAATCTTCCTGCAACTCCTGGCCGCCGCGCCTTATTGCCATTGTTACTCTGGCAATGCGGCCCGTTGCCGTTTCGACGAATCTCTTCTCCGTGACTTCCCTGATGCTTCCTCTTGCCATGAACCAATCCTCCCTAAATTTGGAATGAACTGCTTAGAAAAGCAATATAACACATATCTATTTATTTGACAATAGTGCTAAAACATGCTATACTATAAGCTCAAAATAAAAGCTCTTCACATTTTAATAAAGGAGAAGTAAATGAAAGAATCAATCAGATCGGCAATTATCACCATGGCGATGGTACTTGCCGTCGTTTCTCCGTTCATTATGGAAAAAACCATAATCGGCGGAATGGCGGTTCTCTTCGTGGGGCTTGTTATGATGGCAAAAGTCGTCAACCCCAATTCAACCAACACAGAAGGAGAAAAAAATGACTGAAACAGAGAAAGAAAGAAGGCAGCTTCAGATACTGATGCTTAACACGAACAAAGCCATAGACAAGAAAAACGCCAGAAAGAAATTCTGGTCGGGACTCCGCGGATTCATCACGCTACTAGCGGTAATCATCGCGGTCTACGCGCTCATCGGAGCGGTAGAAAGCGACAACACATCGCCGCTGAAGATCATGGTGTTTTGCCTCGCGGTTGCGGCCGCGCTCAACCTGCGGAAGGTTATCGGATTTTTGTGGACAATCCTCGAAAATCCTTACCAAATCGCCTGGTCCCGCTGTGTGAGAACATTCAGGAAAAACGGCTGGTAAAACCGGCAAACCAAAGGACTTATTGCTTAACAGCGTAAGTCCTTTTTCATTTGCAAAAATCTAATTTGTATGGTATAATTCATTTGTTGACAACTTAGATGACAGCTCTGACGCAAGTCAGAGAGGAAAGTCCGGACACTTACCCGAGTTATCGGGTTAAAAATGTAATGGCTAACAGCCATACGCCGCAAGGCGCGAGGTGCGAGCAGAAACGTTCCGAATCGAAAGTTTCGGAAGGACCCAATCCCAACGTAGATGGTCCAGTCCAATCGCAGGGACAAAAAGATTGGAATGAAACGGCTAAATCCTTACAGAGTGCAAGGCCGTACTCGAAAGAGTGTGCCGCTTGAGTCTGAGAGTAATCGAAGACCTAGACAAATTGTTATCGTTCTAGCGTAAGTTAGAAAACAGAATCCGGCTTATCGGTTGTCAATCAAAATCCCGTCGCAAGACGGGATTTTGTTTTATTTATATAATATTTTTTAGGGCCTTTGATTATTATAAATATCTAAAATCTCGGCATCGCTTAACTGTCTAGTCCATACTCCATATTCATCACATGACCCCTCAAAATCGGCGTTCCATCCGCCCGATCCATATCCACAAGCATTAAAACCAGACTGTGCCGGCACATCAGTATCTGGAGCCGTTTCTTCTCTTCCGGCAACTAGACTTCCGTTAAAATAAAAACGCGCCTTGCCATTCCTTTTATATGTTAACGTTAGCATATACCAAGTATCCGCCGTTATTGATAAATCTTGTTTTGAAACATCAACTCCACCAGAAATTAAACTGAACCCGTCGTAAGGATAATAATAATTACTATAGCCCATCTCTGAATTTATAGACCAGCCTTGCTGTTCTCCACCACGAATATTATCGGGTTTTATCCACCAATTCATTGTCATTTCAGTTGTTGCTCCAAACGAACCGGCGTATTTCATAGCCGCATTATTATGATTAAAAAACCCACCGGCGTTATGTAAGGCGCTCCCACTTATTCCAGATACCCATGTTAGAGTTTGCCACATAGTTAATGTGCGCTCATTTCCTGATGAATCAGCGGCTGTTGTGCCCGTATTTTCGTCAAAATTCCAATGAGCAACCAAACCCTCTGTAGGATAACTCCACGCCGCCGCGCATACCCCAGCAGAACAATTTCCCGATGTGCAATCATTATTATCAGAACAAGTTAATCCATTAGCGCAAGTGTCACAAATATCTCCTCCGCAATCAACATCTGTTTCGTCTTGGTTTTTTATACTGTCAGAACAGCTTTCTGCCGCCTCAACAAGCGCTAAATTAAGATTTATATCGCTTCCAATTTCAAATCTTGTTGCATCCTGACCGTTATCTCCAGAGGCATCACTAAGATACTTGGTAGATTCTATTTCTGCGGAAAGAGCCCAGCTTCCGCCTGGTATATAAGAATAGAAAAAACTTCCCGCCGCGGTATTTTTAGGATCTACCGGCAAAGATGAAAAAAATGATCCTATGTTGGACATTTTAGAAGAAAAATTGACGGGAATCCACCCTGTTCCGTTTAAATTTCTTAAATTAGCTAAACTTGAATTGCAAAAATATGAATATCCCGCAGCAAGATCCGGAAGAGTTGGATAATCATCTATACATTGAGTATCTCCATCAAGATCAGGAAGAGAGATATAAACATTCGTAGCCGTTCCATATCCTGTGCCATTTACAGATTGGTAATATATCAAAGCTGAGTTTATGGTGTTAAGCTCAGCCAATCTTTGGCTGTCTCTTGACTCGGCCATTATTTGAATTGGGTTAATAACGATTACGACTACAGCGGCAAGAACTGATACTATACCCATTACAATAAGAAGCTCGACAAGGGTAAATGATGATTGGCCAATATTGGATTTAAATCGCATTGATTTAATCATTGCAATTTTATATTAATATATTTAAAACAAATTTTATATTTAATTAATGAAATCCTAAATCTGCCGGATTATCATCCCCTGAAATATATTTTATTTCCCCGCCGCTTTTTTCAAACTTATTGCGCAACTTATAAACTTTATCGATTAAATCAAGGGTTTCTTTTCCCAGTTTGTCTTTTTTTATTATTCCTTTTGACCAAAAATTAATGACTAATTTGCTATCTCCGAATATTTTTTTAACACCTGATTTTAAAGCTGTTTTTAAGGCATAAAAACACGCAAGAAGCTCTCCATAATTGTTTGTGGAGCCCCTTGAAACAAAGTGCGTCTCGTGTTTTTTATGGACCAATTTTTTAGGCATTACCTTAGTCAATAATTTATTCCCCGATTCATCGCTAACATTTATTTCCACTCCCAAGCCCCTGCCCGTTCCAGAATCAAAATAAATCCCCTTTTTAAGAACGGGTTTAAGGCGTTTTTCGTATTCCGCTCCGCAACCCAGCCATTCTTCCGCTTCTTTTTCCGTATCAAACGCCCTGAACCTTGCTTCTTTCCTTAAAACTTTTTTCGCGCATTCATCCCAATTGCCGGCTACTCCCTTCTCACCAGTTTTTAAAATTAAATAAGCGTAATATTTTTTATTTTTCATTTTTAAAAATTGTTTAAATATTTTATAACTTCCTGCGCCGCTTTAAAAGCCCGCCCCTCTCCCCTTATCATTGCCGCGCCTACGCCGGCATGGCCGCCGCCGTCATAATTTTCTCTCATAAATTTCCCAATATCTATTTTTTTGTATGACTTGGGCTTGTGCCATGGATTAATATCCGCATGTAACTTAAAAAATCCTCTTCTTTTTATCAAATCCACCGAAAAATAGATATTCCGGTCAAAATAATAAGATATGAAATGATAATCTATTAAACGCTCTTTTTCTATTTTCAAAAATCCGGTTTTCCCGATAACTTCAAAATTGTTTTTAAAATACTTTATTGAACTGCTAAATTTATTTTTATATCTTTTTACCAGTTTTTTAACCTTGGGCAGATTGGCCACTTTTTTCATTGATTTTTGGCTTAATTCTTTTATCAGAAACTTCATAAATCCGGCGGAATAATCTTCGTCCTGGGCAAAACAAATCTGCTTTGCTGGAATCCGCAAATCAAAAACCTGCTTAACCGATTTATAGCCCGCGGAATCTATAATATCCGCCCACTCGGCCAATTCTTTAATAAACGGCGCGGGCTTAAAACCCAGGTTTTTCCGGAGATGATTTATCAAAAATTCGCTGTTGGACGGACTCTTAAAATTCCACTGGCGAAGTTTTCCGTTCTTGAATTTTTTTTGCCATTCTTTTTTAACAAATGTCGTCTGATGATGGTCTGTCCAGATTTCGGCATCCGGATGATAAAAGAAATCGAATATAATGGCGGGTTTTTTCAGCTTGAAAGAAACCCATTTTTCATGGCTCATCGGATGATTTACCGGAAAAAAATTGCGGATATCTCCGCCTTTTGATTTCAAAAAATTGAGCATTATCGCCCCTGAAGCCATTCCGTCAAAATCATTATGAAAATAAAGATTGTATTTTTTCTTAAAATTCATGTCGCTATTTCAATGCCCGAATTCCGGGCAATTTTTTCCCCGCTAAAAATTCCAGCATCGCTCCTCCGCCAGTTGAAAGAAATTTTATTTTTTTCGTTAAACCGAGATTCAAAATTAAATTGGTTGTTTCTCCTCCGCCAACTACCGTAAACGCCCTGGAACCGGCCACCACCTTGGCGATAGCGTTAGAACCGCCCGCATATCTTTTATTTTCGTTCATTCCAACCGGGCCGTTCCAAATAATTGTTTTGGCCTTTTTGAGAATTTTCTTGTATTCCGCGATTGTTTTCGGCCCGATATCCAAATAATTATCTTTAACCCTTATGCTATCCAAGGGCAATATGACTTTCTTGTTTTTAATGTATTTTTTGACTTCTTTCTGGTTGGAGTTATTCAAGACCGAACTACCCACCAAAAAACATTTTGTCTGCTTCCATAAATTTTTGATGATTCCTATTTTATCGGTAATTTTCGCTCCGCCCAAAATAACCACCAGCGGCCTCTTCGGATGAAACAACGACGAAAGATTTTTGATTTCTTTTTCCATTAAAAGCCCCGCATAACTCGGCAAATATCTCGTTATCGCCTCAACCGAAGCGTTGGCCCTATGACTGACGGCAAAAGCGTCATTTATATAAATATCTCCCAATCCGGCCAGTTTTTTTGCCAATTTCTTGTCGTTTTCCTCTTCGCCTTTTAAAAACCGCAAATTTTCCAGTAAAAAAACTTTGCCCGGATCGGAAATTTTTAAATGCATGTTGATTCCCCCAAAATCAAAGCTTCTCATAAAAAACACTTTTTCTCCCAGTTTGTCCGATAAAATTTTTGCTATCGGCTCCAAGCTGAATTCCTTTCCTTCCATGTTCCATTTCTTGCTGCCCAGCAGTGGCGGCCTTCCCCGGTGGCTTAAAATCAAAATTTTTGCTTTGTTTTTCAATAAAAATTTAATCGTCGGAAGAGATTCTAAAATCCTGAAAACGTCTTTGTCGGATTTCAGATTAAAATCCGCCCGCAAAAGGCAGGTTTTTCCCGCCAAATGACTCTCGGAAAGTTTGCTTAGATATTTCATGTTACGTTATTAAAAACTTACTGATAAAAAACAATATCAACCCTAAAGCGCTGAAAGCCGCCGATATAATCCAGAAACGCATTGTGACCTCGGTTTCCGGCCAGCCAATTTTCTCAAAATGATGATGAACTGGCGCCATCTTGAAAACCCTCTTATGAAAAAGTTTATTGCTGATTATCTGGATAATCACCGACAAAGATTCCACCAGCGGAATAAAAGCGAAAAACGGCAGAAATAAAGCCGTGTTGGTAAGCATCGCAATAACTCCCATCGTGATTCCCAGCGACATTGAGCCGGTATCTCCCATAAAAAACTTCGCCGGATTTATGTTAAACCATAAAAACGCCAGCAGCGCCCCGATAAGCGCTCCGCTAAAAGCCGCCAGATGATATCTGCCCAGCGCAAACGCCACCACGGTCAAAGCGCCGAAAGAAAACAAAGAAGTTCCTCCAAGCAGTCCGTCCAAGCCGTCCGTCTCATTGGCGGAAAAAGCGCTGGCCACAATCACAAACATAAATATCGGAACATACCAGCCGCCGATATAAACATTGCCCAAAAAAGGAACGTACAAGCTGCTCCACTCAAGTTTGTAATAAAACCATAATCCGCCAAGCAAAGCGATAACTGCGTACATTATCAATTTTTGGGAAACCTTCAACCCGCCGCCGCTCGGCCCGATTCTCAAAACTCCCAGCATGTCGTCAACCATTCCCAAGGCCGCCGCAATAAGCATGGCCGCCAAAGGCAAATACGTTTCGGCTCTGTCTATAATATTTAAATTTGACCAAAATCCGTCAAAAAACAAAGATAAAACTCCGATTATAATCGCTATTCCGACAACCGTAGCCCAAATCATTATTCCTCCCATCGTCAAAGTATTTTCTTTGTGCCCGTGAAGGTCGGCAATCACCGGACGGATTTGTTTATTGGCGTTAAGCTTCCTCAAAATCCGGACCGTCGTCGGAGTTAAAATCAGCGCCGCCAAAAACGACACCACAGTCAATCCCAATACATTTGCCGCTTGTGAAATCATAAAATTATTTTTTCTTCTTGAATCTCGGTTGATGCCACCGAATAATTTATTTTCAGCCAGTTTAAAATTTTCGTTGTTTCCTTAAACCTTTCTTCCGCCCCGAAAACCGTAATGGCCAAAACACTGCCGCGATATTTGAACAAGGAAATAAGATTGCCCTTGGAAGAGTCTATAAAGCCGGTTTTTCCCCCTAAAAAGTCCTCTTCTCCCGCAAATTCATTCATGTTTTTCAGTATCCTCTTTCTCCCTGTCCCAATCTCTTTTAATTCTACATTTTTTTGCCTGCTGATGTCCAAAAACTCCGGATGATTTTTAAAAACATATTCCACCATTTTTTCCATATCCTGAGCGGTGGATTGG